>CALKCH010000001.1 GCA_938083225.1 Candidatus Bipolaricaulota bacterium
CCACTTTTGAGTTCACCATCGCAGAGGAGGGTGTTGAAAAAGTCCCTACTCTGGACTTCGATGCCGCTGATGTGGAAAGGATCGCAAAAAAGATAGTAGAAACACTTGAATCTGACAGCGAAGCGCGAGCCAAGGTTTAAAGGTTTTAATGGGCCAAGGGAATGTTAGGGCAGAGCTTCTTCCCAAAGTTAGTTACACTTTTGCAGCTGGAGCTGGAGCCCACCAGGGGCCGAGCGCAAAAAGCACATTTTCCCACACCGCTAAATGGCTCCATGTAAAATCCGGTTTTGTTCATTGCTGGTGAACTTGCACAATGCTACCATTGATTGGTGTTGAGGAGGGTGCGATGCGTGCGCTTCTTTTCGTGGTCCTTGTGGTAAGCGCTCTTGGGGGAGCCTTTCCCGTGGAAGTCGTGGATGATCGCGGTCAGGCCATCCTCATCTTAGCCGAACCTCAACGGGTGGTGGTGGCTGGCGTGGCCCTGTATGCGGAGATCCTTGTGGATTTGGGGCTGGCTGGGCGCGTGGTGGGAGTGAGCACTGCTCCCGGGCTTCCGGAGGCCCTGGCGGAAGTGCCGCGCATCGGCCCAGCTTTCGCTCCGTCGTTCGAGCTCATTTTGGCTCTGGAGCCGGACGTGGTGCTCGGAGCCTGGGGGGAGACGCGAGAGCAACTGGAACGCTTGGGAATCCCTGTGGTGACGGGGGGCGGCCCCGAGGGCTGGATCCGGGGGATCACCGATGTGTTCGGGGTCATCCTCCTCGTGGGCCAGGTGATGGGCGCTGCCGCCAAGGCGGAGGCCCTGGTGGGCCAGCTGGCCCAACAGATTGTGGCTCTGGAAAGCGTGGTCCGAGATCAGCCTAAAAAAGGCACGGTGTTCTTGTACCTTTTGGCCCCGGATAGTCCGCCTTTTGCCGCCGGCCGGGGCACGCCCGAGCACGAGCTTCTCCTCCGCGCCGGAAGCGCAAACCTCTTCAGCGATGTTACGGGCTACCCCCAGGTGAGCTTGGAGGAGCTTCTCCGTCGTGATCCTGAAGTGATATTTACTGATCCAGCCCAGGTGGAGAACTTTGAGGCCAGCGCCCTCTTACGGGACCTCCGGGCTGTGCGGGAGAAGAAGGTCGTGGGAATTCCGGCCGCCTGGGTAGTGTCCACGAAGCTTGTGCGGGCGCTAGAGCTCATGGCCAAGGCTCTCCATCCCGAGGTCTTCGGCCGATGAAATGGGCCGTGCCCGCCCTCCTTCTTGCCCTGGCCTTGGGCAGCGCCCTTTTGGCTTTGGGGATCGGACCCGTATCGATTCCCGCATCCCAGGTCTTTTCTCTCCTCCTTTCTGGGGGAGCTACTCCGGAGGCGCGCATTTTGCGGGAGCTCCGGGTCCCTCGAGTCCTGGCAGGGTTGGTGGTGGGAGCGGGCTTGGGCCTAGCCGGCGCGGTCATGCAAGGGGTGTTCCGCAATCCACTTGCTGACCCGTATTTGCTGGGGGTGGCTAATGGTGCGGCCGCCGGCGTGGTCGCCACCCTGGCCTTCGGGATCTCGTCCCGAGAGGCACGGCCCGCAGCCGCATTCCTGGGCGGGGTGCTCGCGGTGTTCCTCTGTTGGCGTCTGGGCTGGCGGCGCAGGGAGCTCGGGCTGATCCTCGCCGGGATTGCCCTGGCTGCGCTGTTCTCCGCCCTCACCGGCTTCCTCCTCTTGGCCTTCGCGGGAACAAGAAGGGTGGAAGAATTCCTGTTCTGGAGCATGGGAAGTTTAGCGCGGGTTTCCTGGCCGGAGCTCAGGATCTTGGGCCCCACCGTCCTTGCCGCTTTGGGGATCCTCCTCCCTTGGGCCCGGGAGCTGAACGCCCTGGCTTTGGGAGAGGAGGGTGCCCTCCACTTGGGCGTGGATCCCCACCGGGCTCGGCGCGTGCTCCTTGGGCTGAGCACGGTGTTGGCCTCCGTCACCGTGGCCTTCTGCGGGGTCGTGGCTTTCGTGGGGTTAGTCGTGCCCCACATGGTGCGGTTGATCGTGGGCCCAGACCACCGCCTTGTGCTTCCTGCCGCGGCTTTCACGGGCGGAACCTTGTTGGTGTGGGCGGATGCCGCGGCCCGCACCCTCCGCGCTCCTTGGGAGCTCCCCTTGGGCACGGTCACCGCCCTTTTGGGCGCGCCCTTTTTCCTCTACCTCCTTTGGGCCCGCCTGAGCAAGGGACTATGAAGGTCACGATCCGTAGCTTATCCTTGGCTTATTCCCTGGATCCCGTCCTCACAGACGTGGACCTGGAGGTGCAAGAGGAGGAGATCCTGGCTGTGGTGGGACCGAATGGCGCAGGGAAAAGCACTTTGCTTCGGGCCATATCCGGAGCTCTACAGCCCCAAAAGGGTGCGATCTACCTGGATTTCCGAGCTGTATGGGATTTCCCCGCGCGGGAACGGGCCCAGAGGCTGGCCATGGTGGAGCAAGGTGCCCAGCCCGCCTTCGACCTCACCGTGCAGGAGCTGGTGGAGTTGGGGCGTGTGCCTCATCTGGGTCGCTTGCAGGGATACCGGCCTGTAGACCAAAGGGCGGTGGCGCAGGCCCTGGCCGTCGCCGGCCTCACCGAGCTAGCCCACCGGCGCTGGTCGGAACTCTCGGGTGGGGAACGCCAGCGGGCCCTGCTGGCCATGGCCTTCGCTCAAGAGCCGGAAATTCTTCTTCTGGACGAGCCCACGGCCCACCTCGATGTGGCCCACCAGATCGAGCTCATGCAGCTCATCACGAAGTTCGCGGAAGACGGGGGCACGGTCATCATGGCCCTACATGATCTGAACCTGGCTGCGGCTTTCGCCCACCGCTTGGCTCTCCTCCAGCGCGGCCGGCTTTTGGCCTGCGGCGCCCCTGAGGAAGTCCTCACCCCCGCGCTTCTGCGGGCGGTGTTCGGCGTGGAAGCCATGGTGCGTACCCATCCCCTGACTGGCCGGGTCCACGTTCATTTTTTGCTCAACCCGCCCCGCACCGGAAAGAAAAGAGGGCGCGTTCTGGTCATAGGTGGGGGCGGAAGCGTGGAGGACCTGCTCCCTCTTTTGGCGGCGGAGTTCGAGGTCACCTTGGGAGTGGTGGCTGCACTCGATAGCGACTATCAGGTGGCCCAAGCTTTGGGGATCCCCGTGATCACCGAAGCCCCCTTCTCCCCCATTTCAGACGCAGCATACGCTGAGCTTTGCCAATCCATTCAGGAGGTGGAGGCGGTGGTGGTGGGGCCGACCTGGTTTGGTCCAGGAAACCTGCGGGCGCTGGAGGCGGTATCGATCTGGGCTCAGGGGAAGCCGGTGCTGGTCGTGGACGCGGAGAATGTGTCCGCACGGGACTTCACCGGCGGACAGGCCACCACTCTCTTCCGCGCCCTCTTGGCCCAAGGCGCCCGACCCGCGCGGAAAAAGGACGTCTTACCCGTGCTTTCAAGCCTTCTTGAGCAGGGGACGAAGGCCCATCAACGCCACTCCCAGGCCTAGCGCCGCCAGTCCCGCTACAGGCAAGAACACGAAAAGGTATTCTCCGGTCAAGTCCCGCAGGATTCCCGAAAGGACGTTCCCGGCGATCGCGCCCACTCCATAGGCCGTGTACACCATTCCGTAGTTGCGCCCGTAGTTTTTGAGCCCAAAGAAGGTGGCCGTGGCCGTGGGCGCGATGGCCAACCACCCGCCCAGGTTCATCCACAAAATACCGAACCCGAGGAAATAGAGGCCGAGGTTGCCGCGCCCAAAGAGCCCCAAAGTCAAAGCGGCCAGGAGGATGAGGCCAAAGGAAAGAGCTGCCGCGTACCGCGGGGTCAGGCGGTCCGTGAGCCAGCCGAAGAGCGGGCGTCCTGCGGCATTGAAGATGGCGAAAACCGAGACAGCCAAAGCGGCAAGGGAACCCGAAAGTCCTACTACTTCCTGTCCAAAAGGCGCGGCGATGCCGATGGCCATGAGGCCCGCCAGGCAGCCCAGGGTGAACGTCGCCCACAGGGCGTAGAACGTGGGGGTGCGCAGGACTTCCCGCGGCTCTAGGTCCAGGTTTGAACGTTTAGAGGGACGTTGAGTTGTGGACAGCGCCCATCCTTCCGGAGGATAACGTAGGGGCAAAGTCAAAAGCACGAGCACAAAAAAGAAAACCACGCCGAGGATGGTGAAGGTGCGAAGAGGGCCAAAATGGGCGATCAAAAAGCTCATGAGGGGCGCGGTGAGGAGGGGGGAGGCGCCGAAGCCCATCACGGTGAGGCCCACCGCCAGGCCCCGCCGCTCCGGAAACCACCTGCTGGTCACAGCGATGGGGCAGCCGTAGGCCAGGCCCACGCCCGCCCCCGCCAGGACCCCGTAGAAGAAGGTGAGGAGCCCGATGTTGGGGGAGAAACCGGCGAGAAGCCAGCCCAGTCCTACCAGGATCCCGCCCAGGAGGCCGACCCTCCGGGGCCCCCAGGAGTCCAAAAGACCTCCGGCCAGGGCCATGGCCACAGCGAACACCGCCAGAAACACCATGAAGGGCAGCCCGCTCAGGGTGGCCGTGAGCCCCCACAGCTCCTCCAAGGGCTTGCGGAAAACGCTGAACGCGTAGACCGCGCCCATACAGAGATTGGCCAGAAACCCAACTCCGACGAGAAGCCACCGGCTTTTAGTCCCGGTCAACACGGCTCTTTTCATCAGCCCCTCCTGCCAAAGAAAGGGGGCGGAGTAAGCCCGCCCCCGTCTGGTCCGGCCTTATCCCCTCAGTCCTTGTAGCCCACCACTTGCTTGAGCAGCTCCACCACCTCGGGGTTACGCAGGGTGGTGATGTCGCCCACGGGCTCGCCCCGTACCAGGGCCTTGAGGACCCGGCGCATGATTTTTCCGGAGCGGGTTTTGGGCACGTCCTCGGTGAAGAAGATCTCCGCCGGCCGGGCTGTGGGCCCGATGTGCTTGTCCACGGTCTTGATGAGCTCCTTCTTCAGCTCTTCTGAGGGTTGAGCTCCAGCCTTGAGGAGCACAAAGGCCACAGGCACCTCGCCTTTGATGTCGTCGGGGCGGGAAACCACGGCCACCTCGGAGACCAAGGGGTGCTGGGCGAGGGCATCTTCCACCTCGGCGGTGGCCAGGCGGTGGCCGGCCACGTTCATCACGTCGTCCACGCGGCCGGTGATGCGGATATTGCCCATCTCGTCCATGCGGGCGCCGTCCTTGGTGAAGTAGAGTTTTGGCCCGAATTCTCCGAAGTAGGTGGCCTTGAACTTCTCGGGGTCACCGTACAGCCCGCGGGTGAGGGCCGGCGGGAAGGGCGGCTCCAAGACAAGATAACCGCCCTCGCCCAGTTTCACGGGCTGGCCGCCCGCGTCCACGATTTTGGCCTTGATCCCGGGGAAGGGCCGGCCCGCCACCGTGGGGATGAACGGCCCAATTCCTGGCAAAGCCTGAACACAGGTGGCGCCGGTCTCTGTTTGCCACCAGGTGTCGATGATGGGGCAGCGCTCCCCGCCGATGAGCTTGAAGTACCATAGCCAGGCCTCTTCGTTGATGGGCTCGCCTACCGTGCCCAGAACGCGCAGCGAGGAAAGGTCGTATTTCTTAGGCCACTCGTCGCCCCACTTCACATGCATACGTATCGCGGTGGGCGCGGTGTAGTACACCGTCACCTTGTGTTTTTCGATGATCTGCCACATGCGGCCGAAGTCCGGGTAATCCGGGGAGCCTTCGTACACCACCGTGGCCACCCCGTTCATGAGGGGCCCGTAGTTGAGGTAGGAGTGGCCGGTGATCCAGCCCACGTCGGCCGTGCAGAAATGCACGTCGTCCTCATGGAGGTTGAAGTCCCATTTGGCTGTGGCGTAGACCTGCACGGCATACCCGCCGGTGGCGTGCATGACGCCTTTGGGCTTCCCCGTGGTCCCCGAGGTGTAGAGGATGAAAGCCAAGTCTTCGCCATCCATGGGCTCGGCCGGGCAGAAGTCCTTTTCGCCCTGGACGAGCTCGGGGTACCACAGATCTCGGTTAGGGTTCATGGGGATGGGGTGGCCTGTGCGGCGCACCACAATCACTTTTTCCACCTTCGTTCCGGCGAGGGCCTGGTCCGCCTGAAGTTTGAGGTCGATCACCTTACCGCGGCGGTAGTAGCCGTCGGCTGTGATGAGGAGGCGAGCGCCGGAGTCCAGAAGCCGGTCCCGCAGGGATTCCGCGGAGAAGGCGGAGAACACAACCGTGTGTACCGCACCGATGCGCACGCAGGCCTGCATGGCGATGACGGCTTCGGGAATCATGGGCAGGTAAATTCCCACCCGATCGCCCTTTTTGATGCCCAGCCGTTTCAAGGCGTTGGCCAGACGGGAAACCTCCGCCAGGAGTTCCCTGTAGGTGAGGATGCGGTTGGGCTCCTGCGTCGGCTCGGGCTCCCAAATGAGGGCGACCTTGTCGCCCTGCCCAGCCTCCACATGCCGGTCCAACGAGTTGTAGGAGATGTTAATTTTCCCGCCCACAAACCACTTGTAAGCGTAAGGTTCGTCGACGTGGGTTTCCTTCCACTTTTGGAACCAAACCAGTTCCTCTGCTCTTTGGGCCCAAAAGTGCACGGGATCAGCCCCCGCTGTCTCATAGATGTGAGGATCGGAGATCCAGGCCCGCTCTTTGAGGGCCTCGGTGGGCCAATACCAGTTCTCACGTTTGGGGTCAGGCTGCACCCACTTCACTTTCTGCCACCTCCTTCACGAGATCAAGGCGCAACGCAGCCCATAATACCCGCTTTGTATCGGCGTTCAACGGAGATTTTGCACACCGGCCTTGTGCCTTGTACAACTTTCAGGAGCATGCGGGTTTTCAGATGGTTTCGCTCCACCTTCTTGACCGGTCTTATGGCCCTTCTGCCCTTGGGCCTCACGGCCTTTGTTCTTTGGCTCCTCTACCGCTGGGCCTACAGCTTGTTGGGACCGCATACGGCCCTGGCGGCCTGGATGCGCCGCACCCTGGGTTTCTATCTTCCAGGCACCGAGATCATTGGGGGGTTCATGGTGATCCTTCTCGCGGGCGTGGTCACCCGACACTGGCTGGGCAAGGCCATGCTCAACGGTCTAGAGCGCGGTCTTTTGCGCGTGCCGTTTATCCGTAAGCTGTATTGGACGGGAAGGCAGCTCTCGCACTACCTTTTTCACCCCAACCCCACGCCCCAAGGCCGCGTGGTGCTCGTGGAGTTTCCCCATGCGGGAAGCTATGTTTTAGGGATGGTCACTGCGGATGTGGTTAGGCCTGTGAGCCAAACCCTGGGGCAAGAGGTGGCCGCCGTGTATGTTCCCACCTCTCCCAACCCCCTCAGCGGTTGGGTTCTGTTCGTCCCCAAGGAGCGTGTGCTTCCCACCCTGCTCACGGTGGATGAGGGTTTGAGCCTGGTTCTCTCGGGTGGGCTTGTGGTGAAGGAGGGAGAGGGTGCCGATTCGCCGGGATAAGCGTGACCGTTACGTGGAAATTGAGGTGAGCGCTCCCCAAGAGCCCCTTTGGGTGCGCTGCGAGTCCTGCGGGGAACTCATCTTCCGCCGAAAATTGCAGGAGAACCAGTATGTTTGCCCACGGTGCGGCGCCTATTTCTTCCTCTCCGCGCGGGAAAGGGTGGCTTCTCTTGTGGACGACGGAAGTTTTACGGAATTCTTGCCCCCCCGCGTTGCCGAGGACCCCTTGGGCTTTGCCGACCAAATCCCCTATAAAGACCGACTGACGCGGGCCCGCAAGGAAACAGAGCTGTTTGAAGCTGTTTTGGCGGGATCCGCCCAAATCCAGGGAATCCCGGTGATCCTCACCGTCATGGATTTTCGGTTCATCGGGGGGAGCATGGGCGTAGGGGTGGGCGAGATTTTGGCCTTGGCCATGGAACGCGCGGCTCAGGAGCGCAAACCCTTCGTGTTCGTGATCTCCTCCGGAGGAGCCAGGGTTCAGGAAGGAGTTCTTTCTCTCCTGCAGATGGTGAAAGTGGTGGTGGCCCGGGAGCGTCTGGCGCAGGCGGCTGTGCCCTACGTGGCCGTCCTCACCTATCCCTCCACCGGGGGGGTCCTGGCCTCTCTGGGAGGTGTGGCCGACCTCACCATCGCCGAGGAAGGGGCTCTCGTTGGTTTTGCTGGGCCGCGGGTCATCGAGCAGACCACGGGCGAGCGGTTGCCCCCAGGTTTCCAGACAGCGAAATTCGCGTTGGAACACGGCATGGTGGATGCTGTGGTTCCCCGGGCTAAGCTGCGGGAGGAGTTGTCCCAAGCTCTTTCGGTTTTGGTAGCCTAGGGATGAGCGACGAGGAGCGGTTGAAAGTTTTGGAGGAAAAGGCGGAGGAGTTGCGGCGGCTGGCCCAGGCCAACGGCCTTGATCTCTCCGCGGAGATCGCTGTTCTTGAAGAGAAAATAGCCGAGCTCAAGCGGGCTCTCTGCCTGGGAATTTCCCCATGGGAGCGGGTGCAAATGGCGCGCCGGCCCGACCGGCCCAGCGGCCTTCCCTTTGTCCAGGCCCTGTGTGAGGCGTTCTATGAGCTGCGCGGGGATCGAGTGGTGGGTGACGATCCGGCCTTGCGCGGTGGTCTCGCTAAGCTCGCGGGCCACCGGGTGGCTGTGCTTTTTCACCACCGGGGCGCTACCCCGGAGGAACAACGCCGCGCGCGGTTCGGCATGGCTTCTGCCCAAGGGTATTGGAAAGCCCGTCGGATCATGGAAGTCGCGGCCCGCCTGGATCTGCCCCTCCTCACATTGATCAACACTCCTGGCGCCTATCCCGGAGTGCAAGCGGAGGCTCATAACATTGCCGGCGCCATCGCTTCGTGTATTTGGCAGATGCTGCGACATCCTCGGCCCACGGTGGCGGTGATCCTCGGTGAGGGCGGCTCCGGCGGGGCTGTGGCCCTCGCGGCCGCAGACCGCGTGCTCATTTTGGAAAATGCCACCTACTCCGTGATCTCTCCCGAGGGCGCGGCCTCCATCCTTTGGAAAGACGCAAAGTTCGCCCAAGAAGCAGCGGCGAAATTGAAACTCACGGCCCATGACCTCCGGGAATTAGGGGTGGTGGACGAGGTGATCCCTGAGCCGCCCGGCGGAGCCCATACGGATTTCACAGGCACCGTGGAGGCCGTGCGCGAGGCGTTACTCCGCCACCTCGGGGAACTTACCCCTCTCCCCCTGGACGAACTTTTGCGTTTGCGGTACAAACGATATCGTCATGTGGGAAGTACAAACTCGGCCCACTAGGGCTCAAGATCTTTGCCGGGCTTGCCAACATTCCTGTTCCTACCTGTTTTCTGGCCTTCCTGAACCGGCACGAATGGAGTTGGCCGCGATGATGCGACCTATCGCGCTCGCCCAGGGAGAGCTGGTCTTCTACGAGGGGTTGCCTGCTTACGGGCTTTACGTGGTCTGCGAAGGGAAGATCAAGCTGGCCAAGCGCTCCAAAGGCGGGCGTTCCCAAATGCTCAAGCTCCTCGGACCAGGCGAGGTCCTCGGCGAAAAAACCCTGTTCGATCAGGAGAGTTACACGTGCTATGCCAAGGCCTTGGAGCCCTCCCGCCTCATGTTCATCAGCCGCGAGGATTTTCTCGCGTTCGTCCGCAAGTACCCGGATGTGGCCATCCGCCTTATCGAGAAGCTCTCCCGGGAACTGAAGGCGTTTGGAGACAAACTTGTGGAGATCACCGCGTACTCGGCGAAGGAGCGCCTAGCGCGGGTGCTACTGGAGCTGGCCCAGGCGTTTGGCCGGGAAACGCCGGAGGGTTTGGACATCGGGGTCGAGCTCCCTCGGGCAGAATTAGCGGAGATGGCCGGGGTAACCACGGAAACAGCGGTTCGTATCCTTTCGGAGTTCAAAGAGCGAGGGTTCCTGGCCCTTCCCGGCCGGCGCATCGTCATCCTGCGCAGGGAAGAGCTGCAAGCCCTGGCCCACCCCTTCCGCACCTTCCTCCGCGAAAACCTCCTGTGAACAGGGTCCTCTTGGGAATCGGGAATCCCCTGGGGCGCGATGATGCCCTGGGGTTCCGCTTAGCCGAGCGTTTCCAAGCTGCGGAATGGGTGGCCATCCCAAGCTTGAGCGTGGAAAACGCCGTCGGAGTGGTGGCGAAGCTTAGGCCAGAGCTTCTGGTGGTGGTGGACAGCGCAGAGATGGGACTTCCTCCCGGGAGCATCCGCCGCCTCCCCCTTGCCCATCCTTCCGCCATGCTTGGCTCCACCCACGGGCTTCCCCTGCCCTTTCTCCTATCCCTTTCCGGGGTCTCCAACATAGTGGTGATCGGCGTGGAACCCAAGGACCGTGGTCTGGGGGAAGGGTTGAGCCCCGAAGTGGAGGAGGCGCTTTCTCGTCTTACGGAGATGCTCGCGGCTGGCCGGATCGCGGAAATCCCTGAACTAGTCCCAAACGAGAAGGACCAAGCCGGGCCCTAGTTCCTCGGCGCGGCTTGCTCCCCACCAGGGGAGAAAAGGCGCGCTTTCCCCGTAGCCGCGCACGGCTGGACAGTCCTCAGGAAGAGGAGCGGGAAGGCCTGGGAGCAAGGGCAACCCCGGCCCTTCCAACCAGAAAAGCTGGGCCGGGCCCACCGCGGGATCGCTGAGAGGGACACTTTGGAAAGCGTATCCCCAGCCCGGGTTGACCACGAGCTCCTCCGCTTTTTGGTCGTAGCCCACCACCAGGGCGTAGTGGTTGGGGAAAATGCCGCCCCGGCCCTCCCAATCGAAGAGGAGGACAGGAGGGTTTCCTCGCGAAAGGAATTCCACGGCCTTGTCGAAGACCTCGCGCAGGGAGGCGCTGAGGGTGCGTATGGAAACCTGCGGCAGCTTGGTCTGCACATAGGCCTCCAGCCCCTGGGCGAACTTCCAGGGCCAGGTGAGCCCCTGTTCCACCCCTTCCCAGCGCACGGTGATGGTGCCCATCAGGGTGTGCAGGGTGGCCAAAGCTCCTTCGGGGTCGCTACGGACGAGGTCGGTGGCGAGGCGGGTGTCCCAGTACCAAAGGAGGAGGCGGGCGGCCTCGGGGCCACAGCCCGCGGGGATCCTCTGGCCCTCCTTCTCCAGCCAGCTTGGGCCGAGCGCAGGAAGCCCTAGGATGAGGAGCCGCTCCGGTGGGCTCGCGGGTGGAAGGGAAAGGACACCAGCCATCCCCAAAAAGAGCAGGGTCAAGATGAGAAAGAGACCGAACCTCATGGGTACTCCCGGAAAGCGCGCCAGGTGATGGCGATGGCCACCGCGTAGAGGATCACGGTGAGGGGGAAGAGGGGGGCAAATCCCCAGCGGACCTGGACGAAACCGGAGGCCAGGGCTCCCAAGGCCCATCCGCCTTGCCAGGACACCAGGTTCACTGCGGAGGCGCCGCTCCGCAGCTCCGCAGGCACCGCCTCCATCACCGCGACGGAGAACATGGGGCCAGCGAGGTTCATGAGGCTTGTGCGGATAAGGTACCCAAGGATAGCGAGGGAAGGCACAGGAACGTAGCCCCAGAGGAAGAAAAACGGCAAAGACAAAGCTTGGCAGGCCACCACCACTTGAATTCGGCCGAACCGGCGGGCCAAGAGAGGCGAAGCCAGGTTCCCAAGCCCGATGAGGAGGGAGTTCAGGGCGAACACGAGCCCCAAAAGAGGATCAGGCAAGGAAAAACGCAGGCGGAAGAAGAGGTTCACGAAGGGGATGATCAACCCGGCGCCAAGCCCGATGAGGCCGTTGATCAGAACTAGATTCCAGGTGAAGCGGTGGTAGCCTTGGAATTTCTGCAAGGAGAGGGCCGCAGAAATCCGCCCGCTTTGCAATCCCAAAAGAGGGGCTAAGGAAAGGAGGTAGAGAAGGAAGCCCGTGAGGATGACGGCCCGATACGCCTCTGCGCCCTGGGGAGGAAGCCTCCACAAGGAGGCATAGAAGCCGGGCAGGATCCCGGCCAGGGCTGAGCCGGCCGTGCCGGCCAAGACCGAAAGGCCAGCTTGTAGCCCAAACAAATATGTTCTGCTTCCGCTTTCGGCGAGCTCCGCCAGGAGCGGTCCGCCCACGACAGAGCCCATGGCGCCGCCCAAACCGCCCACCACCGCCGCCGCCACCAGCCAATTTGGAACGGGAAGAAAAGCGGGCAACGCCATTCCACCAGCCTGAAGCCCCATGCCCAAAAGGAGGAAGCGTTTGTAGCCCGCGGCGCCGGCGCTCACCCCAAGCGGCAACGCTGAGGCCACCACCACGAGTGAAGAAACAGCGGTGAGAAGGCCAATCCAATCCTGGCCGTATCCCAAATCCTTGAGGTAGAGGTTGAAATAGAGGCCGTTGAAGCTCCCGGCGAAACTTCCCAAGGCTGAACTCAAAAGAAAAAGGCGGGCTTCTTTTGAGATCATAGGCTGGGCTCAGTCCGCCAAAACCTCGGACTCGATGAAGTCCGCAATAAGCTCAGGGTCCGGGGGGAGGATGGGAATTCCGTCGGGCACGCGCGCCGGCCGATCCGTGACCACTGCCAGGACTGGGATTCGCCCGGCCAAGGGCTCACCGCCTCGATACACCTCGATCTTGGGAAACGCGGAGTCCTTGAAGCCCTCGAGGATCGCGAGGTCCAAATCGCCCATGTAGCGGGAAATGTACTCTTCCACGGGGTTTCCCAGGTGTTCCCAAAAGAGGGCGCCCAGCCGCTGGGAATAGAGGAGGACCCGTTCAGCTCCAGCCTCTCGGTGGAGAAACGTATCTTTGCCTGGGGTGTCGGGTTCCACCTCGGGCCCCACGTGCTTCACTGTGCCCACTCGGTACCCACGGGCCAAAAGCACCGGGATCAGGCGGCAAATGAGCGCGGTTTTCCCGGCTCCCGAATGCCCAATGAAAGCCACTGCTCGCATAGCTTGTTAGGAACCTTTCTCGGAAAGCTTCGCAGCCTCGCTTAATTTCCCGAGCTCTTCTAGGCCGAGGTCTCGCAAGGTTTTCGGGCTAGGACCGTACTCATCCCATCCGCGCAGTTGGTAGTAGGCCTCGATTTCCTTGCGGAAAAGGCGAGGATCCATGGGCCGGCCCCCAGAAGCACCTCGGGGAAGGGGCTCGTGAAAACGTGGGGGTAGACGGTCCTCGTTTTGTGTGTACCCACAGAGTCCGGAATAGAGGCGAAGGAGCGAAAAATTTCGGGCCCCGACCCTGAGCATCTCTTCGGGCCCGATCTCTACGCCCGTGGCATAGCCCAAGAGGGCCCGAATCTTTGGGAAGTTGTAGCGTGGCCCAGTCTCTTTGGTGGTGAAGGCGCACATCACCAGCGAGTTGACAAACGAACGGAGATTTTCGTAAAGCACCACAAGCTTGGCTTTCCCTTCGAGGGAAAACCTGTCGTACCGAGAGGTCACGCCCAGCTCGGGCGTGGGACTATCCTGCTCGAGCATGGTGTCGTGTAAGCCTTCCATGTGGTTGGCGCCGCGAGGGGTGATGGCGTAGGATAGGCCCAGCCCCACTTTTCCGCGCGGTTCGTGCATGGGCACTTCTACTCCCTTCACGGTCATCGCGAAATCCGCGCCCACTTCTTTGGCCCATTTTTCCAGTCCAGAAGCGATCGCGTCGCCTAGTCCCTCCCGGCGCGCGATCTTCTCCACCCACTCCACCAAAGCCTTCCCATCACCCCAGGGGATGCGCTCGGAAATGAGGCCCTTCTCCGAAGCCTCCATGAGGGCGGCGATGGCCACGCCCACGGAGATCGTGTCCAGACCGTAGGCGTTGCAAAGCTGGTTGGCCAGGGCAACAGCGCGCAGATCCGAAACAAGGCACAAGGAGCCCAGCGCGGCCAAAGTCTCGTACTCTGGGCCCCCGTACTCGGGAAGGACCTCCCGGCCCAGGAACTCCGTGCGCACCACGCGCTTGCAGCGAATGGGACAGCCCGCACAGGTGTCGCGGTCCACGAGGATCGTCTCCTTCAGCTTTTCCCCGCCGATCTCCACAGCGAAGTCGAACACGCCTTCCTGGAAGTTCTTGGTGGGGAGAATACCCATCTCCGAAAGCCAGGTGAGGCCCCGGGCCGTGCCGTATTCGCCCAACCGCAGGGTGCCTTCGTCCGCGAGGAGCTCCTGGGCGAACTCCGCCCGGGCCTTGGCGAATTTCGCGGGATCCGCAAGGGGTTTGTCGGTGTGGCCTTTTATGGCCACCGCCTTGAGAAGTTTGGCACCCATGACCGCGCCCAGGCCGGGCCGGCCGGCAGCTCGATTGCGGTCGTGGATGATGCAGGCTTGGGACACCAGTTTTTCTCCGGCCGGGCCAATGGCGGCTACCCGCACCCCAGGGTGACGGGCCTTTAACTCCCCCTCCACCTCCCCTGTGCACCTGCCCCACAGATCCCGGGCCGGGCGAAGTTCTGCCTTTCCCTCGTACACCACGAGATAAACAGGCTCCGGGGCTTTTCCAGTAATGAAGATTCCGTCGTAGCCGGAGCGGCCAAGTTCATGGCCCACAAAGCCGCCCGCATAGGAGTCAGCGATGGAGCGGGTCTTGGGGGAGATAGCCATCACCACGTGTCTTCCGGCGCCGGCAAGACCGGTGCCCTGGAAGGGTCCGGCGGCAAAAACTAGGGCGTTTTCGGGCGAAAACGGGTCGGTACCAGGCCGTACGTGCTCCAAAAGGAGGCGCGCCGCCAAGCCCCGCCCCCCCAAGTGCAGCTCGTACCAGCGCTGGGGAATCCCCTTTTCCCCGATCTTCCCCGAGGAAAGATCCACCCATAGGTATCGTCCGTACACCCCTTTCATTGGCCCTCCTTTTGTGCCAGCTGGGAAAGTTTATTTTGGACTTGGCGGAGCTTCTTGTCCGTTTCTTCCCATTTGTTCTGGGCATTGCGCAGATGGTTCCCCAAAGTCTCCAGTTCCTTCAGGGCTTGTTGCAGATCGTGTTCGACGGCCCGGAGCTCTCCCAACACTGTCTGCATGTTTTTCGCCAGCTCCAGACCACGTAGACCCATACTTATGGCCCTGAGATACGAATAAAAAGAGTTGGGCGAGCACGGGAAAACCCGGCGGTTCCAGGCGTACTCCAGGAAATCCATGTCCTCTTCGGGCAGCAACAGTTCCAAAAACACTCCTTCCGCAGGAATATACATGAGGGCGAAGTCTGTGGTGCCCTCATTCGGTTTTATGTATTTCTGGGCAATGTCGTCTACGTGTCTTTGGGCGCTGCGGATGAGGCTTTTCTTGAGCTTTTTGCGCTCCTCCGCTGTGGGCGCACTGCGCAGCGCCTCGAAACCAGAGATGGGGAACTTGGCATCCACAGGAACGATGGCTTCCTCCAGAAAGATTGCGGCATCCACGACGCTTCCGTCGTGGAAGCGGTATTGCTCTTTGTACTTTCCTCGTGGGAGAACTGCTGCCAAAAGCTCAGTGAGCACCCATTCCCCAAACACGCCGCGGGCTTTGGGACCGCGCAAAAGTTCCTGCAGTCCGGCCAGGTCTTCGGCCACATCGCCCACCCGGCGACCGATTTCCTCCACCTTTCCCAACCGCTCCCGCAGGTCCGCCACGAGCCCTTGTACGGCCGAAAGCCGCGAGCTGATGGTCTGGTCCTGCCCTTGCAGGATCTGCACAGTGGTGGAAAGGCTTTGTCCGACTTCCTTCTCCAGAGTTTCCACCACCGCTGCTACGTTCCCCACCTTCTCCCCGATTTTTCTCACCTCTTCGTGGGTCTGTCCCAGTCCTTGAGCGAGGAGGGCGCGCTGCCGCCGTTCCCACAAGAAAAACGCGACGAACCCCCCCACAACTAAAACGAGGAGCACCACGACAATTTCCCAAGTCATCCCACAGGCTCCAAGGTCAGCACTTTCCGCAGGAATTGCCCCGTATAAGAGTGGGAAATTTCCGCGACCTTCTCGGGCGGTCCCTCGGCGATGACTTCGCCGCCACGTTCTCCTCCCTCTGGCCCAAGATCAATGATCCAATCTGCGGTTTTGATCACGTCCAAGTTGTGCTCGATCACGACCACAGTGTTCCCCGCGTCCACCAAGCGGTGCAGGACGTTCAAAAGTTTGCGCACGTCTTCGGGGTGGAGTCCGGTAGTAGGCTCGTCGAGGAGGTAAAGGGTGCGTCCGGATTGGCGTTTGGAGAGTTCCCGCGCCAGTTTGATCCTTTGGGCTTCGCCGCCGGAGAGTTCGGTGGCCGGCTGGCCCAGTTTGATGTAGCCCAAGCCCACATCGTACAAGGTTTGGAGCTTTTCGCGAATGGGCGGAATGGCCGAAAAGAAACCCAGAGCTTCCTCCACGGTCATGTCCAAAACTTCCGCGATGTTTTTGCCTTTGTAGCGGATGGCCAGGGTCTCCTTGTTGTAGCGAGTTCCCTTACACACGTCGCAGGGCACATAGACGTCGGGGAGGAAATGCATTTCGATTTTCACCTTCCCCTGGCCTTGGCAAGCCTCACAGCGGCCGCCGCGGACGTTGAAGGAGAACCGTCCGGGGGTGTACCCCCGCATGCGCGCCTCAGGAGTGGCGGCAAAAACCTCGCGGATGGGATCGAAGACCTTGGTGTACGTGGCGGGGTTGGAGCGGGGGGTGCGGCCAATGGGCGACTGGTCCACCATGAGCACGCGGTCGAAATTTTCCCAGCCTATGATGTCGTCGTGGGCTCCAGGTTTTCCCGCGGAGAAACCGAGCTTCCAGGCCATCCCGCGGTAGAGGATGTCCTCTACCAGTGTGGATTTTCCGGAGCCGGACACCCCAGTGATGCAGATGAAAAGCCCTACGGGAAAGCGCACGTCGATCCCTTTTAGGTTGTGCTCGCGGGCTTCCCGCACGATCAGCCACTTGTCTTGAGGGGGGCGACGGCGGCTCGGCACCGGGATGTGGCGCACACCTGCAAGATATTGGCCGGTGAGCGAACGCGGGTTACGGGCAATTTCCTCGGGAGTTCCGGTGGCCACTACGTACCCGCCGTGGAGGCCCGCGCCCGGGCCCAAGTCCACAAGAAAATCCGCCGCGCGCATGGTGGCCTCGTCGTGCTCCACCACGATCACGGTGTTTCCCAGATCCCTGAGCCGTTTGAGGGTGGCGATGAGCCGGGTGTTGTCCCGGGGATGGAGGCCCACCGAGGGCTCATCCAGGACGTAGAGGACCCCGGTGAGCTGGGAACCGATTTGCGTGGCCAAGCGAATCCGTTGTGCTTCTCCGCCGGCCAAGGTATTGGCCGGCCGGTCCAAGGTGAGGTAGTCCAGACCCACGTCCACCATGAACTGCAGTCGGTTTTTGATCTCTTTGAGGATCTGGTGGGCAATCATCTCCTCCCGCTCGGTGAACCGAAGAGTGTCGAAGAATTCCAAAGCCTCCTGAACCGTGAGTTTTGTGACTTCCCAGATGTTCTTGTCGCCCACGGTGACGCTCAGGGCTTCAGGTTTCAGCCGCGCCCCCTTGCATTCCGGGCAGGGCAGCGCTGACATGTACTGTTCAATTTCCTCCCGGGCCTCCTCGCTCATGGCCTCCCGATAGGCTTGGTCCAGGAAATTCACCACCCCTTCGAACGGGCGATAGTAGGTGCGGGTCTTGCCGTAGGTGGTGGTGTACACGAAGGGGACAAGCTCACCCCGGGTGCCGTAGAGGAGGATGTCCAGCTTTTCTTTGGGAAGGCGGCCCAGGGGTACGTCCGGGTCGATGCGATAGGCTCTGCACACGCCCTCAATGAGGGCAGAAAGCCAGCGGGAGCGCGAATTGGCCCAAGGCAGAATCCCGCCTTCCCGGATGGAACGCCGCGGATCGATCACGAGCTCCGGATCCACCACCATGCGCATCCCCAGGCCATCACAGGCTGGGCACGCCCCAAAGGGCGAGTTGAAAGAGAACAGTCTGGGCTCGATTTCCGGGAGGCTTATCCCGCACACTGGGCAGGCGAAGTGCTCGGAAAAGAGCTTTTCTCCCTCGCCTATCACCTCCACAATTACTAACCCCTGTCCCCATTTGAGGGCTGTCTCCACGGAATCTGCGATTCTGCCGCGCTTCTTGTCCGAGACCTTGATGCGATCCAGGACGATTTCGATGTCGTGGCGTTTGTTTTTGTCGAGGTCAATCTCCTCAAACAGGGTGCGCAAGACCCCGTCCACTCGCACCCGCACGAACCCCTCTTTTTTCAAGTCCTCAAAAAGCTGTTTGTACTCACCTTTTCGCCCCCGCACTACCGGGGCCATGATCTGCACGGCCGTTTCTTCAGGAAGGCTTAGGAGCTGGTCCACGATTTGTTGGGCAGTTTGGCGCTCGATGGGGCGGCCGCACTGGGGACAGTGGGGTTTGCCGATGCGGGCAAAAAGGAGCCGAAGGTAATCGTGGATTTCCGTGACCGTGCCCACGGTGGAGCGCGGGTTGTGGGAACGCGCCTTTTGGTCAATGGAGATGGCGGGAGACAGACCTTCGATCAGGTCCACGTCAGGCTTCTGCATGAGGCCCAAGAACTGGCGAGCATAGGCCGAGAGACTCTCCACGTAGCGGCGCTGTCCCTCAGCATAGAGGGTATCAAAGGCCAAAGATGATTTTCCCGAGCCCGAGATCCCGGTGATCACCACCAATTTCTGGCGGGGGATCTCCAGGTCGATGTTTTTGAGGTTATGCTCGCGGGCCCCGCGCACGATGATCTTCTCCATACGACCTCACTCCCGTCGAAAGAGCCCCATCAAGGACAACCACGATGTTAACCCTGCCCGTTCCTCCCTTCTAGGACTTTGAGAGTAGATGCGCCAGGACATGGTGACCCTCCCTCCGCCCCGACCTGGCGCCGTTCGAAGAGTTCTTAAAAAGATGTGGCATCCCCCCTATTTCTTCGCTTGCGAAAAACCTAAAGAAAGGAGGGATACCACCGTACTGGCGTTCACCCTCGACCAACTCTACACCCTCGCCCCACGAGGAGGGGAAGGTTTCCGTACGCTTAGAACTGGTCCGTACTCACCAAGCTTGTGGAAGCCTTCGGGAGGCAGCAAAAAGACTCGGTGTATCTCGGAACACCGTGCGCAAATGGGCGCGGCGTTACCAAACCTACGGAGAAGAAGGCCTCCGAGACCTTTCGCGCCGACCCCACCGCTCGCCAGGGCAAACACCCTCTGAGGTGGAAGCGCTGGTGCTAGCGCTCCAGGAAAAGCACGGCTGGGGTCGAAGAGGCATCGCCTGTGCCCTGGGACTCCCCGAAGGGGACGGTCCGCCATATCCTGCGCCGGCACCTTGGCCAGAGCCGACGCACTCGGGCAAAACGAAAATTCTTTCCTGCCCGCTGGGCCTGGGAGGAACAGGAGCCCTTCCACTTGGCCCAGGTGGACACCAAAGACATCCTGGACAAGGGCACACTTGGCCAAAAGCTCCGGGACCATCTGAGAAAGCATAGGCTTCCCCGCTATCAGTGGACGTTCCTTGAGGGCAGAACAAGGTTCAGGTTCCTGGCCCGAAGGTCAGAGCTCACCATGGTAAACGGGCTGTGTTTTGTGGCCATGGTGATGAGCTGGTTGCGGGCCTGGGGGATCAAGACCGAAGTGGACTGGCAGGAGGACTGGCGGCCAGAGTTCGGTGGGGAGAATCCCGAACATTTGGAGAGGCTGGAGGAGAATTATTACCGTCCCTTTGGGGCTACACTCCGGCGGGCACCCAAGGGTCGGAAGGAATACCAGGGCCGGGTGGAGCGATCTCATCGCACCGATGATGAGGAGTTCTACATCCCGCTCCAGGGGGAGGCCCGCACGGTTGAGGAATTCCTGGGATACGCGAAGCTTTGGCAGTTTTACTACAATGTGAAGCCGCCGCATTTTGGGGAAGGGATGAACGCATTAAGCCATCTTGGGAAACTCCGAGCCCTGGGCCTGGAACTTCCCGAGGAGTTCGCAGCTTTCCCAGCAGTGATGCTGGACGAGGTGGCGGTGATCTGGGCCACTCAAGGGGGTCACGAGGTATTGGCTGATTACAGTAATCATCTGCCGCAGGTTCCGCGCGCTCATCACGTCCAGCCCGGTGGTCGGCTCGTCCAGGAACAGGAGCGGCGGGCGGTGGGCCAGCGCAGCAGCGACCGTCAGCGCCCGTTTCATCCCCCGCGAGAGTTGAGCGAAGGG
>CALKCH010000002.1 GCA_938083225.1 Candidatus Bipolaricaulota bacterium
CGGTGTTTGTCGCTGAGCCCAGCGGGATCCCCTGGCCAGCCCAAGACCACCAAGGTGATGAGCACGTAGTCCTCGGGGATGCCCAAGGCCGCCTTCACCGCGATGGGGTCGTAACCGGCGATGGGATGAGCCACGAGGCCCATCTGAGTGGCTTGAATCATCAGGAATCCCACGGCCATGCCGCAGTCAAAAAGGAAATAGTCACGGTGATCCGAAAGGCGGCAATCGAGCTCCGGATGGGAGGCCACGGCCACGATCGCCGGCGACTTCAGGGCCCAGTAGTTCCCGCCAGGCAGCGCCTTTTTCACCGCCTCAAGCTTCTCGCCCTGGGCCACCACGAACCGCCAGGGCTGGTTGTTGAAGCAGGAAGGAGCTAAGTGGGCGGCCTCCATGAGGCGCTCGATGTCCTCTTGGGGAATGGGGTCTTCCCGAAGAGCGCGTTTGGCGCGTCGCGCGGCGATGAAGCCATTTAAGTTGCGATCGGCCTTGACCAAAGCTTCCAACGTGGTCAGCACCTCTGAAACATGCCCAGGGACCAAAACTTTCCGCCAGGCCCGGCGCACCACTCCCGCGCGGTCCAACAAGAAGGTGGACCGCTCCACCCTCCGGCCCGCCCCCACTCCGTAAGCTTCGGCTAGCGTCCCCTCCGCATCGGAGAGGAGCAAGAATTCCAGGGCGTGCTTTTCGGCAAAGCGGGCTAAGCTAGCAGGCGCATCGGGCGAAACCCCCACTACCTCCGCGCCGAGCTTCCGAAAACGGGAGAGGTGTTCTTGAAAAGCGCGGGCCTCCTGGGTACACCCGGGTGTGCCAGCCTTGGGGAAAAAGTACAGGACCACGTAGCGGCCGAGGAAGGTGGTGAGGGAGACTTCTCGCCCATCCTTGTCCGGCAGAGTAAAATTGAGGCCGAACGAAAAAAGCACGGTGCTCCTTTCGCGAAGCATTATAGGGCGCGGGAGCTGTAGATCCAGGAGGTAGTGATGAAGTGGATGTTGGCCTGGGGCATTACCGCGGTTTTGGGTTTCGTGCTCTTTGGGGCTCCACGGCTTTCGGTGTCCGAGGAGGTTTACGATTTCGGGGAGGTCAAAGAGGGGATCTTCGTGGTTCACCAGTTCATCCTGCGCAACGTGGGCGATTCCTTGCTCACCTTCACGCGCCAACCCTCCACCACTTGTGGCTGCACCAGTGCCCCTCTTCCTCAAATGACTTTGGCTCCCGGTGAATCCATACCCCTGGAGGTGCGGTTCGAGTCCACCGGATATGGTGGCTACCGCGTGGTGAAGTACATTTACGTGTACTCCGATGACCCCGAGGCCCCGCAGGTACGCTTGGCCATTCAGGGTTATGTGGCTCCCCATGAACCCTACGAGGATACCGCGTATATGGTGCGTTATCGGTACCGGCTCATTTTAGACGTGCGCGACCGCGAGGCTTTCGCCCGCGGCCATCTCCTCGGTGCGGTCAATGTGCCGGCTTCGGAGATCGAGGCTGCTTTCTCCTGGCTTCCGCTCGCAATGATCTACGTGTGTGACGAGGCAGGGGAAAAGGGAACGATTGTGGCGGAGAAAATGCGGCGCAGCGGATTTTGGGCCATCCGGATTTTGGCCGGGGGGCTAGCGGGCTGGACCAGGGAGCTGGGAACTTACTTGGTGGTGGGCGGAGTTTCTGCAGCCGAGCCCGTTTTCTCGCCCGCAGCGGTGAGCCCCTCGCGGCTCGCTCAGGAGTACGTGGTCATTCTGGATTTCCGCTCTGAGGAAGCCTATGCCCAGGAACACCTGGTCGGCGCGATCCATCTGGGCCCAGAGGGAATCGATGTCGTGCTCCCTCACCTTCTCCCCGCGGCCGCTCAAGCCCCGGAACTTCAGCCCTTCATCTTCTGCGTCGACGAGGGAGAAGGAGTGGCCCAGGAAGCTGCCCAATTCCTGCAAGCGTTGGGTCTAGCCCGGGCCTATGCCCTGGTGGGCGGACTTCCTCAGTGGCGTGTCCGATACGGCTCGGAGTTCATGGTCCAGTCCACGCCCTAGAACTGCAGCTCAAACCCCACGCGAACCCACAAAAGTCCACTTAGGTCGAACCGGGTGGCGGAGTAAAGGAGCACTTGAGAAATGCGGATTCGTATGCCGATCTCCTGCCAGAGGAAGCCCAGGAAGTTGAAGGCCGTGGTGGAGTACACGGACACGGAGTCCACCGTCACCCCCAGGTGCAGTTGGACAAAGCTCAGGGCGAGGGCGCTGCTGAGGTGCAGGCTTGCGCCAAGTTCCACCACCGGGGCAGTGAACCGGTAGCTCACGCCAAATTCTCCGAATCCCAGCCCCATCCAGGTGAACATCCAGGTGGTGTAGAGACGCCAGCAATCCCCGGACCAGGCGAAGTGCAGGAGCTCCTCTTCGAAGAACCAGCCGGGAACAAGGGTGACCTCCGTCCAGGGGTCTTCATCGAGGAGGGCATAGAGGTTTTGGACACCGAACCCGGTGAGGCTGCGGGCTAAGAACCCGGGTTCTCCTCCAACCCCGAAGTCCAGGATCACTCCCACCGTGTAGTTGGGCGCCTGGCAAACCGGGGCCAAGTTTCCCAAGAGGAACATCCCGCCCAGGAAGAACGGGCAGCACCCCCCGCTCACCGCCAGTATCCAGCGGGAAAAGCAGGGGTCAAACGTGAGGCCGCTCTTGAGGGTGATCCCTTGGAAGTCCAGCCAGAACCAAAGGTGTTCCGCCTCTAGCCCAGCCAAGGAGAAGATGGTCCGGCTTTTCACCCCGCCCTTTCCCACATCCATGGTCAGGGTGAGGGCAGAGTCCACGGAGGGCGGTGTGCCGGGAATGAAGAGAAAATCCATTCCCAGTTTCCCGGAAAAAGATATATCCTGGGCTAAACCGGCGAAGGCCATCAACGCTAAGGGCAACACCCACCACTTGGTGTGCATGTTTTCCCCCTTGAGGAAGAAGTTAGCCGGGAAGGATGACGATGGAGAGCAAAAGGGGCGAGCCGCGGCGCCTCTTTTGTCCGGCTCGCCCCGGAACTTTGGCCTTAAAGGAGCTTCCGCAGGACCTCTTCCAAGGTGGGGTGGCCGATCTCTTGGAGCTCGTAGCGCACGCGGGTGGCAGGCTTGGGCAGATCCATGAGCCGACGGAGGTCCACCGGAGTGGCAATGAGGATGGCGTCACACGGCACGCCCCGGATGGTCTCGGCCAAGTCCTGGATTTGGTGATCGCCATAGCCCATGGCGGGAAGGACCGGGCCGAGGTGGGGATAAAGCTCGAACGCCTGGCGGAGGGAATTCACAGCATAAGGGCGCGGGTCCACCAGGGTTGCCCGCAGTTTTCTGGCCGCTACGGCCCCGGCACCAAACGGCATCTCCCCGTGGGTCACTGTAGGGCCATCCTCAATGACCAGGACGCGCCTTCCCGCCACCACCTCCGGTTCCTCCACGGTGATGGGGGAGGCCGCTTCCACCACCCAAGCCCGCGGGTTCAAGTCCCCGACGGATTGGCGGAGCCGCTCGATGGCCTCCAAGGGGGCGGTGTCAACCTTGTTGATCACCACCACATCGGCCATGCGGATGTTCACCGAGCCTGGCCAGTAGGTGCGCTCGTGGCCAGCCCGCAAGGGATCGGCCACCACTATCAACACGTTCGCTTTGAAGAAAGGAAAGTCGTTGTTTCCCCCGTCCCAGAGAATCACATCGGCTTCTTCCTCGGCCATGCGCAGGATCTTCTCGTAGTCCACACCTGCGTAGACTACGGTGCCTTCTCGCAAGTGGGGCTCGTATTCTTCTCGCTCCTCAATGGTGCAGTGGTAGCGGTCCAAGTCGGCCAGGGTTTCGAACCGCTGAGCCACTTGGAGGCGCAGGTCTCCGTAGGGCATGGGATGGCGTACCACCACCACTTTCTTTCCCCAGGATTTCAGGATGTGCGCCACTTTACGGGTGGTTTGGGACTTGCCACAGCCTGTGCGCACGGCACATACGGCCACAACCGGCTTTTTCCCGGAAAGCTGGGTGGCCGAGGGGCCGAGGAGCCAGAAATCCGCCCCAGCAGCCTGCGCCACCGCCGCTCGCTCCATCACATACTGGTGAGAGACATCGGAATACGCGAACACCACGCGGTCTACGCCATGGGTGCGGATGAGCTCCGCTAGGCGTTCCTCCAGCTCAATGGGAATGCCCTCCGGATAGAGGGGGCCGGCCAACTCCGGTGGGTAACGCCGTCCGGCAATTCCCGGGATTTGCGCCGCGGTGAAGGCTACCACTTCGTAGTCCGGATTATCCCGAAAAACCACGTTGAAGTTGTGAAAATCTCGCCCAGCAGCACCCATGATGATGACCTTGGTTCTACGCATGAGATTTCACCTCGAAATGGGCTGGTTTATGCGCTTTATTATAACCCAAAGTCTGCTGGCTTTCCGAATTCAGATGGGTAACATTCTCTCTGTGACCTGGGCGAACGGGCTGACGCTCTTGCGGGTGGGCCTGGTAGGGCCCCTGGTATGGGCCGTGCTCTCCCACCGGTGGACCCTGGGGCTGGGCCTGTTTCTGGGGGGAGTGGCTACGGACGTCCTCGATGGGTGGGTGGCCCGGCGGGAAAAGCCCACCCTGCTTGGCCAATTTCTCGATCCCTTAGCGGACAAGGTTTTCTACTTCACGTTGGCCGTGGCGTTTCACGTAGTGGGGCGCTTGCCCCTCCTGGCTGTAGTGTTGACCCTCATTCCTCAGCTTGGGATTGGTCTAGGGGCAGTAGTGTTGTGGCCGCGCCGGCGGGAGCTGCGGGCCCGCTGGACTGGTAAGGCCGCGGCAGCCCTCACGGCCCTGGCCAGTGGGCTCCTCTTCCTCACTCCCCACGGGTTGGAGGTGTACTGGGCGGCAGTGGCTGCCCAGTTCGTAGCAGGTTTGTATTATCTAATTCAGCAAGCCATGCGCAGAACTCCCGAGGAGGCGGGGCCTGAAATTCCCGCCAGTCGCCCCCACTAGGATGAACGAACCCTAACCGCCAGGAATGCAAAAGGAGCGGCCCTTCGCCGCGCCCATACAGGTGGTCCCCCACCACCGGATGCCCAATGGCTCGCAAGTGCAAGCGGATCTGATGTGTCCGCCCGGTGAGGGGACGAACTAAAACGAGGCTTTGCCCTTCTTTTCTAGCTAAAACTACAAACTTTGTGACCGCTTCTTTTCCCGCGCTCTGCACAGCCATCCGCCACGGTTCATGGGGATCGCGGCCCACCCGCCCCCGGATCTCCCCCTCGTCCGCCTCTACCTCGCCCTTCACCACCGCCAGATACTCCTTGAGGACTTTCCGCTCTCTGAACTGCTGGACCAAGCTGCGGTGAGCTTCCTCGGTGCGGGCCAGGACCAGGGCTCCGCTCACCGCCGCATCCAGGCGGTGAACCACCCCGGGTCGGTTCGCTGGTCCGCCCGCCAAGGGCCCCCGGGCCAACAGGGCCGTCACCACCGTAGGCCTAGATTCCTTCCCGGCAGGATGAACCGGCAACCCCCGGGGTTTATTCACCACCACCAGGGTTTCGTCCTCATAGAGGATGGGGATGGGGCAGGGTGTGGGGAGGAGGTCTGGCCCAGCCCAGCGCACCTCCACCTCCTCGCCTGGGCGGAGTCGGCGCGCCGGAGCCACCCTTTCCCCACCTACCTGCACCGCACCCGCGCGAAGAAGGTGGTGCACAGCATTGCGGGAGATCCCAAGCTTCCTGGCTAAAAACCGATCCACCCTTTCCCCCGCTCCTTCCTTGCCCACAAACAATCGATCTAATCGCGATCCTTGCGTTGTGTCCATTCCCGAGAACTTAGTATAATGGCAAACCATGAAAGTTTCGCGGGAAAGATTAGCGGAGGTTCTGCGTCACGGGGCGGAGCAGGCCCAGGTGGAGCTTTACCACTGGGAGCTGGGCCACCATGGTCGGGAGCTCCGTCTCACCGTGTACATCGACCGCCCCGGTGGAGTCTCCGTGGAGGATTGTGCGCGCGCTAGCCAGATCCTCAGCGATCTCCTCGACGCTGCTGATCCCATACCTTCGGCTTACGTGCTGGAGGTTTCTTCACCCGGCTTGGACCGGCGGTTGTGGGAACCTTGGCACTACCAGCGGGTGGTGGGTAAGAAGATCCACGTGAAGGTGCGGGAGATGGAGAAGCCCAGTTATGAGGGCCGCCTGGCGGAAGTAAGCGTGGACAAGATCTGGGTCGAGGGGCAGGCCGGACGGGTGGAGATTCCCTTGGCCCAGGTGACGCAGGCCTGGGTGGTGTACGAAGGGGAGTAAGCTATGAACATCGAGTTCCTCGAGGCACTGGAGGAAATGGCCCGGGAGCGCGGGATCGACCGGGAGGCCGCCTACGAGGCCATGGAGAAGGGCATCGCTGCCGCCTACATGGCGGAGTTTGGTGGAGCTGAGCCTCCGGTGGTGAAGATCGATCGCCGCTCCGGGGAGGTTTACGTCAACGATCAAAAATTTGATCTCTCCAAGCTTGGGCGCATTGCCACCCGCCGGGCGGAGGAGTACTTCCGGCGGGAGATCCTGCGTCGCCGCCGGGAGGCCTTGTACGAGATGTACGCCGCCCGCACCGGTGAGGTCCTGAACGGCGTGGTGCACCGCTTCGAGGGACGGGATGTGTGGATCAACCTCGGTGATCTCGAGGCCGTGATGCCCGCGGAAGAACGCATCCCCACCGAACGCTACGTCCCGGGAAACCGTATCAAGGCTTACCTGTTTAAGGTGGAGAAAACGCAAGGGGATCCCAAGGTCTATCTCTCCCGTGCTCACCCTGGTTTTCTTGCGAAGCTTCTCGCCATTGAGGTCCCGGAATTGGCTCAGGGCATGATGGAGATCGTGAAGATTGTGCGGGTTCCTGGGGTGCGGGCCAAGGTGCTCGTGCGGGGCCTGGACCCCCGGATTGATCCGGTGGGAAGCTGCATAGGTCCGGGAGGAAGCCGCGTCCGGGCGGTGAGCCGCGAGCTCGCCGGAGAAAAAATCGACGTTATCAAGTTCAGTGAGGATGTGCGCGAGGTGATCAAGGCCGCGCTGGCTCCGGCAAGCGTACTCGAAGTAGAAATTGACGAAGCGGAAAAGAAGGCCACCGTGGTTGTTCCCGAGCACGAGGTCTCTTTGGCCATTGGGCGGGAGGGCCATAACGTGGCACTGGCCGCACGTCTGACCGGATACGACATCACCGTGCAAGCTTCCGCGCGGGGCGAGGCCAAGCGAGTTTCTTGATGGCCCAGCGTTCGGTCTTTGGTTGGCTTGGGCGAAAGGTTTTTGCTCATCCTTTTCCCATCATTCTCCTGTTCTCCGCCCTTGTGGCCGCCGCCCTCTTTTACCTGCGCGACTTTCCCCTGCGTACGTCTTATCTCGATCTTTTGCCTGCCAGGGACCCTCTTGTGGAGCGCTATGAAGAGGTACAGGCGGAAATCAAGGGATTGGACCTTGCTGCCATCCTTCTTTCTCTGCGGGAGCCCCCGGAGAGTCTGGAGGAACGGGCTAACCTCCTCCGTACCGCCGCGGATCATATCATCTCGGAGTTAGATCCGAAGATTATCGCGCGCGCCTCCTACTTTCTGCGCGCCGAAGTCCCTCTTCCCCCAGAACTTCTGGTGTTCCGCACCCTCTATCCCCAGGAGCGGGAGCGGTTGGCCGCCATTGCCGGGGAGCTTTTGGCGCGGGTGCCCGCGCTCACAGGAGCGTACCCGTTAGCTCTGCCCGCGGAACTTCCTGCGGATCCCGAGGGGCTGACCCGGCTGTTGAGTCAGGTCACCCAGGCCGGGCACACCGTGCTCGCTGTGCTTCAGGGCCTTCCGGAGTTGCAGGCTCTGGTGGCGGAGGCCAGGGACATCATCCAGCGGGCTCAAAGCCGGGCCCTTCCCGAGGACCAAGGGCACCTCCTTCTCTCCGCGGATCGCACTCAGCTTGTAATCCAAGTTTGGCCTACTCGACCCGTCTATGCTTCCCAAGCTTTCAACCGGGCGGTGCGCGACGAACTGCGCCGCGCGGTCCAGGCCGCACACCTGGAAGAGATAGGGATCGAGGCCGGCCTCGCGGGCGGCTACGTGGTCGCCACCGAAGTGGAGGACGTGATCAAACGGGACATGATGGAGGTCACAATCATCTCCTCCGTGGCCGTGTTTCTGCTCACCCTCCTCAGCCTGGGCAGTCCTCTCCTCGCCATCTTGGCTTTGGTACCGATATTGGTTTCTGCGGTGCTCATCCTAGCGTGGGCCAAATTTGCCGTGCACGGATTCAATCTGCTTACAGCTTTTCTCCCTGCGCTAGTTTTGGGCCTAGGGATCGATTATTCCCTGCATCTTCTTTCCCGGTTCAGCGAGGCCCGGCGGAAGGGTGCTCCTCTGTCCGGGGCGGTGATCCAAGCCGTGCACACCAAAGGCCGAGCCGCAGCGGTTGCGGCTTTGACCACCGCTGCTGTTTTTTGTTGCCTTCTTCTTTCCCAGTCTCGGGCCCTCTGGGAGATGGGCGTCATCATGAGCGTGGGCCTAGTAATCTCCTTCTTCTCCGTGTTTCTCCTGGGTCCGGCTCTCCTGGCTTTTGTGGGAAAACTTTTTCCCAAGCTGCAGGGGCGCCCCCTTTTCTCTCCGGAGCGCTTGTATCATCCCTACCGCCACCTTTTGCTTTTGCGCAAAGGGATTATTCTGTTCTCCCTTTTGTTTGTGGTTTTGGCCACGATCATGGCGACGAAGGTAGAATTTAAATTCACCTCGGCGGAGTTAGCACCGGCCACCCCCGGACAAGGCGTGTTGAACGAGATCATTGAGAACTTTGGAGGGGAGATTTGGCTTGGGGATACGTTCAGAGTTTTTGTTCCGGAAGCCCGGCTGCTTTATGAATACGTGGAGAAGCTTAAGGGGCATGCCTTGGTGCATTCTGTAGTGTCCGCGCGGGACCTCTTGCCCGGGGAGCTTCTGGGCCAGGCCGTCCAGCTTCAGGAGCTTCCCATCCCACAAGCCCAGGAAAGCCTCGAGCACTTGTCCGAGGCCCTCAGCCGCTGGGGCGAGATCACTCAAGAACTGGAAGACAAAGCGGCTTTGTTTTCCCTGGGAGAGCTTGAGGCGCTCCTTCGGGGGGAGGTGCGGCGAGCGCTCGTATTTTCCCAAAAAGCTTCGGAATTCTTTCACCTTGCTCAAGCTTTCGCCACGGTGGACACCGCCGCGCTCCTTAGGACTGTGGCTGCCCTCACCGAGGACCTGAAACCTTTGGCCGAGTTTGCCGCGAAGCTCCAGGCCCTTCCGCCCGAGGAAGAGCTTGTGGACCAAATACTCGCGCTTTTGCCCCAGGAAATCCGCACCCAATACCGGATATCCCGGGGATACATCGTTGAACTCCGCGTGACCCCGGAGCTCTACCGAGGGCGAAATTTGCGAGAATTTCTGGCCTGGCTCCGGGGGTTTGGTCTGGAGTACGTAGGCTCTCCGGAACTCCAGCTTGCCCTGGAAGAGCACATGCGGCGGGATTTCTTCCTTACCTCGGGAATAGCGCTCTTTTTCATTTTCCTTTTGGTCATTGTTGATTTTCGACACCTGGGCAAGACCGGTTTAGCTTTGGCCCCGCTGGCCATGGGATACGCATGCATGCTGGGGGGGATGGCCACGCTCAGGCTGCGCTTCAACTTCACGAACATCGTCATCTCCCCCCTTCTCATCGGGTTGGGGGTGGACGGGGCGGTGCATTTGCTCCACCGGTGGGAGGAGGAGCAAGGGCGGGAGGCGGGGATCTGGGCAGCAGCGGCCACAGCTGGCCCTACTTTGGGAAGCTACCTCACCACCATGGCCTCCTTCGGGGCCCTGCTGGTTGCACAGACCCCAGGTCTGCGGTACCTCGGCGCTGCTGCTCTGTTGGGGCTGGGCTTCACTACCCTTTGGACCCTGCTCTTTCTCCCCGGAGCTGTGGGGGAGTTGCGGAAGATCTCGGGAAAGACTAAAGTGCCTTGAAACCGCGATGTTCGGGACCTTTGAGCTGATCCTCGTGGGTGTGGCGGGCCTGGTCGTTGGCCTAAGCCTTCCTTTTTTGCTCTGGACCTCCCGATACCGGCGGGCCCGGGGCATCCTGGAAGAAGCTCAGCGCGAGGCCCAACGCCTCCGCGAGGAGGCCGTGCTCTCCGGCCAGCGGGAAATCCAAGCTCTTCGCGAACAGGAAGAGGAAAAGCTGCGCAGACGGGAAGCGGAACTCAACGAGCTCGAGGAGCGGTTGCGTCAGCGGGAGGACCGGGTCAGCAAAAAGCGGCAATACCTGGAAATGCTGGAGGAAAACTTGCACCGTGAGGAAGCTGAGCTGGCACGGATAATCGAGGCCGGCCAAAAGCTCCTCGCGGAGGAGCGCGAGCTCTTGGAGAAGCTGAGCGGGTTCACCCAGGAAGAGGCTAGGGAATACTTGCTCAAGCTCATCGAGGCCGAAAGCGAGCGGTATTTCGCCAAAAAGATCGCGGAGGTCGAGCGGCGCACCAAACAGGAGGCGGAACGCCGGGCCCGGCGCATCCTCGCCGATGCCATCCAACGCTTGGCCTTGGACTATGTGGAAGAGACCACGGTCACCGCTGTTTCCCTCCCCAGCGACGAGTACAAGGGCCGCATCATCGGAAGAGACGGGCGCAATATTCGTGCCTTCGAAGCCCTAACCGGGGTGGAGGTCATGGTAGATGACACGCCGGAAGTGGTAGTCCTTTCCTCTTTTCACCCCATCCGTCGAGAAATCGCGCGCCTGGCGTTGGAGCGCCTCATCGAGGATGGTCGCATCCATCCCGCCCGCATCGAGGAAGCGGTGCGCAAGGCCAAAGACCAGGTAGAGGCAGTGATGCGGGAGACCGGGGAGAAGGCAGCCCTGGAGGTGGGGGTGGACTTGCCTCCCGAGCTTCTCCCTCTTCTTGGGCGGCTCCATTTCCGCCAGAGCTACGGCCAGAACCAGCTTAGACACGCGATCGAGGTCAGTTTCATTGCCAGGCTCTTGGCGGAGGAGCTGGGGCTTGATCCCCGCCCAGCCAAAAGGGCTGGGCTTCTGCACGACATCGGCAAAGCTCTGGACCACGAGGTGGAGGGGCCACACGCCCTCATCGGTGCGGACCTGGCCAAACGCTACGGCGAGCCCTGGCCGATTGTGAACGCTATCGCCGCCCACCACGGACAAGTGGAGCCGGCCTCGGTCACGGCCGTGCTCATCCAAGCCGCCGATGCTCTCTCTGCGGCCCGGCCCGGCGCCCGGATAGAGGCCTACGAACGTTACATCCAACGCCTCGAGGAGCTGGAAAAGCTGGCGCGGAGTTACCCCCAGGTGAAGGAGGCTTACGCTTTACAAGCCGGCCGGGAGGTGCGGGTCATCGTGCGGCCGGAGAAAGCCAGCGATGAAATGGCCGCCAAGCTTGCGTATGATATCGCCCGGCGGATCGAGGAGGAGCTCCAGTATCCTGGAGAAATCAGGGTGACTGTCATCCGCCAGACTCAGTATACGGAAACGGCACAATGAGGAGGTGGCCGTGAACGTACTTAAGATCGCAGCGACTTCGGATGCTACAGCGGCAGCGGGCGCGGTGGCCAACACCTTTCGCGAGGAGGGCGTGGCCGAGATCCAAGCCATCGGCCCCAAGGCCGTCAACCAGGCTGTCAAATGCATCGCCATTGCCCGGGGATATGTAGCCCCCAGTGGCATCGATCTCTTTTTCGTCCCTTCCTTCGTGGAAGTGGAGGTGAACGGCGAGATTCGCACCGGCATTCGCTTCACCGTACGCTCCAGTACGCCAGTGCCCTCACTCAAGCCGCGGGCTCGTCGAGGAGCAGAGCGTCCTGCCCAGGAGGAGTGGAAGGACATCTAAACCGGATTTAGGCCCCCTGCGGGCCTTGGCCCTGCTGGGCCAGGTGGGTTTTCTGGTGGCAGGCGGGGCTTTTTTTGGATATGGCCTGGGCTGGCTTTGGGACCGCGCCCATCCGGGAAAGCTGGGGCGGGTGGTGGGTTTGCTTTTGGGGCTAGCGGGAGGAGCTTGGACCGCGTTGCGGCTACTCCTCAGAGAAGGGAAAAGAGGTGGTCCTGAATCATGAGCCGTTGGCAAAAAACTGTGATCTGGGTCGTTATCCTTGGTTTCGCCGTCGGCGGCATTGGCCTTTTCACGTTTCAAAAATTCTCCCCGCCCCAGCGCGGTAGTGCGGAAGAGGTGGTGTTGACCGTGGCCGGCCAAAAATTCACCCGGGCTCAGTTCTCCCAAACCCTCCAGAATGTCCTCGCCTACTACCGCCAGCTTTACGCTGCCTTCGGAATGGATTTCGATGTGTACCTACGCGGCACCGACGGCGCGTTCAGGACCTTCCAGTACAACGCTCAGGCCGCGGAAACTCTTATCCGCCAGGTCATCATCCGCAGCGAATCCAGCCGGCTGCGCATCCAAGTTCCCGCGGCAGAGCTCGACCAGGCCCTACAAAAACGCTACGCCGAGGTCCTACAGCAGGTGGGCGGAGACGAAAACATCCTCAAACTTTATCTACAAGCCCAGAATCTCACCCTGGAGGACTACAAGAAACTTCTGCGCCAAGCGGAAGAGGAAAGGCTCCGCGAGGAAAAACTGAAGGCCGCAGTGGTGGGAGCTGTTGAACCCACCGATGCCGAGCTGGAGTCTTATTTTTCGGCGAACCAGTCCCGGTACCAAACCGAGCCAGAAAAAATCCGGGTCGCTCACATCCTCGTAGGCAACGCGCGATTGGCCGACGAATTAACGGGAAAGGTCCAGGAGCCCGGCGCGGATTTCGGGGCTCTGGCGCGTCAGTACTCTGAGGACGAGGCTACACGGGAAAAAGGAGGGGAGACCGATTTCTTTAGCCGTTATGAATCCCCATTTTCCGTAACGGTCACTGATGCGGTCTGGGGCCTCAATCCCGGAGAGGTCCGGCTGGTACAGGACGAGCGGGGCTACCACATCGTGAAGTTTCTGGAGCGCCGGCCGCCTGTGGTTCCACATCTCGGGGAAATTCGGGATCAGGTGCGCAACGATTACGTGCAGGAGGAGACCGCTCGCCGCTGGGATGCTTGGTACAAGGAAAAACGGGCCCAGGTGAAGCTGGAGCTGCGGGACCCTCTGGTTGCCGCGGCCATGCTCTACCCCACCGACAAGGAGGGGGCCCTGGCCAAGCTCCTCCAAGCTCAAGAGGAAGGGTACGCTCTGGATAGCCATCTTCCCTACTACATTGGCCGCGTGTACGAGGATCTGTACACCGAGGCGGGAACTCGGCGGGCCGAATTGGAGAAGAAAGAGGAGCGCACCCCTGCGGAGGAAGTGGAGCTTGCGAGCGTGAAAGCCAAGGAAGCGGAGTACAAGGAAAAGGCTCTCGCGCAATACCTGCGGTTCATGGAGACCGGGGAGGCCGACGCAGCCTTCTATAACCGCGTTCTCCTCCTGGATCCGAAGAACGTGCAGGCTCTGTATCAGCTGGCGGAAAATTACCGGCTAGCGGGGCAGAACGTGCAAGCCGAAGCTCAATACAGCCGGTTGCTGGAGATCGCCCCGGATTTCGCGGCCGGCTGGGTGAGCCGGGGCGATAACGCCATGGCCATGCAGCTTTACGGCCGCGCTGCGGATTTCTTCCAAAAGGCCCTGGAGCTCCAGCCCGGAAGCACCTCCCTCAAGTTGAAACTGGCGGAAGCCTACGCGCGCGATAAACAGTACGATAAGGCCAAACCCGTACTGGAAGAGATTCTCAAGGCTGACCCGGGAAATGCCACGGCCTTCACCCTCATGGGGGACATTTTCTTCGGAGAGGAGAAGGCCTCGGAAGCTGTGGACTACTACACGAAAGCTTGGCAGAGATCGCCCACGACTGATGTGCAGCTGAAGTTGGCCCAAGCTCTGGCCGCTGCTGGCCGCACGGAAGAAGCCCTGCGGCGCTTCCAGGACCTCATTCAGCGCTCGCCCTACAATGCCCAGGCCCGCCTGAGCTATGGTGATCTCCTCTTGGCCCAGGGGCAGCGGGAAAAGGCTCTGGAGGAGTACCAAAACGCCTTGCGCTTTGCCGGCGATGTGGGAACCCGCGAGCGAGCAGCCCGCCGCATCGTGGACCTCAAACCCGACGACATCGCCACGCGCTTCCGGTTGGCGAGTTACTTGCGGGAACAGTACAAATACGACGGGGCCATCGCCCAATACGAGGCTATTCTCAATCTCGATCCCAAGAACATCGACGCTGTGATCGCCCTCGGCGACTGCTACGTGCCCAAGACCCAATACGACAAAGCTTTGGAGTACTACCAGCGCGCGCTCACTTTGGCTAACACTTCGGAGAAAAAGGTCGAGATTTACGGGAAGATCATCACCTGTGAGGAACAGCGAGCTGGTACTACCCAGAAACTGAGCAAAGCTGGCCTCGAGGCCCTATGGAACCGCGCTCTTCTCTACAAGGAACTAGCTGGTTCCACCGCGGATACCCAAAAGATTGCAGATTACACACAAAAAGCTATTGCTGACCTCGAGCGGATCCAAAGCGTTGACCCCAATTTCCGCGCGGAGGAAGTGGCTGCCCTCCTTGAGCAGCTCAAAATTCCCCAGCCCCGATGAGCGAGCGCGTGGCCAAGGCCCTGACGGAGCTGGTGGAGGTGGTGGCGCGGCTGCGTGCGCCCGACGGTTGCCCATGGGATCGAGCCCAAACCCACCGGACCTTGGTGCCCTATCTTTTGGAGGAGGCCTATGAGCTGGCTTCGGCTCTCAGCGATGGAGATACCCGTACCATTCGGGAGGAGCTAGGCGATCTCCTCCTTCAGGTTCTGCTCCACGCTCAGATCGAGGCCGAGCAAGGCCAATTTGACATCGCCGACGTCGCCGAGGCCCTCAAAGAAAAACTCGTCCGCCGCCATCCCCATGTGTTTGGCGGGGAGAAAGTGGAGACACCTGAGGAAGTACGAGCGCAGTGGGAGGAGCTGAAGCGGGAGGAGGGCCCCGCGAAAAAAGCCGCGAATTGGGCTAAGCCTGCCCTCATTCGAGCCAGCAAATTTGTGGAAGTGAGGGAAGCCCAAGGCCAATCTTTTCCCAGCGGTCGTTTTGTGTTCTGGCCTCCGGGGGACCCGGAGCGGGTGATCGCGGAGGCCCTGGTGGAAGTGGTGGTGGAGGCGCGCCGGCGCGGCGTGGACCCGGAGCTCGCTTTGCATCGATTTTTGGAGAAACATGCCTGAGCGGTTCCCCCCTTTGCGCAAATTTGCGCCCCCCAAGAAGATGGCCGCTCTGTGGGTGGAGATGGACGAGGAGGCCCTGCACATGGTGGACGGCGCGTTCGGGATGAGCGACGGGGTGGCCAACGTGCGGCGGGAGTACCGGGAACAGGGGGGCCGGAAATTCTTCAAGATCTATGTAGCTCCGGGATGCCTGAACGAGGCCCTAGAAGTTTTGCAGCGGCTCAGGGAATTTGTGCCCCTTGGGGAGATCATCGTCGAACATGAGGCTGATTAGGCCCCATGAGGAAGTTAGTTCCTTGCGGCAGGTGGATTTTCGCCGCCTGTGGGCCAAGGGGTTTCGTGCTCTCCTCTTTGACCTGGACAATACCCTGTGTCTGTGGCGGAGCGGGGAATTTCCCCGGCCAACGTTAACCCTTCTCCGCCGCCTGCTCGGCCAAGGTTTCAAGATCGCGGTCCTCACCAACGCCCGGCTTCCCCAGGATTCTCCGGTCCGGTCTACTTTGGCTATGCTGGGCGTGCCCCTCCTCGAGCGGGCCAAGAAGCCTCTGCCTTTTGGTTTCCGCCGCGCGTTGCGGATTTTGGGAGCCAAACCCAGCGAGGGGGTGGTGATCGGAGACCAACTCCTCACCGATGTTTTAGGTGGGAGGATGGCGGGGCTATACACGGTGCTTGTGCCGCCCCTTTCCTCCCGGGAGGCCCGGCGTACCAAGGTGAACCGCGTTCTGGAGAGCCTCCTGGGCCGCCGCCTTTAGCCTGTATACTTTTTTCGATGGGCCTCACCTTGCGAGAAGCGCTGACTTTAGCTGAGCCCTTGCGTCGGGCGAAGGTGTTGGCTGGTGAGAAAGGCCTGGACCGCGTGGTGGAAGCGGTCAACGTCATGGAGGTCCCGGATATCCTGGAATGGGTGCGGCCGGGTGAGCTTCTGGTTACCACCTTGTATCCCCTGCGGGACAAGGCCGCGGACCTGGAGAACCTTGTCCCCAAACTGGCGGAAAAGGGACTCGTGGGCTTGGCCATCACTCCGGAAAGCTACATCGACAAGATCCCAGCCTGCATGATCGAGGCCGCCGAGCGCCTGAACTTCCCCCTCATCGAGCTCCCGCCCAAGGTCTCCTTCATCGACATCATCCAGCCCCTCACCAGCCGGATCCTCCGGATCCAGGCCGAGGAGCTTCGCCAATCCGAGCGGCTGTTGCGCCAGTTTTTGGACCTGGTCCTGCGGGGCGGGAGTTTTTCGGACATCGCCGAGCTCATCGCTCAGAGCGTAGGGCAGCCCGTGATCCTTGTGGATCGCTTTCGTCGCCTTTTGGGCCGCAGCCACAATGCAGAAGCCGTTTGCGCAAGGCTGTTTGTCCGGGACTCCGCAGGTGACGCCTACCTCGGCGAGGAGTTTAAACCCGAGGAGGTTGGCCGAGCGGAGTGGGGGCCAGCTCGTTATCTCCGGGTGCAAGGGCATTCCTGTATTGCTCACCCCATTCGGGCTAGCTCCATGGAGCTTGGGGAAATCCTTGTCTGGGGCGAGCTCCCCACCCCTTTGCCTTCAGCTCAGATGGTGGCCTTAGAGCATGGGGCGACCGTGGCCGCCCTGAAGATGATGGAGTTGCGGGCCATAAGTCAAGTGGAACAGCAGTTCCAAAACGAGATTTTGGAAGGGCTCCTTTCCGACCAGCCTGAGGCGGTGGAGCGCGCACGCAAGCTCGCTGCCCAAATGCAGGTGCGGCTCGACCCGCCCTTCCACGTGGCTGTGGTTGCTCCTGATCTCCCTGTGCGGGAGGTGTTTGCTCTCCAGGAGCGGGAAAGCCGAAGCAGCATCGACACGAGTCTCCATCTGGC
>CALKCH010000003.1 GCA_938083225.1 Candidatus Bipolaricaulota bacterium
AGCCGCGAGGAGGCCCTGCGGCTTCGGGAGGAAAAAGGGTGGCACGTGGTGGAGGACGCGGGCCGGGGTTGGCGGCGCGTCGTGCCCTCCCCGGACCCCAAGGCCATCGTGGAGAAGGAGGCCATTCGCGTCCTCGTGGAGAACAGAGCCATCGTCGTCGCCTCGGGTGGCGGAGGCATCCCGGTGATCAAGGAGAACGGGACCTACCGCGGCGTGGAGGCCGTGATCGACAAGGACCTGGCGGGCGAGCGCCTGGCGGAAGACGTGGGCGCGCACATCTTCCTCATCCTCACCGATGTAGACCGGGTGCGCCTCAACTACCGCAAATCCAATGAGGTGGCCCTGGAAAAGATGACCATCTCCGAGGCCAAGCGGTATCTAGAGGAAGGGCACTTCGCCAAGGGCTCCATGGAGCCCAAGGTGAAAGCCTGCATACGGTTTGTGGAGGCGGGCGGAGAGCTCGCCATCATCGCTTCCCTGAATCAAGCCTCGGCGGCCTTGGAAGGTCGCGCGGGAACGCAAATCGTGCGGGGCTGACCCGCAAAGCAAAAAGGAGGTTGAAGTATGGCGGCGACAGATCTTCGGGGTCGGGACTTCATTACCATCATGGACTTCGACCGGGAGGAGCTCGAGACCATCTTGGACACGGCGTTTGACCTCAAACGCAAGTTCATCCGGGGTGAGCCCCACGAGCTCCTCAAAGGAAAAACGCTCTTCATGTTCTTCTACAACCGATCGCTTCGGACCCGTAACTCCTTCGAAGCTGGGATGACCCAGCTCGGCGGCCATGCCCATTACCTGGAGCCGGAGGCCGTGTATACGCCGGCGCTTCCTGGCGAGGAGAAGGCGTACGCTACGGAGCGCATCGCCGACGTGGCCCGTGTCCTCGCGGAGATGGGGCACGGTATCGCCATCCGCATCTACGGAAAGCCCACGGGTTGGATCTACGGAAAAGGCCGGCTCATCATCCAGGAATTCGCGCGCTGGGCGAGAATCCCCGTGATCAACATGGAGGACGACGTGGATCATCCTTGCCAGGCTCTCGCGGACATCATGACCATCATGGAGAAGCTCGGTACGGATCTGCGGGGCAAGAAGTTCGTTATGAGCTGGGCTTATTCCGGCTCGGTGGAGAAGCCCCTTGCTGTGCCCCAGGGCGCCATCATGATCGCTTCCTACTTCGGCATGGACATTACCCTCGCCCACCCCAAGGGCTTCGATCTTGACCCCAACATCCTCAACTTCGTGCAAAAGAACGTGAAGAAGTACGGGGGCTCCTTCAAGATCTCGCATGACATGGATGAAGCTTTCAAAGACGCGGCGGTGGTGTACCCCAAGTCCTGGACCAGCCAGCCCACGGACGGAAAGACGCCCATGAACCCGGAGAAGGCCAAGGCGCTGTTCGAGGCCAACCGCCATTGGATCACCACCGTGGAAAAGATGAGGCTCACCAACGACGCCATTTACATGCACTGTCTTCCTGCTGATCGCGGGATGGAGGTCACCGACGAGGTCATCGATGGCTCCAACTCCGTGATCATCGAAGAGGCTGGGAACCGCCTCCACGCCCAAAAGGGCCTCATGGCCCTCATCATGTGAGGGGGGCGCGATGAGCTGGTACCACCTGGCGGGAAAGGACCTGATCAGCACGAAGGACTGGACGAAGGAGGAACTGGAGATCGTTCTCAAGGTCACGGAGGAGCTCAAGGCCCTGTACTACGCGGGCGTTCCCCACCATACCCTCAAGGACAAGACGTTCCTCATGCTCTTTTTCAACCCGTCCACGCGCACCCGCCTCTCCTTTGAGACGGCCATGACCCAACTCGGCGGCCACGCCCAGTACATCACCGGTGCGGATCTGCGCCTCTCCTTGGAGGACAAGCCCGGCGCGGGCGAGACCGTTAAGGACACGGCCAAAGTCATGAGTCGCTATGCTCACGGCATTGGGATTCGTCTCCTGGAGGACAAGGTCTCCCGCTGGGGAGAGGACACCGAGATCCTCTACAAGTTCGCAGAGTTCGCGGACATTCCCGTGATCAACATGGCCTCGAATTCCTGGCATCCCTGCCAGGGCCTTACGGACATCTACACCATCCGGGAGAAGCTCGCCTCAGACCTCAAGGGCGTGCGGTACACCATCATGTGGGCTTATTCCCCCTGGGCCCGCTCCCTGGGCTCGGTGCAGGAGGAGATGCTCGTGGCCGCTCGGTTTGGGTTGGAGGTGGTGGTTGCTCACCCCAAGGGCTACGAGCTCGAGCCCGAGGCCCTGGCGTTGGCCAAAAGGTACGCGGAAGGAAGCGGGGGCAAGTTCGAGGTCACGAGCGACCTGGACGACGCCCTGAAGGGCGCAACTATTGTGTTCCCGCGGGGCTGGATGAGCCTACGGCGCTATGAGATCGGAAAAGAGGCGGAGATCAAGAACGCCGAGAAGTTCAAGGATTGGAAGTACACGCGCCAACGCCAAAAGGAGCTGGGCAAGCCGGGCTATCTCATGCACGTGATGCCCATCGACCGCGGGCACGAGGCCGACCCCGAGATCTGCGACGATCCCGAGCTCTCCTGGATGTACGATCAGGCCGAAAACAGGCTGCACGTGCAAAAGGCCATCCTCTCCCTCACCATGGGTGGTCGCCCCTCCTGAACCCTTGAGATATCGAGAGAAGAAGGGCCGGGACCTCCCGGCCCTTTTTTGTTACCCTCCCCTCCGTGATGGAATCTTTGGGGCTGCGGGGCGGCCTTTTGGTGTATCCGGAGAGGGTGGCTCCCGGCGAGGTGCTCATCCAGGCCGGGAAGATAACGGGGCTGGGAAAAGGGGTAGCAAAAAAGGCGGAGCGCGTTCTCTTCCTGGACTCCTTATATGTAGCCCCGGGATTCTTGGATATTCAGGCCAATGGCGCCCTAGGCTATGATTTTTTGAGCGCTTCCGAAAAAGAAATTTCGGCCATTTTGGATTTCTTCGTGCAGCACGGAACCACGGGGCTTTTGGCCACCTTGACCTCCGCCCCACCCGAAGTTTTGCATGCTGCTCTTCGCCGGTTGAAAAGTCTAGCGCACCCTGCGCTTCTCGGCGTTCACCTGGAGGGCCCATTTTTGGCGGAAGCGAGATGCGGCGCCCACCCTCGGGAATACTTGCTCCCCCCTTCCCTGGAATTCGTACGTGCCCTCCTTTCGGACTTCGGAGAGATCGTGAAGATCTGGACTCTGGCTCCGGAGCTCCCCGGCGCAGAAAAAGTAGTGGAGGAACTCAAAAACCGCGGCGTCCTCGTGGCCTTCGGACATTCGGAGGCCTCGTACGAGGAGGGCTTGCGGGCCCTTTCCCTCGGTCCTTCCCTCATCACCCATCTTTTCAACGGGATGCGGCCCTTTCACCATCGCGAGCCTGGGCTTGTGGCCGCAGCTTTGGAGTCCCCTTTGTTCCTAAGCCTCATCTGCGACGGAGCCCACGTTCATCCCGCCACGGTGCGCCTGGTGACGAAGCTTGCAGGATTTTCCCGCCTGATTCTCGTCACGGATGCCGTCGCTCCCACTGGGTTTCCCGATGGAGAATATCCGCTCTTTGGCCAGCGAGTGCGGGTGGAAAACGGTGTGCCCACTCTTCCCGGCGGAATTTTGGCGGGAACCACCCTCACCATAAACCGCGCCGTTAGGAATTTCGCAGCGTTCACAGGTTGTGCGTTGCCCGAGGCTGTGCGCTGTGCCACCCTCAATCCCGCCCAGCTCCTCGGGATCGAGGAGCGCAAAGGGAGCCTCGCCTTGGGAAAGGACGCAGACCTCGTGGTCTTCGACGAGGAATTCACTGTGCATTACACGATCCTGGGCGGAAGAATTGTGTACCAGCGAGATTAAAGGACCGGTCTTGACAGGGTACCCCCAATTTCCCTACTATGGACTAATGTGCGCCGGAGAGGAGGTGATGCTGAGGTCGCTGGAGGGCGCACATAAATTTGTGCCGATTCTGAGGGAGGTGAAATCATGAGGAGAGCATTGGCAATCATTTTGGCTTTGGGCGCGGGCGTCCTGGTCTGGGCTCAAGAGCCCATCAAAATCGGGGGTCTTTTGGAGTTCACGGGTGCCTGTGCCGCCTACGGACAGATGGCCCGGGATGCCATCGAGTTCGCGCGGGCTGTAGGTCTTGTGCCCAAAGAGGTCCTCGGCCGGCCCATCGAGCTCGTGTACTTCGACGCCCGCACCGACCCTGTGGAATCTGCTAACGGTGCCACCCGCCTCATCCAGGTGGAGAAGGTGGTGGCCATCATCGGCACCATGTGCTCCGGGGTCTTCTTGGGCGCTGCGGAGATCGTGCAGGCCGCGGGCGTACCCCTGATCGGCCCCACCACCACCAACCCCCTCACCACGCAGGTGGGGGATTACTGCTTCCGGGCCTGCTTCAAAGACGACGATCAGGGTCCGGTAGCTGCGGAGCTGGCGCGCAACTACTTCAAGGCCAATACCGCGGCTGTGGTGATCGACGTGGCCCAGGCCTACTGCGTGGGCCTCGGGAAATACTTCATCGAGGCCTTCGAGGCCCTGGGCGGCAAAGTCGTGGCCACCCTCTACTGCCGCTCGGGCGACGTGGACTACACCGCCCAGCTCACGGAAATCCAGCGGGTGAACCCGGACATCATCTATACCCCCAACTACTACACGGAGGTGGCGCTCATGGCCCGGCAGGCCCGGGATCTGGGGCTCACCCAGCCCATTCTCGGCGCAGATGGCCTCTTCGCCCCTGAGCTCATCGAGATCGGCGGCGCCGCCGTGGAGGGCATCCATTTCACCACCTTCTGGCACCCCGCCCAGGCTACGGGCATCGGCCTCCGCTATGCGGAGGAGTACAAGAAGTATTTTGGCCGCGAGGCCGACGCGTTCGGAGCTCTGGCGGTAGACTCTTACCTCCTCATCGTGGACGCCATCCAGCGTGCGGGTTCGGCTGACCCCGCGGCCATCAAGGAGGCCCTGCAGACTGCGGATCTTGAAGTGGTGACGGGCCGCACCATCATGACCCCTGAGGGCAACCCCGTGAAGGACTTCTACTTCCTCAAGGTGGAGAACGGCGAGTTCGTGTACGCCACGATGATCCCGGCCGCACGCGCTGCAGAAATCAAGGCCCTTATGGGGAAGTGACCGGAAGGGGGGCGGCTCTTGGGCCGCCCCCTTCGTTGTCCTCTCACGTGAGGAGGACGTGTGGCTACTTACCTCCAGCAGCTTCTGAACGGCGTCACCCTGGGGAGTCTCTATGCCCTCATCGCCATTGGCTACACCATGGTTTACGGCATCCTCCGCCTCATCAACTTCGCCCACGGGGACGTGGTCATGTGGGCCGGGTACTGGGTGTTCTTCCTGGTGGTGCTGTTTCGTCTTCCCTGGTGGCTGGGGGCGCTGTGCGCGGTGGTCCTCACCGCCCTCATGGGCGTGACCATTGAGCGCGTAGCCTACCGGCCTTTGCGGGAGGCCCCCCGCATCTCCCTCCTCATCACTGCCATCGGTGTTTCCTTTCTCCTCGAGAACCTGATCATCGTGCTTCCCTGGGCCGGCGGCCGACAAAAGTCCTATCCCACACCGGGCCTCATGACCCAGATCTACACGGTGGGGAGCGTGCGGGTCCAAGGGGTGACCATCTGGGTGCCCCTCATCGCTGCGGCCTGCCTTTTGGGCCTCATTTTCCTGGTGTACCGCACGAAGGTGGGCCGGGCCATGCGGGCCATCGCCACGGACATCGAGACCACCGCCCTCATGGGCGCGGACATCAACCGGGTGATCTCCTACACGTTCCTTGTGGGCTCAGCCCTGGCGGCGGTGGGCGGGATCCTCTGGGGCTGCCGCTATCCCCGCTTGCAGTGGGACTTGGGGATCATGCCAGGCTGGCGGGCCTTCACCGCTGCGGTGATCGGCGGCATCGGCAACATCGTGGGCGCCATGCTCGGCGGCTTCCTCCTGGGTTTGGCTGAAATCCTCATCGTGGCTTTCCTCCCCGGTCTTTCTGGGTTCCGCGATGCCTTCATCTTCGCCATCCTCATCTTCTTCCTCCTCTTCCGGCCCACAGGGATCTTGGGCAAACCCATGAAGGAGAAAGTATGACGCGAAGCAATCGCATTCTCACCTTTCTTTTCCTTCTGGGTTTGGCGCTTTTCGTATGGTGGGGCGACAAGCATTCGGACCAGTTCGTGTTCCTGTGGCGGGTGCTGAACTTCGGGGCCATCTATGCCCTCGCCGCAGTAGGCTACACGGTGATCAACGGGATCACCGGCCAGTTCTCCCTGGGACCGCACGGGTTCATGCTCCTGGGCGGTTACCTCACCACTCTCTTCATGCTCCCCATGCACCAAAAGAAGGTGGTGTGGCTATTCACCCCCCTTTCCTGGCCATTCAACCAGTTCACCCTTCCCTACTCCGGGTTCATCCTGGCCCTCATTGCTGGCGGGATTTTGGCGGTGTTAGCTTCGCTTGTGGTGGGGATCCCGGCCCTTAGGGCCCTGCGCGGCGATTATCTTGCTATCGCCACCTTCGGTTTCGGCGAGATCCTCTACGTTTTGGCCTGCAACTTCATGGGCCTCACCAACGGCGCTATGGGCGTGAAAGGCATCCCCCGCTACACCAACCTGGCCTGGTCGGTGGGGGCGCTGGCGGTCTTGACCTATGCCGCGGTGCGGCTCAAGAACTCCAGCTATGGCCGGGCCCTCAGGGCCATCCGTGAAGATGAGCTTGCCGCAGAATCCATGGGCATCAACGTGTTCCGTCACAAACTCTTAGCGTTCATGTTCAGTGCGTTCTGTGCCGGCGTGGCCGGAGGCCTCATGGCCACCCTCATCGGCACCATCACCCCTGATCTCTTCCGCTTCTTCATGACCTTCTACCTCCTCATGATTATCGTGCTGGGCGGCCTGGGAAGCATTAGTGGCGCGGTGGTGGCGGGATTCATCTTCGCTGCCATCTTCGAGGCCCTGCGGTTTGTGGACACCGCGGTGGTACCGGGGATGCGCATGGTGGTGTTCGCCGTGCTCCTCATTTTGGTCATGCTCTTTTTCCGCCGCGGGCTCTTCGGCCGGGAGGAGTTCACCTGGGATTGGCTTTGGCACGGGGCTAAACGCGCCTGGAGGTGGGCATGGGCGAAAATGAGCTGATCCTGAGCCTCCAGAGCCTCACCATGAAGTTCGGGGGCCTGGTGGCCGTGCGCGATTTTTCCATGGATATCCGCTATGGGGAGCTAGTCGGCCTCATTGGTCCCAACGGTGCCGGGAAAACCACGATCTTCAATATGATCACCGGTCACTACCCACCCACGGAGGGCCAGGTGATCTTCGCGGGCCGGGACATCACCGGCCTTCCGCCCTGGCAGGTGGTGCGGCTCGGCATCGCCCGCACCTTTCAGAATATCCGCCTCTGCCGGGAGATGACGGCCCTGGAGAACGTGCTCATCTCCTTCCATCCCCGCCTGCGTTCCTCGGTGTTCGCTGCGATTCTTCCCAGCCCTCGGTACATCCGGGAGGAGCGGAGGATGCGGGAGCGGGGCATGGAGCTCCTTTCTGCAGTGGGCCTGGAAAAGTGGGCCAACTTTCGCGCCGGTGCGCTTCCCTACGGCCTTCAGCGGCGGGTGGAGATCGCCCGGGCCCTGGCCACGCAACCAAAACTCCTCCTTCTGGACGAGCCGGCCGCGGGCATGAACCCCCAAGAGGCCCAAGACCTCATGGGCTTCATCCGCCACATCCGGGAAACCTTCAACCTCACCGTCTTCCTCATCGAGCACGTTATGCAGGTGGTGATGGGGATCTGTCCGCGTATCCGGGTCATCGACTTCGGTGTGTCCATCGCCGAGGGTACCCCTGAGGAAATCAGGAACAACCCCAAGGTCATCGAAGCCTACTTGGGCGAGGAGGCTCTCCGTGCTTGAGGTCCAGGACTTGCACGTGTACTACGGAGGGATCCACGCGTTGCAGGGGCTGTCCCTTTCCGTTCCGGAGGGGGAGGTGGTGACTCTTTTGGGCGCCAACGGCGCGGGAAAGACCACGACCCTGCGGGCCATCATGGGCTTGGTGCGGCCCAAAGAGGGGAAGATCACCTTGGATGGCCGTTATCTTCTGGGCAAGCGGCCCTATGAGATCGTGCGGTTAGGCCTGTCTATGGCGCCCGAAGGCCGGCGCATCTTCCCTGACCTCACGGTGCTGGAAAACCTTCTCCTCGGTGCCTACGCCCGCACAGATACGGCTGGGATCTCCCGGGACCTGGAGTTCGTGTTCTCCCTGTTTCCCCGGCTCAAGGAGCGGCAAGGCCAGCGGGGCGGGACCCTTTCCGGTGGGGAACAACAAATGCTTTCCGTGGCCCGGGCCCTCATGGCCGGACCAAAACTGCTCCTCTTGGACGAACCTTCCCTGGGGCTGGCACCGGTGCTCATCACCGAAATGTACCGGGCCTTCGCCCGCCTCAAGTCCGAGGGCCGCACCATTCTCCTCGTGGAGCAGAACGCCCGGGCCGCTCTGTCTTTGGCCGACTACGGCTACGTCCTAGAAACCGGGAGACTCGTGGCGCAAGGCCCAAGCGAGGAGCTTCAGGCCTCGGACCTCGTGCGCAAGGCTTACCTGGGCATTTGATTCCTCAGAACCTGACCCCGAAGCCGAAGCGGTGAGAGGGCGAAAGAAGGGGGTGGGTGAGAAGCGCGTAGTCTACCGTGTAATTGCCGAAGCGGGCGCCCAGTCCCAAGCTGATCCGGAACACTCCCTCCTGTCTGAGGCCTACGCGCACCTCCGCCAAGCCCATAAAGGCCCAGCCCAAGCCCAGGGCGATGTATTCAGAGGTGAGGTCCAGGGCGGCAAAGAGGCCGAAGGGACTCAGCCAAGCCCCGGCCAATACGAACTCCGTGGAGAGGCCGCCGAAGCCGAGCTCCCGGATGACCACCGCGGCGCGTAGCTCCCCAAACGGAGAAGGAAACGAGCCCAGGATGCCGATGTCCAAACCGAAAGCGGTTTCGCTTTCCCCGGCGATGCTGGTGCTGTGGTAGCGAAGGGCTACTCCGCCCAGGGCCGGGAACCCGAACATCCGGAGATCCAGGCCGAACCCGGCGAGGAGGCCCAGCTGGGAGAAGCCCAGTCCCTCGCCGGCGGAGGTTCCGAGGTAGCCCAGGCCTGCACCAAGGCTGGGCAAGGCCACGCCCACATAGCCCGCGGCCACCCAACCCGCCAGGATCGTGGAATCCACGGAGATCCCCCGCACTTTGGCCAGTCCAGCAGGGTTATAAAGGAGCCCTTCGGCGCCCTCGGCCAGGGCGGCATAGGCTCCGCCTAAGCCCATGGCCCGCACGCCCAGGCCCAGGTCGAACAGAGACACTTGAGCCTGGGCAACCATAGAGATCGTTGCGATCACTAACGCCAAAAATGCTCTGCGCATGGCTTACCTCCGCACCAAAATCCGCCCGATTTCCGTGCGTTTGATTTCGTTGCCAATCCGCGCGGTGATGTAGAAGAGGTACAAGCCGTTGGGGACGGTGCGGCCGTCCCGGTCCTTGAGGTCCCAGGTGAACGTGCCCACCGAGACGGGTTTGTCGAGGAGCACGGGCCGGCCGGCTTGGTCGAGGATGGTGATCTTGAGGTCGGTGGCACCGGTGGGAGCGAAGATCTGGATGCGGCACTGGTTTCCGGTCACGGGGTTATCGAGCACGAGGGCCCCGAACTCCACACCGGCGGGATGCACCATGATCTGGAGCGTCCGTTCAGCACCCCAACCTGCGCGGTTTTGTGCTTGGACCCTGACTGTGTAGATGCCAACGTTCTGGTAAGTGTGTCTTATTGTATTCCCCGTGGTTTCTTGAATCGGGGTCCCGTCGCCAAAATTCCATCTCCATCTCGTAACCGGGTCGTTAGCCGGTGCAGTAACCTCGACCGTGAAAGTCACCTCTTGCCCCACCGCAGGGTAAGCTGGGTCGGCCATTATAGCCGTAACAGTTGGTAATTGTTGTGGAGAAGCCGACACAGTCACTGTTTTTTCTTTACTTCCTTTAGCTCCACGGCGATCAGTGACCTCGAGCCTCACGGTGTACGTTCCAGCTGCGTTGAAAACCACACTTGGCTCTTGCGCGGTGGAGGTTGAGGGCGTGGCATTGGGCCCAAAGCTCCAGGAATACGAGAAAGGAGCATCTGAGGGGGTATCCGGATCCGTGACGGTTGGAGTAAAGGTCACGGATTGCCCCGCCGTGGGATCCGCCGGTGACCAAGAGAAGTCCACAGTGGGCGGGGTGTTGGGCCGTAGCGTTACGGTAATGGTTTTGGTCTTCGATCCCTCCAGTCCCTTTGCGTCGCGGACAAGAAGGGTGACATTAAACGTCCCCCCGTCTGGGTACCTTGCAGTGGCCTGCTGCGGAGGCCCATTCCGTTCCACGTAACGGGGATCAGCCCCCTCGCCGAAGTCCCATTTGGAATAGACAATGGCATCACCGTCAGGATCTGTGATCGTTCCGGGAGTAAAGGTCACATCTTGCCCATACTGCGGGTTGGCTGGGCTCCAGGAGAAGTCCTGCACCACAGGGGGGTTGTTTATAGCTATGGGGAATGCGGTCCCTTGACGGGCAGGGGTGTCGCCGCTCACCGTGCCCTCTGTGAACGAAAACACGGTCTCCAAGCGGACATCTCTGCCTGCTATGGTGTTTTCCGGTCCAGCCACAGTGAGCCAAATCCAAATCTCCACAGCTGAATCATCCCCCACAACATTGTTGGCGGTTGGAGTAAGGACTACCCCCGTCGTGCGGAATCCTGAGAGGTCTGTAGTTTCTGCGAGCAGAGCGCCACCGCTTCCGGCTAAGCGGACTTCGAGCTTACTGAACTGGGAATCTAAGGCGGTGCCAATGTTTTTAACCTTGACGCGGTTGATAGTGACTCCGTAAGCATTACCGTCGCTGTCTTGTAGTCTGAGCTTTTGCGCTACAAACCTCTGTGTGGAGTAGACAGTGGCAGAATCAATCGAGATATTCTCTACCACTTCGAACCCAGCAGGATAAATAGTCACCGCTGCGGGAAAAGTTAAAGCAGGGGTAGCGTAGGTCGGATCGGACCCAGGCGAAGAGGTTGGCGGTTCTGAGCTACCAATCCTGACTTCAGGTTTGAGGGTTCGCCCCGTTGTAGCCAATGGGGAGATCCGGTACTCAATGGTGATAGTAACCTCGCCTTCATCGTTGACCTCCATAGCCGTGACTGGGATCCAACCACCGGCGCGAAAGTCATAGGGAGAAGGCCAGCCAGAACGCACCTGAGTGTTTCCGATCCAGATGGTAAGGCCAGCCACGTCGGCGGTTTCTGCTGTGCCCAGGTTTTTGATCCAGACATGCGTGATCTGGAATTTTTTGCCGTTATAGTCGCGATCAGCTACCCAAATACGTTGCGTTAGACGCTCGCCAGGATTAATTCCCAAACCCACAGGGGGCGTAGAAAGTTCTGCGGCTTCTTCGGGGCCGGCACGGCGGATTGTCCAGGTTGTTGGTGCCCTGATGGTCATGCTTGTGGTTTGCCCATTTTCAACTGCTTCAAGAACCACTTCGTTGGCGATCGTCCGGCCATCGGTGGGATTCGAAGCCACTTCCATTTCAATCAGAACCGCGACTTGAGAATTGTCAGAAAAAGTACCGGGCAGTGGAGGAGTGAAGGCATTGAACACAACACCGGTTGTATCCCAATAAGTAGTTGTGGTCGTTGTTTGCACGTAATTGGTGGTTCCATAGCTCACTGTAACTTTGATACCCGCTAAGTCACTTCCTGTCGCTGTTGCCCCGGGCGCTTTTCGGACGGTTAATTTCGTAATTTGGAGACTAGACGCATTTGCATCCCAATCACGTAAAGTGAATTTTTGGACAGGAGCGCTATCGTTGGGGTTCAGATTGTTGGGGGTTGGCGATTCATCCAAGACTTCCTCGAAACCTGCTTTGCGAATGGTTTCCGGTCTGGTGTCGGCAAGAAAGCCGCTGTTGCCAGAATCGGCGGAAGTATACCAATACAGGTTGGTTTCCAAGGCCACCACAGCCCCATCATCAACGGCTTGCACCCCAGCCACCTGGACCAGGACCCATAGATAGCGAATTGTTCCTTTGGGCAGAGAGAAATTTGTAGATATAATTTTTCCGATTTGGAGGTTATCAAAAGGCGATAGGTCAACAGAAACAGACGGTGTTAGCGTATAAACAGGGGAAGTAGGAGCTGAACTCTCCCATACAAGATAAAGTTTTGGGATCTGCGTCGCTGTAGCTGTTCCCATATTGCGAATGTGAACAAACTCAATTGTTGCGTCGCGAGCGGAATCAGCTACAACTTTGATAGCCTGTACTACAATTTTGTCATCCCCAGGGTTTAGTGGATCTCCGCCGAAGGCCCGATCAGAAAAAGTAGGAGCAGCTATGGCTCCCCAGATGTTTAGGATTAACAAGGAGGCTATCCACACGAACCGTCTCATCGTCCCATCACCTCGCTTTTCGGCCGGCCTTTCCCCGCACAAATCCACGCTGTGCGTGCACGCATACAAACCCACTCAACCTAACCAGTATAAAGGGGCACCCCCATACTCCCGAGGAGCATGGTTACCTCCCATACAGCCGTTTCTCCTCACCCCACCACCCCTGTGTCCCTTTCCCGCGAGAAGCGAGGAACACCACGCAAAACCGGTTTCCAAAACTGGCCGTAGCCCGGGTCGATGATGAGCCAATTTCGGGTTCGAAATGTTTCAGCTGAGGCCAGTATAAGGGGGTTTAGGCCACCCCGCCAAGCTGGGGGGACGCTTATCCTGGACGCACTTCCAATTGCCGGGCCCCTCGGCCACGGCCATCCCCTGTCCCTTGCCAGGGACCTTTCTGGGACAAAGAAAAAGCCGGGGCGGCTCCCCGGCCTCTAACCCCTAAAGGGGCGATCTAAAGCCGATAGACCTGGGTGTACTTCTCCACGATGTAGCGAAGGAACGGAGCGGGCGAAAGCTTTTCGCCCGTCACCCGCGCGCACAGCTCCTCGGGAGCGTACATGCGGCCATAGCGGTGGATCTTCTCCCGCAGCCAGGCCAGAAGGGGCTGGGTCCTCCCGGACCGCACCTCCTCCCATAAATGCGGGAGGTCCGCACCCATGGCCTCCATGAACTGCGCAGCATAGAGGTTCCCCAGGGCGTAGGAGGGAAAATACCCGAAGGATCCGCCCGACCAGTGCACATCCTGCAGCACCCCTTTTGCGTCATCCGGCGGCACC
>CALKCH010000004.1 GCA_938083225.1 Candidatus Bipolaricaulota bacterium
CTGGCTGGGCGAAGGGTTGGCGCTCCCAAAGAGGAAGCAGGAAGGATAAGTCTCGGTCACCACCACATTGTGGGCGTCCGAGGGCCCGAGGTTCTGCACGGTGACGGTGTAGATGAGAGTCTCCCCCGCCACCACAGGATCAGGGCTATCGCTCTTGTGGATGGAGAGGTCCGCCTGGGTCGACACCGTGGTCCCCTCGCTCCAGCTGTTGTTGCCCATGTTGGGATCGTAGGTATCCGAGGAGACCGTGACGGTGTCCGTGATCGGGCCAGAACAGCCCGAGGCCACCGTGCCCGTGATGGTGATGGTCTTGGTCTCTCCCGCCAGGATCACGGGGAAGACCCACACGTTGTTGCCCTGGCTGGGCGCTGGCGTGGCGCTCCCGAAGAGGAAGCAGGTGGGGTACTGCTCCGTGACCACCACGTTCTGGGCATCCGAAGGGCCGGAGTTGGTGACGGTCAGGGTGTAGATGAGAGTCTCCCCAGCCACCACGGGGTCAGGGCTATCGCTCTTCTGGATGGAGAGGTCCGCCTTGGCCGTGACCGTGGTCTCCTCGCTCCAGCTGTTGTTGCCCGGCGTGGGATCAGGGGTGTCCGAGGAGACGGTGGCGGTGTTGGTGATCGTGCCCGTGCAGCCTGCGGCCACCGTGCCCGTGACCGTGATGGTCACGGACTGCCCGGCCTGGAGGGCCGGGAAGACCCAGACGTTGGGGCCCTGGCTGGGCGCCGGCGTGGCGCTCTGGTAGGTGAAGCAGACGGGATAGGCCTCGGTCACCACCACGTTCTTCGCATCCGAGGGCCCGAGGTTCGTGACGGTCAGGGTGTAGGTGAGGGGTTCTCCCGCCACCACGGGGTCGGAATAGTCGGTCTTCACGATGGCGAGATCAGTCCCGCAGGTGGGTTCAACGCGAATGTACACCGTCGCGGTGCCGCTGTTGCCCTCCGAATCCACGATTCTGTACACGAAGGAGTCATCCCCCCACCACCCGGGGTTAGGGGTGTAGGTGAAGGAGCCATCGAAGTTCAAGGTGACGGTGCCGTAGCTGGGTCCGCTGACCACCCCCAGGCTCACGATGGGGCGCGGGATGTAGTCGTTGCCCAAAACACCCGGAGGAGGCACGGTGAGCGAGGTATCAGCGCAGGTCGTGTAGTAATCGTCTCGGGGAACGAGAACCCGAATGACATAGGGTGTGTCGACGGACTCCCAGCATTTTGAGCCCACCGAATAAAGCGAACAGTTTCCCGTGGGGCATCCAGGATAGGGCTGGTTACGCCAAATCGCGTAGAGCCGGCAAATCCATAGCTCTGGCGAAGGAAGTTCAATGGTCGCAACGAACTGGTTGAGGTACTGGCCTTGGGTGAGGTCGCCAAACATGCGCCAGGCCGAATGGACAAAGGAACAGGCCCCATCGACGGAGAAGCCCACGGCTGCCATGATGCAGTAGCGCTGGGCGGCAGTCACCGCAAAGTCGATGTAAACGTCGGCATAAGTGATGCCGCCCTGGGTGCGCGCGTTGGTCACCCAGGCCCGAAGAACCTTCACATCTTTGGCGTCGCATCCGGAAGCGCAATATGGCCATTGTTGGGCGACACCGGTCACCACCGCGACGCCCAAAAGCGCCAGCACCCATACCCATCGCCTGTGCTTGCCCATGCCCACCACCTCATTTGAACCGCTGATTGTTTCCTTCTTTACAACAAAACCGGGCCGCCAGTTTTCCCTGGCAGCCCGGCTGTCCGATCTGGACCCGCAGCTTTGCGCCCCCGCCTTCCAGCGGGTTCGCCCTTTACAGGGTTTTTCCACTATATCCTAGTAGCAAGGTCAAGTCAACCCTTCCACCGCGGGAATTTTGTCTGTGACCTCAGTTACCAAACGCCCCAAAACCTTGGCGGCAATAGCCGTTGAGGAAGTCTTTTCCGGTGATGACCCGGCATCCCGCGGGCTGGAGCTCCCGTACCTCGAGGATCCCTTGCCCCGCGCAAACCAAGAGCTTATCGCGCCGCGGCAAAACAGAGCCCGGTGGCCCCGCTTGTCCATCCTTCTCCACAACATGGGTGCGCAGGATCTTCACGAGATCACCGGCCCAGGTGGTGTAAGCCCCTGGCTTCGGGGAGAGCCCGCGCACAAGGTTGTGAATACGCCAAGCTTCCCACTCCCAACGGATCCTTCCGTCCTCTTTATGGAGTTTGGGGGCAAGGCTTCCTCCAAGCGGTTGCGGTTGGGGCTCAATCTCTCCGCGCCAGAGCTTTTCCACCGTTTCCACAGCAAGCTCCGCGCCCAGACGCGCCAGCCTCTCCTCGAGCTCACCTGCGGTCTCGTCTGGGCCGATCTCCACACGCCGCTGGAGGAGGATGGGACCGGTGTCCATGCCCTCGTCCATGAGGAAGGTGGTGACCCCCGTCTCCCTTTCGCCGTGGATGAGGGCCCAGGGGATGGGAGCTGCTCCCCGGTACTTGGGCAAAAGGGAGGCGTGGACGTTCACGCAGCCCAGCCTAGGGATTCGCAACACCACCGGGCGCAGAAGCTGCCCAAAGGCCGCGGTCACAAGGAGATCGAGATCCAGCGAGCGCAGAATTTCTACGCAATCGGGGCTATTGATGGATTTGGGCTGGAGGAGGGGTAATCCCAACTCCTGGGCGGCGAGCTTCACCGGGGGCGGGGTGAGTTTGAGGCCGCGCCCGGCGGGCTTGTCCGGCTGAGTGATGACCAAAAGTACACCAGGCTGTTCAGCCAGTGCCTGAAGGCTGGGGACAGCAAAAAAGCTGGTGCCTGCAAACGCTAAGCGCGGACCTGAACGGCCGAAGGCTGGCCCTCCTTCTTCCGGACTTGCACCTCCCGGAAGACCCGTAGCACCCGCTGCCTCTCGCTCACCGAGAGGTGATCGATGAAGAGCACCCCATCGAGGTGATCGACCTCGTGTTGGATGAGACGAGCCCCAAGATCCTGAACCTCTAGGGTGTGCTTTTGCCCGTCTTCGTCCTGATATTCCACGCGCACCGCTTTAGCCCGGGGAACCACGGCCCAAACGCCGGGAAGGGAGAGGCATCCCTCCTCCTCCAGGGCGATGTCCGGGGAACGCCAAAGGATGCGAGGATTCAACATGACGATGGGCTCCTCCCCTTCCTTCAAGCGAACAATAGCTGCCCGGGAAACAAATCCAATTTGATTGGCAGCCAGGCCCAAGCCCTCGATGCGGGCAAAGGCTCCGCGCAGAGCTTCCGCCACCGCCCGCGCCTCAGTGCTTCCCGGCCGGACAGGATGAGCGGGTTTCCGCAAGATGGGGTCAGGGTAAACACGAACCAACTTGGCCTCCTCCTCGTGGGCCTTATTATAAGCAAGCTGTGACAAGGTCCCAGGATCTCGGCCAGCGCGTGGCGTTTGTGCGCAAGGTGATCGAGCTGGAGCGGAAAAAAGGCCTCACCGATAGGGCTGTGCTTGGCGGAATTGAGACCCTGGTGCGCCAGCACCTCCCCGAGGTGGCCGGAGTGGTGGCGGGTTACCGTCAAATGCCCAAAGAGGAAAGAGCCGCGGCTCTAAAGAAGCTAGAGGCTCGCCTGGAAAGACTCCTCCGGGCACAAAACCTTCTTCGGCTGGACAGTCCCATTCGTTATGCACCCGGAGTGGGAGAAAAACGGGAAGCTCTGTTCCAGAAACTTGGCATTTATACGGTGGAAGACCTCCTCACCTTTTTTCCCAGGCGTCTGGAGGACCGCACAAATCTCTGTCCTATTCGGCATCTACGCGACGGAGAATACGCCCTTGTGGAGGGAGTGCTTCGCGCGAAATCCAGGGTAAAAGTCCGGCCCGGCCTGGAACTGGTGAAAGCAGCTTTGGATGACGGAAGCGGCCTCCTTTTTGGGATCTGGTTCAACCAGCCTTGGATGTGGGACCAGTTGGTCCAAGGTGAGCGGTACGCCTTTTACGGAAAAGTTCAAATCCGCTTTGGCGAGGTGCAGATCGATAGTCCAGTGTGGGAAAGGGCCGGAAAGAAGGAGCAGACCGGCCGGTTTGTGCCCATCTACCCTAGCACAGAGGGCCTTTCCCAAAATCTCCTCCAAAACGTGATCCGCCGCACCCTAAACCGGCTGGGATCGCGTATTCCCGAGGTGGTGCCTAAGGAAGTTCAGAGTCACCAAAAACTCCTTCCTCGCGGGGAGGCCCTTAGGAAAATCCACTTCCCCGAAAGCCCCGAGGAGTTCGAAAAAGCCAGGGAAACCCTGGCTTTTGAGGAGCTTTTTCTTCTTCAGCTGGGGTTAATTTTGCGGCGCCACCGGGAGGCCGTGGGCCGCGCCATCGAGCCCGATCTCCACTGGCTCCAAAACTTCTTGGAGCACCTTCCTTTCGATTTGACCCCCTCGCAAAAGCGGGCTTTAGCGAACATCGAGGCTGATTTACGCGCTCCCTATGCCATGCTGCGTCTTCTCCAGGGCGATGTGGGTTCAGGAAAAACTGTCGTGGCTGCAGCAAGCTGCGTGATGGTGGCCTCCGCCGAAGCACAATCCGCGTTCATGGCCCCAACAGAGATTCTTGCTGAACAGCACTACTCCGTGCTTCAGGAGCTCCTTAAGCCTCTACCGATCGGGGTGGGGCTCCTCAGCGGGGGGCTTTCCCAACGGGAGCGGAAAGAGCTTCTGGACCAAATCAGGCGGGGGGAAGTGCAGGTGGCGGTGGGCACCCACGCTCTCCTCGAGGAAGACGTGGAGTTCAAGGATTTGGCCCTGGCGGTGATCGACGAGCAGCACCGGTTTGGGGTGATCCAGCGGGCAGCCCTGGAGAGGAAAGGGGCAGGAACAAATGTGCTGGTGATGTCAGCTACGCCGATCCCCCGCACCATCGTTCTCACCGTCTACGGCGAGTTCGAACTTTCCGTCCTAGAAGAACTCCCGGTGCCCCGCCGCAACGTGCAGACCGTTTGGGTTTCGGAAAACCGCAGAGAAGAGGTGTACGAGGAGGTAGCACGGCGCCTGGCCTGCGGGGAGAAAGGATATGTGGTTTTCCCGCTCGTGGAAGAATCCGAGGAGCTGGATTTACGTGCGGCCACCGTGGCTTACGAAGAACTTCGCTCCCGCTTCGGCGCGATCGTGGGCTTGCTGCACGGCCGCATGTCCTCGGAGGAAAAGCGCGCGGCCATGAGGGCGTTCCGGGAGGGACAGACCCAACTCCTCGTGGCCACTACCGTGGTGGAACTGGGCTTGGATGTTCCTGACACGACTTTCTTGGTGATCGAGCACGCCGATCGTTTTGGTCTGGCGCAGCTTCATCAATTGCGGGGGCGGATCGGCCGCCAGGGCCAGGACGCGATATGCTGGGCTTTGGCCGACCCCACCACCGAGGAAGCGCGCGAGCGCCTGGCCGCCTTTCGCGACCTCACCGATGGGTTTAAGATCGCCGAGGCGGATTTGAGGATCCGGGGGCCGGGCGATCTTTTGGGCACGGCCCAGCACGGGTTCATCTCCAAGTTCCGCGCCGCGGACCTCGTGCGGGATTTGGGACTTTTGGAACGCGCCCGAGCTGAAGCTAAGAAATTGGCAGGAAGAGGAGTCCCTCCGGAACTCGCCACAGAGGTGGAACGGCGGTTCGGCAAAGACCTGGAACTCGTGGGGGTGTGAATGATCACCGAGGAGACGATGGCGAAAGTGGAAGCGCTGGCTGGGCTCCGGCTCACTCCGGAGGAGCGGGAAAAATTGCGCGCCGATCTCGCCAAGATTCTCGCGTACTTCCAAAAGCTCCAGGAAGTGCCCACCGAGGGCGTCTCACCGTTCTCGCCCTTGCCCAACGTGGTGAACGCACTCCGCGAGGACGAACCCAAACCTTCTTTATC
>CALKCH010000005.1 GCA_938083225.1 Candidatus Bipolaricaulota bacterium
CGCGATCATAGAATTTGAGGCCGTTGTCCTCCGGTGGGTTGTGGGAGGCGGAGATCACAAGACCGAGGTCGAACTTCTCCCGGGGGACGAGGTGGGAGATGGCCGGCGAGGGCAGGACGCCCGCGTCGAGGACGAGGACGCCTTGGGCGGCGAGGCCGGCGGCGGCAGCAGCGGCCAGGGCCGGTCCGGAAACCCGCGTGTCCCGGGCCAACAGCACGCGCTGCGGCCGAAAGGCTCTGCCGGCGGCTTTCCCCAGGGCCATGGCCAGCTCCACCGTGAGCTCTTTCCCCGCCCTTCCCCGCACGCCGTCTGTTCCGAAATATTTGGGCATCGGCTCCTCCGAAAACAACCAGATTCTAGCAGCTTCTCCCAGCGTGTGCCCCGGGGTATCTGCGCCCAACGTTGGACGCGAAGCCTTAGTACCGGGGGAAGGTTGGGTTGAAGGGGCCATACGGCGCGGGCAGCATGGTCGGCTCACTTCCTGACGGGAAAGGACCTTTAACCGGCGGACCTTCTCCTCCCCGAAAGTGGACCCTCTCCCCCACATGGGGGAGAGGGTGGGGGTGAGGGGGGTGCTAAGCGCGCGGGCCGAACAGGGCTGTGCCCAGGCGGATCATGGTGGCGCCCTCCTCGAGGGCAACCTCCCAGTCTGCGCTCATCCCCATGGAAAGCGTATCGATGGGGAAGCCCGCGGCGCGTAGCTCCTCGAACAATTTGCGCATGGCGCGGAAATAGGGCCGCGAGTCCTCGGGCCGCTCCGGCGCGGGCGGGATGGCCATGAGCCCCCTGAGTTCCAGGTTGGGAAGACCACGAATCCCTTGGGCCAAAGAGAACACCTGCTCCGGCGGAACCCCGGCTTTTTGGGGCTCACGGCCAATGTTCACCTGGATGAGCACAGGGATGGTCTTCCACATTTGGGCTGCTGCCAGGGACAATCGCTGTGCCAGTTCCAGGGAGTCCACGGTCTGGATCCAGTGGAAGAGCTGTGCCGCTTTCTTCGCCTTGTTCTTCTGGAGGCGGCCGATCAGGTGCCAGGTAGCAGGCTCCGGAATTTCCCGCATCTTTTTCTCCGCCTCCTGGACATAGTTTTCGCCGATATGCTGGATGCCCGCGGCTATTGCAGCCCGGATCTCCGCCACCGTGCGGTCCTTGGTGGCCGCCACCACGGTCACGTGCGCCGGCACCCGCCGCAGGATCTCCTCGCACCTTTTGACGAGGGCCTCCAAAAGCACCACCCGAAATGGTAGCCCCCTTTGGGGTGGGCCGTGAGCCGGAGGTTCCCCTGCCGGCTCAGCGCGGGCCCCCGCGCTGATTCCACAACTGCTCCTCTAAGCAGGGTTATCCACCGCCGGTTGTAAACCGTGCCTTCGGGCTAGGCACAAGCTCCCATCACGCCATCCTCCGGCGGTGCGCCACTCCCATTGGAGAGCGGCAGCGTACGAAGCAGCTGTACGTCACGCGAGCGGATCGGGATAGAAGAAATCGTCGGCCATGACCGCGTCGGCAAAATACCATTCGTAGGTGGTGTTCGGTTCAAGCTTTTCCGCCTCGGGGACGACGAATACCTCCTCGTCCATGACCACCCAGGCGCGCTCCGCGGGCAGCAAGGGTTGCCCGGCCTTGATCACCACAAGCGTGTATCCATAGCGGCACCCCGGGATCCGAGGTCCGGCGCGCCACCGGAAGGTCGGGGTCAGGGAAACACCGACTGCCCCGTCAGGGGGGTCCAGTTGCCTGACCGCAAAAGGTGGAAGGGGGGTACTGCCTTCTATGTAGGCCGACTCCAGATCTCCCCGGAAGGGCGGTCACCCAGTAGGCGACCGGGAGCCCCACTTTGAGCTCGGGGGATGTGTCGAAATACTCGCAAAATCCGCTGCCGACCTCCATGATGCCGATGAGTTTAAACTGCTCTTCGTGGGCCAATCTGCGATAAATGCGGTACCCCGTGATGTTGGGCTCGTCCAGGGAAGAACCCCAGATCACACCCACCAAGATGCTCGCCCCCGGCGGTGCCACGCACGGCCTCACATCATAGTTCTCAGGAAGGCCGTAAAGATCCAAGCCTTTAGAGAAGGTGAGGCTTGCACAGAGTTGGCCGATCGTACGGTCAATACGCGGCGGCTGAATCTCAGCCGACCCCGGGGCGGGGAGATCAGGGTGGACTCGAACACCGAAAACGACGTGAACACAGTTGTTGTTGCCATCCTACACAATGACCTCAAGCGTTGTGTCACCTGCAACGCCGAAGCGCACGGGGTCGAGATCAAACTCCGCGCGCGAACTACCGAAGACGACGGGATTGAAGAAGAGTGAAGGTTCTTCCTCGCCCCAGCGCTCTCCCCAGATGCGGGATGAGCAGCCTAGCGAGGCTCCAATCGCCAGGATACCGTTTGGACTTTCCGCCTCAACGACGAGGTGGATGGGCTCAGAAATGGTCATCCCTTCCGTGACCCATACACGGTGACGCGCGGGGGTTCCAGGGACCCATGGGGGCTAACCACGGGTTTTAGAACGAGATCGGCGCGTGTGGCTCTCTGGACTTTCACCCCCTCGATGCGAGAAGTGGCATGCCCTTCTTTTCTGGCCTCCAAGGCCTACACCCCTTCCGGCACCACTAGACGGAAGTATCCCTCGGCATCGGTAAGGGCAGTAAGCGCTTCTGTGGCAGGGTTGCCAGGGGAGGGGACGTAACGCGAGCCCGCTCGATACCCTGAACCTGTTGAGTCTGCGGGAAGAAACGCGCTTGCGGGGCTAAGTTGAACAGGCACAGCTTGTACCAGAGCCCCCGCCACAGCCTCGCCCGGCCACGTGCTTGGTGACGTAACCCTCAAGGACGTGCATAGCGGAGGGTGGGAGGGAAGACGTTGGATTGGAACGAATGAAGAAACACCCGGAAAGAAACTCCACACCCACGACAATCATGAAGAGGGAAACGCGTCGGAGCATGGGCACCCCCTAGAAGGTTAAGGTCCAACCCGCAGCGAGGTCCACCAGCTCACCGGCTAATAGGGCCAGGCACAGGTTCACCTGCAGGTTGGCTATCACCGGGATGGCGGCGTCCAACAGGATCCGGCTCAGCCCGAACAGGCTCCCCGAGGGCTGGAAGAAGAGGCTCAGGTCCAGGGTCCAGTTCCCGCCGCAGCAGCCCGGCCCACAGAACCCAAGCTTCATGTACTCGAACTCGTCGTTTTGGAAGATGTCCTCTTTCAGGATCTCCTCCACCTTGGCCACGTTGAGGGCGGTGAGGAACTCGGCGTAGGTGCAGCCCCCGAGATCACAGCGGACCTTGAACCCGTAGATCTCGATCCCTTGCCAGGCGTTGCTCACGAAGATCGCGTCGCCGTAGACGGTGAAGCAGCCCTCGATCCCCGCCCACTTGGGCTTGAGGCTCGCGGTCTTGGCTGTGGTGGTGAACCCCACTTCTGCGTCGAAGGAGATGCCACAGCAGAGCGGGATGCCTTTAGCGGTGGCGATGAGGCTATCGAACCCAGCCTTGGCGAAGGCGAACCCCAAGTCCGCGCTGATGCCGCAGCAAAGCGGAACCCCCTCCAAGACCAACTTGAGATAGGTGAACCTCAGCCCGCCGGGGAAGGGATCCACCGGGAGGATTTTTTGATAGGTGCCAACCCCGCTATAGAGGATGAGGAAGTCCTGTTTGCGCGTGCCAAATCCAAGCTCTGCAGAAAGCCGCAGGCCATTGAGCTTTCGGGTGACCTCCACCACGGCGCCGCCCGAGGGCCCACCGGTGAAGGTATAGGGACCATTGGGGCCCACCATGGCGGTGTGCAGCACGAGATTCAAGTTGTTGATGGGAATGCTGTACTTCCCGTAGGCATAAAGAAAAGCTGGGGCCAGCGGTCCGAAGAGAAGAGTCCACTCCGAGGAAACCAGACCGATTCCGCCCTGAATGAAGAAGGTCTGCCAGACCAAGCCGTCGGTTCCCATGAACTCCGCCGTCCCTCCCACCGTCCAATCAAAGAGCTTCCCTTTCAGCGTGAATTCTGCGGAACTAAGGCTCACCGGCAGTGGAAGGAGGGAGATCTGCGCGGACCAAGTTCCAGTAAGGTTCTGCCCAAAGACAGCACTACCTGCACATAACAGTAACACCAAAAACACTAAACGTTTAGGCATCCAACCTCCTTCCTCCCAACCCTGGATAGAGACTAAAAATCCCGCGACTTTCTGAGTTCCCCTGATCACCTCCTTTCCCCGCCTTTGCTACAGAGCGTACAGCCAACGGGACAGGAAAGTCTACAGTTTGAGACAAATGTCCCGATTTGGTGGCGAACCCAACTGCGGCTAGGATGAGGATGTGAGAGAGACCATGCTTTGGGAGGAGGTCGGGGAGGGGCGGGTGCGTTGCCATCTCTGTGCTCACCGCTGTCTCATCCCTCCGGGCGGCCGCGGGGTCTGCGGCGTACGCGAAAACCGCGGGGGAAAACTCTATTCCCTCGTGTACGGCCGCATCGTCTCCCAAGCCCTGGACCCCGTGGAGAAGAAACCGCTCTTCCACTTCCTGCCCGGCACCGGGACCCTCTCCATTGCCACCGTAGGCTGCAACTTCCGCTGCGACTTCTGCCAAAACTACGAGATCTCCCAGTTTCCTCGGGAGCACGGGGGGCGCATCGTAGGGGACCCGGTGGAACCGGAGGAGGTCGTGGAAGCGGCTCAAGCCACGCGCGCCCGCTCCATCTCCTACACCTACACCGAGCCCACCATATTTTTTGAGTTCTGCCAGGATGTGGGGAAGCGCGCTGTTGAAGTCGGGCTGAAAAACATTTTCGTTACTAATGGCTACATGACCGAGGAGGCCCTCGCGGAGGCCAAGGGCTGGCTGCACGCAGCAAACGTGGACCTGAAAAGCTTTTCCGAGGATTTCTACCGGCGATTTTGCGGAGCCTCCCTTCAGCCAGTTCTGGACACGATCGCCCACATGTGGGAAATGGGGATTTGGGTGGAGGTGACCACCCTGGTCATTCCCGGCCGCAACGATTCTGAGGCGGAGTTGGGATGGATCGCAGAGTTCTTGGCCGGAATTTCTCCGCAAATTCCATGGCATATCTCCCGGTTTGTGCCCGCCTACAAAGCCTGGGATCTTCCGCCCACCCCTCTGGAGACCTTGCGCCGCGCCCGAGAGATTGGGCTTTCCGCGGGTCTGCACTTCGTGTACCTCGGCAACGTTCCAGGCGAAGGGGAAGACACGCTTTGCCCTTCCTGCGGACATCTGCTCCTCCGCCGCCGCGGGTTTTCCGTGGTGAAAAATGACATCTTGGATGGGCACTGCCCGCGCTGCGGTGCAAAGATCCCAGGGGTGTGGGCGTAAACCTGAGCGTCCACGTTTGAGCCCCCAAGCCCGGTGGGCTAAAATGATTCGGAATGGAAAGAAAACCGGTAGGAACTTCGTGGAACTTCCGGCTCATCACCTTCCTTTTAGTGTTGGGCCTGGTGGTTTTTCTGTTCGTCCAGCTTTTTCAAACCGGCACCACAAGCCGCACCAATACCTTCAGCTACTCCCACTTCCTCGATCAAGTCCGAGCCGGTCGGGTAGGAGAAGTCCTGATCCAGGGCACAAAGATCGAGGGCGTACTCAAAACCGGAGAACGATTCTCCACCCAGGGCCCACCTGAGGGTTCCTCAGCTTATGGCGACCTAATCCAACTCCTCGAGGCTCAAGGTGTGTCCATCCAGTTCCAATCTTCTTCTGGTGCTGGTTGGTTCCTCACCATCCTCAGCTATCTCTTGCCCGTCATCCTCGTCATCGCCTTCTGGAGCTGGATGATGCGCCGGATGCAGGGCACCAACGCCTTCACCTTCACCCAATCCCGGGCAAAACTTGTGACCAAGGAGTACACCAAAGTCACGTTCAAAGATGTGGCTGGCATTGAGGAAGTCCTGGAGGAAGTCCGGGAGATTGTGGAGTACCTGAAGGATCCGGGCAGGTTCGTGCGCCTGGGCGCGAAGATCCCCAAAGGGATCCTCCTTGTGGGCCCGCCGGGCACCGGGAAAACCCTTCTGGCGCGGGCCATTGCCGGTGAAGCCGGGGTCCCCTTCTTTTCCATTTCCGGCTCGGATTTCGTGGAGATGTTCGTGGGGGTGGGCGCAGCCCGGGTGCGGGACATGTTCCAAAAGGCCAAGGCCAACGCCCCGTGCATCGTGTTCATCGACGAGCTGGACGCTGTTGGTCGAAAGCGTGGAGCAGGAATCGGCGGAGGCCACGATGAACGAGAACAAACGTTGAACCAGCTTTTGGCGGAGATGGACGGGTTTGAGGGCGACACGGGCGTGATCGTCCTGGCCGCCACAAACCGGCCGGACGTGTTGGACCCTGCGCTGCTCCGTCCGGGCCGATTCGACCGAAAGATCGTGGTCCCCCCGCCGGATCTCCACGGCCGGGAGGCCATCCTGCGTGTGCACACGCGCAACAAAAAGATCTCTTCGGACGTGGACTTGAGCGTTTTGGCTCGCCGCACACCTGGGTTCGTGGGAGCAGATCTGGAAAACCTGTGTAACGAGGCTGCTCTCCTGGCGGCCCGGAAGAATAAGCCAGCCATCGAAATGGCCGATTTCGAGGAGGCCCTGGAACGGGTCATCACTGGGCTAGCTCGGAAGGGCATGTACATCAAGGAGGAGGAGCGCCGCCGCATTGCCTACCACGAAGCCGGGCATGCTTTGGTGAGCAAGCTCGTGCCCAATGCTGATCCTCTCCTCAAAGTCACCATCGTCCCCCGGGGTATTGCGGCTTTAGGCTATGCCCTGCAGCTTCCCAGCGAAGATCGGTACTTGCTTACCCGAGCTGAACTTTTGGACCGGCTCACGGTGCTCCTCAGTGGCCGAGCCGCGGAGGAAGTGGTGTTCGGCGACCAAAGCACGGGTGCCGCGGAAGATCTGAAACAGGCCACAGAGCTAGCTAAACGCATGGTGGTGGAATACGGGATGAGCGAAGAGGTCGGCCCCCTAAGCTTAGGCAAGGAGCGCACCAACATTTTCCTGGGCGAAGAGATCGTGAAAAGCGACGAACACTCTGAAGAACTCACGTCCGCCATCGATCGAGAGATTCGGCGCGTTGTTTTGGACGCCTACAACCGCGCCAAAGACCTCGTCGCCCGGTACCGCAAAGCTCTGGATCGCCTGGCCCAAGAGCTCCTCAAACGGGAGACCCTGGACAAAGAGGACGTGGATAAGCTCTTGGCCGATGTTGTGCCCCAGCCCGTGGGATGAACATCGCTGTCCTCGGTTCCACTGGGTCCATCGGTCAGCAAGCTCTAGAGGAAATCCGACGTTATCCTGAGCGGTTCCGGGTGGTAGCGCTGGCAGCCGGGAAGAACGTAGAGCTTTTGGCCACCCAAGCCCAGGAATTTGGCGTTCCAGATCTGGCTGTGTCCGACGCGGACACAGCGGAAAAGCTCCACCGACTTTTGCCCAAAGCCCGGGTCCGCCACGGCCCCACTGGACTAGCGGAGCTCGCGGCCCTGCCGGAAGTGGACCTTGTGGTGAACGCCGTGGTGGGAGCAATCGGGATTTTTCCCACCCTCAGCGCTCTCCACGCTGGGAAGCGCTTGGCTTTGGCTAACAAGGAATCCTTGGTGGTGGGCGGGGAATTGGTTATGGCCGCCCAGCGTTTTCCCGACCAAATCATCCCTGTGGACTCCGAGCACGCCGCGTTGTGGCAGCTTTTGAGGGGTGTGCGGCGGGCCGAGGTAGAGCGCCTTTGGCTCACCGCCTCGGGCGGTCCCTTCCGTACACGCGATCCGGAGGAACTCGCCACCGTCACCCCCGCCGAGGCCCTCCAGCATCCCACCTGGAAAATGGGGCCCCGTATCACCGTGGACTCCGCCACTTTGGTGAACAAAGCGTTTGAGGTCATCGAAGCCCACCACCTTTTCGGAATGGCCTGGGAACGCATCGGCGTCCTTCTCCACCCGGAGTCGTTGGTTCACGCCCTGGTGGAGTTGTGCGACGGCTCGGTTCTGGCCCAGTTAGCTTTTCCGGATATGCGACTGCCCATCCGCGCTGCTCTCACCTATCCCGAGCGGCTTGCACCCCCCATCTCCCTCAACCTGACCACACTTAGCCTTCATTTCCAGGAGCTCCCGCGGGACCGGTATCCCGCGTTTTGGACAGTTCTCCAAGCGGGGATGACGGGGGGGACGGCTCCGGCGGCAGCCAACGCCGCAGACGAGGTTCTTGTTCAGGCTTTCCTGGTGGGAAAGATCCCGTTCACCGCCATAGCTGTGGGGATTGAAGCAGTTCTTGAGCGTCACAAAAATCATTCCGTTCTGAGGCTAGAGGACATCATTCAGGTGGACCGCTGGGCCCGGCGTGAGGCTGAACACGTTGTGGCACAGTTGACCAAGCACGGATAAAATGCCGCGCTATGTTCACCAGCAAGCGTGTTGTTTACGGACTGCGGACCCTCTGGGATTTGGCCACTAAACCCGAGGCCTTCCAATCAGCCCATACCTTGGCGGAGGCGTACAAAGCGCCCGAGACCTTCCTGCGTCGGGTCCTCATGGACCTGCGTCGGGCCGGGTTCGTGGAGGCGCAAAAAGGGCGCATTGGTGGGTACAAGCTGGCCCGCAAGCCCCAGGACATCACGGTGGGCGCAGTGATCCGGGCTCTGGAACCCGAGGCCATGGAGCTGGCCTATGGGCAAGTGCGCGGCCGCGGCTCTCGGATTCAGCCCGTGGATGAAAACTGCCCCACTTGGCCATTCTGGAACCGCTTGGAAACGAAGTTCCTTGCGGAGCTAGAGAAAGCCACCCTGGCTGATCTTCTCGCCCTCAGCCCAAAGGGGAAATAGTGCGGCCCACAGCAGATGAGGTTCGGGCAGTCCTGCGGGAGCGCGTGTTCGACCCAGAGCTGGGCATAAACGTGGTCGATCTTGGTCTCATTTACGATGTGCAGATTGAGGAGAAGCGCATCGTCGTGGACATGACTCTGACCACACTGGGTTGCCCCTTGGCCACCTATCTTCCTGCCCAAGTGGAGGAAGTCCTGCGCGAGCGATTTCCGGACTACGACGTGGAGGTAAACCTGGTCTGGGAGCCACAGTGGACACCGGAGCGCATGTCCAAAGAGGCGCGGGAGATGTTCGGAGCCCACTGAGGCCAGAACGGTGCGGCCTCTGCGGTCAGCGCGTGGGGGAAAGGTTTTGCCCCGCGCTGGATCGCTGGATTTGTAGCACTTGTTGTGGCCGAGAACGTGGCCGCACCATTCGTTGCTTGCCGTCCTGTCCGTATCTGGTGGAGGCGGAAGCCCGTTGGCGGGCCCGCCGTAGCCGCGAACTGGCCGAGGCCTGGGCCCTGTGGCAGAAGGCTGAACCCCAGCTACCGTGGCCTTATATCCGAGTTTTGGCAAAGCTCTTGGCCGCAATCCTGCATCAAACCTTTGCCCAAGATGCAGAGGTGGAGCAAGCCTTGGTGGATTTGGACCGGGCTTTGAGCCCCATTGTGCTCGTGTCCGCCGCGCCTTCAGCCCTGGGAAAGACCCTGAGCTCTACCCTCTTGCCCTTGGTGCAAGAGGGCAAGGTGGATGGGCAGGCCCTGCGCCAGGCCACGCAAGCTCTCCGCCAGTGGCTCTCCTCCTGGCGTATCTCCGAAGACGACCGCCGTTTCGTACGCGCTCTGCTTGGGACTTTCCCGCCCCTGCCCGACGAGCCCAGCCTTATCCTCCGTCCCTAAGCGTGCGGAGAAGACCGGAACCCCAAAGAAGACCAGCGTAGAGACCAAGACCCGAGCTGACCCCGGCCAGCACTTGTGCCCAATAACCCTGAAAGCTCAGGGCTGAGGACACTGTCCACACGCCTCCGGCCATAACGAGGCCCGCGAGGATCACGAGGACTACGCGCGGCCACCGAATCCAGCCCGGCATTCTTCGCCAGAGGAGTACGGCGAGGAAGAACGCATCCACCCAGCCGGCCGCACCCGTGGCCAGGGCCAGGCCAAACGTGCCCCAGATCCGCACCCACCACAGATTGAGCCCGATGTTCACAAGGAGCGCTAAAAAGGCTCCTAAAAGAGGGAGACTTGGTCGGCCCAGCGCGTAAAACGCGCGCGAAAAAAGGTACACCAAGCCATACGCCCAAAGTCCCAGGAGGTAGCCTATGAGGTTTTGGGCTGTGCGCAGAGTATCCGCAGGGCCGAAGGCTCCGCGTTCAAAGAGAAAGCCCACAATTGGCCTAGCCAAAACCCCAAGGCCCAAAACCGCAGGAACCATGGATGCAGCGGTTAAGAGAAACCCTTGGGAGAGGGTGTGTCGAAACGCTGTGTCGTCGCGCTGAGCATGGTGTTCGGAAAGGGCAGGGAGCACAGCTGTGGCCACGGAGGCGGCGAGGATCCCTAACGGCAACTGAAAAAGTCTCATGGCGTACTGTAAGGTGGCGATGGAGCCATGAGGGAGGTACGAGGCTAGCCGGTTGTCCACCAGGGTGTTGGCTTCCACTACTAGAAGCCCGGCCAGAGAGGGAATGAGACGCTGCCCCACCTCTTTGAGGTCCGGGTGGAGAAGGGGAGCGGGACTCGGTCCTAACGCCCGGCGAGCGGGCGGAAGGAGGAGGAGTACCATGGCCGCACCACCGACCAAGGTCCCCACCACGAGACCCAGGATGGGCGGGTGGAACAACTCGGCGAGGAAAACCGCTCCTCCCACCATTCCCAGGTTGAGGAAAACCGGGGCCACCGAAGGGAGGAAAAAGCGCCCGTGGGCGTTGAGGAGGGCGCCTTGGAAAGCGGCAAGGGAGATGAAAATGATGAGGGGGAAGAGAAGACTCGCGAGATTCACGCTCTCCCGCATTTTTTCCGGAGGAAATCCGGCAGCCAGGATAGGCACATAACAGCGGGCCAAAAGGCTCCCCACCAGGGCCAGCACGGGAAGCCCCACCAAAAGGAGGCGCAGAAAAGAGCGGGCGAGAGCTTCGCCCTCTCCGCGGGCTCGGGCTTTAACATACACCGGAATGAACGCGGAGGCCAGCCCAGCCTCGCCGATCACTTGCCGTAGGGCCTGAGGAATGAAAAGGCCGATCAGAAAGGCGTCGTAGCTCGCGGAGGCGCCAAATACGTAGGCAATGGCCACATCGCGGGCAAGCCCGGTTAACCGAGAAAGACCAGTACCCAGGGCCGCCCGCACCACCCGGCCCAGCAGCATTAAGCCGCGGGTTCCACCCGCACCTGCACCGTGACTTTGATGTCCTCGTAAACCTGAATCTCTGCAGAGTAAGTGCCGAGCTGGTGTATGGGCTCAAGCTTTATACGATCCACGGGAATTTCTTCCCCGTATTTTTCGGAGATGGCCTGAGCCAGGTCGTGGGCGCGCACGGCCGCGTAGAGCTCGTTCTTGTCGTGCACACGTCGGGTAAACACGAATTCTGCGTTCACGAGCTTCTGGGCCAACGCCTGGGCCTTGGCCCGCCGGTCGCTGACCTCCGCAGCGTAGCGGGCTTTGAGGTTGGCATAACGAGCGAGTTCGTGAGGAGCAGGCCACACTGCGAGCTTGCGGGGAAAAAGATAGTTGCGGGCGTACCCGTCGCGAACCTCCACGACCTCGCCCGGTGTGCCCAGCCCTGGCACTTCCTTCACCAAAAGCACTTTCATCTGTTCCTCCTTTGCCGTGGGTCAATGGTAGAGGGGCCAGGTGACGGACTCAATGCCTGGCTATACTTAGATTGCGAGGAGGCCGATATGCGTTTCGACTTGGACGCCATGCGCGCCGCGCCTGGGAAAGTTTTTCGCCTTGCCGGCCCAGAAAACATCAGTACCTTAGACTGGCGTGGCGAGCAAGTGCGGGTGGAGGGTGCCGTCTATGCCGAGGCCTCTGCCTTCTTCGAGAGCTCGGCCAATCAGGTGGTCCTCACGGTGCACGTGCGGGGACGGGTCCACCGCCCATGCTCCCGATGTCTGGCCGACGTGGTGGAGGACGTGGACAAAGAGGAAGAGCTGGAAGTTTTTCCCGATGAGATCCAGGGAAAGTACTTGGAGCTCCGCCCGTTCATCGAAGCCGGACTGAAACTGGGGCTTTCCTCAAAACCCTTGTGCCGGCCGAATTGTCAGGGGATATGCCCGTATTGTGGAGCGGACCTCAATCGGGAGCCGCACCGGCCGGATTGCACCCGGCCGCGGACACCCCGGGACCCACGCCTCTCCGTTTTAGCAACTCTCTTGGGCCCGGAGGAGAAAAGCGCATGAGAAAGGTGTTGGGCGTCGATCCTGGTCTTACGGCCACGGGTTACGCGTTGGTGGCCGGGAACTCTGGCGACTTCCGCCTTCTTGCGCAGGGAACAGTCCGCACGCGCGCAGGGGAACTGCTGCCCGAGAGATTGGGACGAATCCACAGGACGCTGGCCCAAGTGATAGAGACGTGGGATCCGGAGGCCTTGGCTCTGGAAGAGGTGTATCTGGCGCGGAATGCGCCGGCGGCCATGTTCACCGTGCAGGTGTGCGGGGTGGTCTTGCTCCTGGCCCAAGGCCGGCGGATTTTCACCTATGCTCCGCGGCAGGTAAAACGCCAGATCTGTGGGAACGGTGCAGCTTCTAAGGAACAGGTGATGCGGATGGTCTCCCACCTTCTGGGGGAGGATCTGGCCACGGACCACGCCGCCGACGCCGCAGCCCTGGCCCTGTGCGCCCTTTTGGAGGCCGAGGGATGAACATCTACCAGGCTTTGGGCATCCAAGACGTTCCAAAGCGAATACTCCTCATCGATGGACACTCCGCACTCTTCCGCTCTTTCTACGCCCTTCCACCGCTTTCTACTTCTGCGGGTGATCCTGTGCATGCCCTGTACGGTTTCCTGCGCACTCTCCTCATGGCCCTCCGGGAGTATCCTTCAAGTTTTGTGGCTGTGGCTCTGGACACGGAAGGAAAAACGGTACGGCACGAGACGTTTGCCAAGTACAAGGCCACCCGCAAGCCCATGCCCGAGGCTCTCGCCCGTCAGATCCCTCGCCTAAAGCCGCTCCTGGACGCGTTGGGTATTCCCTATGCGGAATGTCCAGGGTACGAAGCGGACGACATCATGGCCACTTTGGCCATGCGCGCGGCAGGGCAGGGAGTCCCGGCCCTCCTCCTCACCGGCGATAAAGATATGGCCCAGCTTGTTTCTGACCAGGTTTTTCTCCTGCGTCCGGGCCGCAAACCCACTGACCGGTTGGTCCTAGTCGACCGGGCCGGCGTGCGCGAGCTTTTCGGAGTCAATCCTGAGCAAATCGTGGATCTTTTGGCGCTGGAGGGCGACTCCATTGACAACGTTCCCGGGGTGCCGGGCGTGGGCGAAAAAACAGCGATAGAGTTGTTGCGAGAGTTCGGCAACCTCGATGCTGTGCTTGGGGCAGCGCCTCGCATCCGCAACCCACGGGTAGCCCAGGCCTTGTCGTCCCACAAGGACTCGGCTCTTCTTTCCCGGGAACTCGTGAAGCTGCGGGAAGCCCCCCTTCCCTGGACTCCCCAGGACTGTGTGCCCCGGGAAATCCATGCGGATGAACTGCGCCGCGTCCTGGAAGAGCTGGAGTTCAAAACGATTTTGGCGGAGTTGAAGCTGGAAGAGAAGGAGACCCGTACCCCACGTTACGAACTGATCCTCACCGAACGAGATTTTCTTGGCCTTTTGGAAAAGATCAGGACGTCCGAGGAGTTCGCCCTGGATCTGGAAACCACCAGCGAAGACCCTCTTTCCGCGGAGATCGTGGGCATTTCCGTAAGCATCGCACCCTACCAGGGCTACTACATTCCCGTGGCCCACCGCTACCCAGGGGCTCCCAACCAGCTTCCCCTCGGGTTCGTGCTGGAGAAACTCGCTCCCATCCTCACCGCGGAAAAACCTCGGAAGGTTGGGCAAAACCTGAAATACGATCTTCAAGTCCTCCTCAACTACGGCATTGGGGTGCGGGGAGTAGCCTTCGACTCCATGGTCGCCCATTGGCTTCTCAAGCCCGACGCGCCCTCGCACAGCTTGGAAACCATCGCCCGGGAGGAGCTGGGCGTCCAGGTACAAACGTACAAAGAGCTTTTGGCCATCGGGGGCGAGCGGGGAATTCAAGAAGTGCCGGTGGAGCGAGTGGCCCGTTACTCCGGAGAGGATGCAGAGATGGTGATGCGCCTGCGGGCCCCGCTCACCCGAAAACTTCAAGAAACCGAGCTCCTCCGCCTCTTTGAGGACTTGGAAATCCCCCTCATCGAGGTGCTCCTGTGGATGGAGCGTCGCGGAGTTCTTCTCGATGTGGACGAGCTCCATGCTCAGGGAAAAGAGCTAGAAATCCTCCTGGAAAAGACGCGGGAAGAACTCTTCGCCTTGGCCGGCGGCCCATTCAATCCCAACTCCACCCCTCAGGTCCGGGAAATCCTCTACGAAAAGCTGAAGCTCCCGGTCCTGGAGAAGACGAAAACCGGGCCGTCCACCGACGCTCTGGTCCTGAGAGATTTGGGGCAATATCACGAATTTCCGGCCAAATTAATCGCCTACCGGGAACTCGAAAAGCTCCGCAATACTTATCTGGAAAAACTTCCCAAATACGTGCACCATAAAACCGGGCGGATCCACACCTCGTTCAATCAGACAGGTACGGCCACTGGGCGCCTCTCCTCCTCCGAGCCGAACTTGCAGAACATTCCAGCGAAGACGGAGGTGGGGGTGGACATCCGGCGGGCGTTTGTGGCCCCGGCGGGCAAAGTCCTCCTGGGCGCCGATTACTCCCAAATCGAGCTCCGAGTGTTGGCTCATCTCTCCGGAGACGAGGCCCTCGCCGAGGCCTTTCAACGCGGGGAGGACCTGCACCGCCGCACGGCGGCTACCCTGTTCGGCGTGCCTCTTGAGGCCGTGGATTCCCGCATGCGCACCATCGCCAAACGCGTGAACTTCGGGATCATCTATGGGATCACGCCCTATGGCCTTTCCCGGGACGTGGGCATCCCCCAGGAGGAAGCCAAGGCCCTCATTGACCGATTCTTCCAGGCCTATCCCAAAGTGGCAGAGTTCGTGGAGAAGTTGGTAGAAGAGGCGCGGGCCAAAGGTTACGCCAAGACGCTTCTGGGGCGCAAGCGTCCTCTGCCGGGGCTCCGCAACCCCGAGCGCCGCGGGATCGGTCAGGACCGGCGGAACGCCATCAACACCCCGATTCAAGGCACAGCCGCTGACCTCATGAAGCTCGCCATGCTCCGCATCCACCGGGCTTGGAAGGAAGGAAAACTTCCGGCGGAGATGATCCTCCAGATCCACGACGAATTGGTGTTCGAGGTGGCGGAAAGCGAGGTAGGAGAGGCGGGGAAAATTGTGCGCGAGCTTATGGAGGACGTCGCGGAGCTCAAAGTCCCCCTCAAGGTGGACTTAAAGGTGGGGCGAAACTGGGGAGAACTTTAGCCTCGGATCCACGTGCCCTTTCCCAGCAAAGCCTCGTGAAGCTCCACGTTCTGAAGTCTTACTCCTTCGTCCACCACGCAGTCCACAAGACGCACGTTCTCTAGGAGGGAGCGTCCTAGGACCACAGTGCGCACGAGGTCTGAATTCACAACGATGGCCTTAGGATGGACCCAGCTTTTGCCTCCGGTAACCCGCATGTTCGCCAAAAGGTAGGAAGCGCGGTCTCCCACATCCAACCAGTCTTCCACTTCCGTGAAGCCCAAAATGGGCCGGCGGGACAAAAGCCACTGCAAAAAATAGCCTGGAGCATCCTGACCCTGCGACGCTCCCCGCAAAAACTCCCGGAGAAGAGGAAGAACATCGCGGGGGAAAAAATAACAGGCAGTGCTAGCAAGATCCGATGCTGGTTTTTCCGGTTTTTCTTGAAAGGCCACGATGCGATTGCCCTCTAAAACGGCCACGCCGTAGCGCCGCTTGGCTTTCTCTGGATTTCCCAAAGGGTAAAGGGCCACAGCGGGCTGGCCTGCGCTCTTTTCCACGAACGAACGTAGGTCCAGCCTTAGCCAGTTATCCCCGGCCAAGACAAGAACATCTTCGTCGATGCCGATGAGCTCCACCGTGCGGGCCAAAGCAGCCACTGCCCCGAGCTTCTCTTCTTCCTTCCGGGTTTCCTCCACCACCAACTCCACGGGTTTTCCGCGGGCCCAGCGGGAAAAAACCGGGAAAAAGCGTTGGTTTACGGCGAGAAAAGCCGGAAAGAAAGCAGAAGGTATTTGCTCAAGAATGCAATCCAAAAGCGGTTTACCGGCAATGGGAAGCAAGGGTTTGGGGCGATTCAAAGTGAGGGGCCAAAGCCGCGTGGCGTAGCCGCCGGCCAAAATGATCGTGCGCACCATCACCTCATAAACTGGCCGTTACAGCATGGACCAGTACAGCTTTGACCCTCAACCTGCAGGGTCACGTGCTCCACGCCAAACCGCTCACGCAGCCGCATGCGGATTTCCTCAGCCACTCGATCGGCATCGCCTAAGGACAGCTTTCCTAGTACCACATGGGCGGTAAGCGCAGGAAAACCGGGTTTCAAGCTCCAGATGTGGAGGTCATGCACATCTTGCACACCCGGCACAGCCGCCAACGCTCTAGCAATTTCCGTAACAGAAAGTTCATCGGGAGCAGCTTCCGCAAGGATACGCAGAGCTCCACGCAAAACCCGCACAGCGCCCACGCTGATGAATAAAGCGATGAGCAAACTTGCAGCGGGATCGACCCACGTCGGACCAGAAAAAACCAAAACTATCCCGGCTCCGAGTACAGCCAAAGACCCCAGGGCATCGCCCAAAACATGCAGGAAGGCTGCGCGCATATTGAGGTCCTCTTTCTCGTGACGAGAAAGAAAAATCCCCATCAGGATGTTCCCGCCGAGTCCCACTACGGCCATGGTCAGCATGGGCACAACGCGCAGGGAAGCCGGCAAGAAAAAGCGAGCGCTGGCCTCGTGCACGACGAAGCCTACTAGAAGAAAAAGGAGAGCAGCATTGAACGCAGCCGCCAGCACTTCCGCCCGATGGTATCCGTAGGTATAACGTTGATCTGGTTGACGAGCCGCTACTTTTGAGCCCACATAAGCGAGGGCTAAAGCAAACACATCCAGAAAAAGGTGGCCAGAATCGGCAAGGAGTGCGAGGCTCCCGGAGAGGAAAGCGGTGGCAAGCTCGGCAAGAAAAAGACTCACACCGATGAGGAGCGCCCAACGCAACCGACGTTCACGATCCATAAGAAGATTTTAGCTAGCCTCCCGCGTATAACCAACGGTACATAACCCAGGCATTCAGCACCTTCACCAAGTATTCCCGGGTTTCCGGAGCGCGCAGAGCCCCAGGAAGATCGGGAGGGCGAAGAGCTTCTGCACCCCACCGCCGCACATTTCCTGGCCCAGCGTGGTAGGCCGCTATAGCCCAAGCCACCTTGCCCCCGAATTGATCGAGCAGGTACCGAAGGTACCAAGTTCCCAACCGGATGTTATAGTCCGGATCAAAAAGATACTCGTCCTGGTAGGAGATCTTCAGTTTCTCTTCGGCGACCCAGCGAGCTGTGGAAGGAAGAAGCTGCATGAGGCCGCGGGCACCTGAGCTGGACACAGCTGTGGCCGAAAAGCTGCTTTCCTCCCGCATAACCGCCCAAACAAGGAAAGGGTCGACGTTATATTCCGCAGACCACTTGCGCACAAGTTCCTCCCACGCCAGGGGATAGGCGAGCCTATAGGCCCGCGGACAGGGGATCTCCGCAAGCACTTTCGTTCCCAAGGAAAAAGCGTGACGCCATTCTCCCTGACGGGCAAACCACTCACCGATGCTTAAGGTTTCCGGAGCGGATGCATTCCTCAGGGCGACCTCGAGCTCAATTTTGGCCCAGCTTCTCCCTTCTTGAGGAAATTGGCGTACCAGCTCATCCGCAATTTTCACCGCAAGTGGAATGACTAAAGGAGAATCAGGGACGCAGAGAGGCGTAGGAACTTCCTCACCCAAAAGCCAAAAGAACGCAGGAGGCCAGAGTTTCTTGAGTTCTGCTGCCTCTACCTGGACGCCGGTGCGGAGAGAGAGTAGATACAGCCGCAATGCCGCATCGTCCGCTACTCTTGCGGAAGTCTGGGAAAGCTCCCGATAAAGATCAGCTGCTTGGGAAAAAGCTCCTCGTTTTTCGAGAAGGAGAGCAGCTCGCCAACGTCCCTCGGGCTCCGAAGAATTACGGTACGCCGTCAGCGCTTCCTCCGTGCGACCCAAATTCTCCAAAAGAGAGCCCAGCCGGTAGGCTCCGGCAGCCCCTGCCGCTTTGTACGCGACCGAGGCTGCATCCGTCTGGCCTGCCCGCTCCAGGGCTTGCCCGTATTCCACTCGCACCTCGCGGTTGCCCGGATAGGCCTCAAGATAGCGGGAAAATTCATGTGCTGCTTCTTTATACTGTCCTAGCCCGTACAGAGCACGGGCCCGAAGAAGAGCAGCCTCTGCCCCAGCCTGACCGGCGAGAAGTTCCAGGGCTTGGGAGTAGGCTCGGCCGGCCACGAGGGCTTTGCCCGCAGAAATCTTGTCCCTGTCCAGCCTGACCACAGCCTCTACAGCCTCTCCATAAGGTAGGAGTTTTTTCCACTCCCTAAGCGCCTCCGCCGGTTGACCCAAAGCTTCTAACATCTGGGCCAGGAGTCGGCGGGCCTCCCACGCCTCCCGCACGGCCAGGGCCTCGCGGAGAAGAGAAATCCCGAGCTCGGGTTGGCCTTGGGCGAAGAGAAACCTGGCCAACTCCACGCGGGCAATCCAGCCCGCTCCATCCGTGCGGGTGCTCAGTGCCCAAAGCACGGAAGAATGGTGGTCGGGGTCCTTCAAGGCCTTTTGGAGCTCGCGGTAGGGAGCCACCGGGGACGGGAAGAGAACATGGAAAGCCAAGAAAGTCACAAGCCCAAGTACCGCGCCCAGAAAAATTAGCCGCACAGGGCCAAGAGTGTGGGGAGGAAGAGGCGGAGTGGGCAAGGACAGACGGGAAAGAAAAAGGGGGCCTTGCGGCCCCCTCTGAGCCCTGCCCTGGCGGCCTCAGAACGTCACGCAGAGGCCGAACCCTGGCATGAGGAGAGCAGCGATGGACATGTCGGCAAGGCTGACCACGCCCAAAAGCTTAACCTGGCCGTAGATCGCGAACGTTTCGGTAACAGGGAAGTACGCGCCCGCCATGGCGTTTACGGTAAGGCTTATGGCGGCCACACCTCCTAGCCCTCCGGCCACCACCGCTATGCCGCCAACTCCACCCCCCAAATACGCTTGGAATCCGCCGAGAACCGGGGTGAGGAGGAAACTAGCGTCCACAGAGAAAGCCATGTTCCCGCCCGGCGCGATGGCCCAAATGCCCAGGGTGAAGCGGCTGGCCGTGTCTGGGCCGGGAAGCTCAAAGAACACATCGAGTACCGGCGTACCCAAAGCGAAGCTTCCGCCCACGCCCAGGCGATTCTGGGCAAATCCTAACGTGGTTCCCAACAGCACCACCACGAAGAGAGCTACCAAAATCTTGCGCATAAGATCTTTCGCCTCCGTTCTTGCCGAAGATGAACCATTGTAACTTATGGGGCGAAACCTGGCAGAAGGCAACGATTCCCTTGGTGCAAGGAAACTTTGCCCGTAACATTTGGTCGGGGGACACCATGGAAAGCCGGGTTGGTGCGCGGGAGGTACGGGCACCCCGGGGAACCAGGCTCTCCTGCAAAGGGTGGCTGCAGGAAGCGGCCCTACGGATGCTCATGAACAACCTCGACCCCGAGGTGGCGGGAGACCCGGCCAACCTCATCGTCTACGGGGGAACGGGCAAGGCCGCCCGCTCCTGGGAGGATTTCGACCGGATCGTGCGCTGTCTTAGGGAGCTCGAGAACGACGAGACCCTCGTGGTCCAGTCCGGAAGGGCCGTAGCCATCTTCAAGACCCACGAGGATGCGCCGCGGGTGCTCATCGTGAACGCCATGCTCGTGCCGGAGTGGGCCACCTGGGAGAAGTTCCGGGAGCTGGAGCGGCTGGGCCTCACCATGTACGGCCAGATGACCGCCGGAAGCTGGATCTATATCGGAACGCAAGGGATTCTCCAAGGCACCTACGAGACCCTGGCGGAGTGTGCCCGCCAGCATTTCGACGGCACGTTGCACGGGAAGCTCGTGCTCACCGCAGGCCTGGGCGAGATGGGCGGCGCCCAGCCTCTCGCCATCACCATGAACGAGGGCGTGGGCGTCATCGTGGAGATCAACCCCGAGAAGATCCAGCGCCGGCTCTCCCTGGGTCAATTGGACACCTGGACGGACTCGCTGGACCAAGCCCTGGATCTGGCGTTGGAGCACAAGCGCAAGGGTGAGCCCATCTCCATTGGGCTTTTGGGGAACGCCGCGGATATTTATCCGGAGCTCCTACGGCGGGGGATCATCCCCGATGTGGTCACGGACCAGACCGCTGCCCACGA
>CALKCH010000006.1 GCA_938083225.1 Candidatus Bipolaricaulota bacterium
GGGGGAAGCCCGTGATCGTGCGCGTGCCCCTCATCCCCGGGGTCACCGACACAGACCGAAACATCCAGATGCTCGTGGCTTTCTTGAGGGAGCTGCGGGGCGGGATCAAAAAAGTGGAGCTTCTTCCTTATCACGACGTGGCCGAAAAATACCAGCGCTTGGGGAGACCTTACGACATGCCGCAGCTCTCCCGCCCGCCGGAAGAACGAGTCCAAGAGTTGCGGGAGCGCATCGCCCAGGTGGTCCCCTGCGCTTAAACTTTGGGCGCATGGACGTCGTAGCCGATCCAGTTTTTCTGCTCTTCGCCTTCGGGCTTCTTCTTTGGGGTTTTGCCCTTCGCCGGCGTTGGTGGAAAGGAGCGGGCGTCATCGCCTTGGGCCTGGCTTTTCTCTACGTCCTTTCTACCGCTCCAGGCGCAAATTTCCTCCTCCAACCTTTGGAAGACCGTTATCCGGCGGCTTTCTCTCCTCCCGAGGTTCCGGCCATCGTGGTCCTAAGCGGCGGGGAGAACTTTCGTCCTGCTCGCCCGGTCCTGAATAGCCTCCCTTCTTCCACCCTGGCGCGGGTTGTGGAAGGAGTGCGGCTGTTTTTAGCTTTGGAGGGGAAACCCACTCTGTGGTTTGTGGGAGGGGAAGGCTTTGAGGGAAGCGGGGTCCCCCTCATGGCCCAAGCGGCTTGGGAGCTGGGGGTGCCCAAGGAGAAAGTGCGCTGGCTCACCGCCTCCCGCAACACCTGGGAGGATGCAGCGCTCGTGGCTCAACACCTTTCCGGGCCCTTCATTTTGGTGACCTCAGCTTTCCACATGCCCCGGGCCCTGCAGTGCTTTTGGGCCCAGGATCTCACCCCGGTCCCTGCGCCCTGCGATCTCCGCGCCGCGGCGTTCCGCGGCGTCCGGTCCTACGTTCCTTCCGTTCAGAACCTCTCGGCCTCCGCTCTAGCCTTGCGGGAATATTTGGCCCTCCTTTGGTACCGCTTGCGGTACTTCTCAAAATGACGACAATCCCAAGACCATGTGCCTAGCCATTCCAGTACGCGTGGTGGCGGTGGAGGAGAACGTGGCCACCGTGGACCTGGGCGGCTCGCGGGCTAAAGCTCGGTTGGACACGTTGGGTGAACCGGTTCAGGTGGGCGATTACCTTCTGGTTCATGCGGGCTTTGCCATCCGCCGGCTGGACCCTCAGGATGCCGAGGAAACCCTGCGCCTTTGGGATGAGCTTCTTTCCCTTGCGGACATGCCGGATACCCCAAAGCCCCACGCTGAATGACGGAAAAAGCGATGAACCCCCAAGAACTTTTTACCCTGCGGGACCAAGCGCGGGCTGAGCGTTTTCAAAAGCTTCTTTTGGCCTGGGCGCCCGACCAGCCGGTGAAAATCGTGCATGTATGCGGCACCCACGAGATCGCCATCGCTCAGCATGGTTTGCGTTCCCTTCTACCGGAGAACGTGGAGGTCTTGGAGGGGCCGGGATGCCCGGTGTGCGTCACCTCCACCCAGGATTTCGACTGCGCTTTGCAGCTTGCGGAGAAAGGCGCGGTCCTCTGCACGTTTGGCGACATGACCCGGGTCCCAGGAACGCGGATGACCCTGGAGGAGGCCCGGGCCGAGGGTGCGGATGTGCACATTGTTCTCTCTGCCGCGGATGCAGTGGAAATCGCCCGCCGCCACCCCCCAAAACCCGTGGTGTTCTTCGCTGTCGGCTTTGAGACCACCGCACCCGGCACGGCCGCCGTCCTCCTCGATCATCCTCCCGACAATTTCTTCGTTTTGGCGAGCCATAAACTGATTCCGCCTGCCCTGGAGGCCCTCCTTTCCACGCCGCCGGTGGAGATCTCCGCGTTTTTGGCCCCCGGACACGTCTCCACCGTGATCGGCGCCGGCGCGTATCGGGGGGTCGCCGCGCGCTTTGGGGTTCCCATCGTGGTCACAGGCTTCGAGCCCCTGGACATCCTTTTTGGGATTGCCCTTGTTCTCCGCCAGCTTAGGGAGGGCCGGGCGGAGGTGGAAAACGCCTATTCCCGCTCCGTCACCGAGGAGGGGAACCTGCGGGCCCGGGAGCTTTTGCGCGAGGTCTTTTGGGTGGGCCCGGCGACCTGGCGCGGGATTGGCGAGATCCCCGCTTCCGGCCTCTATTTGCGCGAGGAATTCGCCAAGCACGACGCGAAGCGGGAGTTCGGCGTGGAGGGACGAGTGGGCGAGGAAAAAACGCCGGGCTGCCTCTGTGCGGATGTGCTCATGGCCCGTGCGGTCCCCACCGATTGCCCGTTTTACGGGACGGCTTGTACCCCGCTTACCCCCATTGGCCCCTGCATGGTGGGCGCAGAGGGTGCTTGTAACATTTGGTACCGCTACGGGGGGAGGCCCAGGCTATGAGGCGCCTTCTTGAGGAGAAGATCACGGCCCTGCATGGTGCCGGCGGCCTGGTGATGGAAAAGCTCATCCGCGAGCGCATCCTCCCCAAGTTCAAGCTACGTACGGCCGGCCCTGTCGGTCTCGACCAGCTGGATGATGGCGCCGTCCTGGACCTCCCTCCCGG
>CALKCH010000007.1 GCA_938083225.1 Candidatus Bipolaricaulota bacterium
AAGGAGAGGGCGCGCAGCCCGGACTCCGTCACGCGCAAGTCCTCCACGGCGGCCACGATCCTCCCCTCCTCCACGAGGAACGTGCCGTCGCGGGTCATCATGGTCATGATGCCCCGCATGGGGTCCACGGTGCGGGCGTAATGGAAGCGTGTAACCAGAAGCCCTCGGGAAAGGCCGGAAAGGAGCTCCGCGTCGGTGGCCGGGCCTGCCTCCATCACGAGGTGGGTGGGCAGGGGCGAGAAGCCCGCGGCCGCCGGAGGCAGGGCATGGCCCGTGGATCTCGTGCCCATGAGCTTGGCCGTGCGGGAGTCGTGCACCACCCCCTCGGCCACGCCCCGCCGGAAGAAATACACCCGGGTCTTGGGCACGCCCTCGAAGTCAAAGGGCATGGGGATCGTCTGGGGATGCAGAGCATCATCGTAAATGGTGACGAGCTCGGAGACCATCTTCTCGCCAAAGCGGTTGCAGAAAAAACTGCGGTTCTCCAGCACCGCCCGCGCGGAGAATCCCATGGAGGAGAGCATCCCTAGAAGCGTCGCCACGGCCGGCTCCTCCAGGACCACGGCGTACTCCCCGGGCTCCAGGGGAACCCTCTTTTCCGAGCGGGAGGCCTTTTCCAGTGCTCTTGCCGCCACCTCTTCCGGCCGAAAGTCGCCGATGCGTACGCTCGTGAACTCCGCGTACCCGGAGCCTGCCTCTTTGCCGAGGATCACGGTGACGAAGCGCACCAGGCTCCGGCGGAAGTGGGCCTGAACGCCACGGGTGGTGCGGATCCAGATCTCATCGCCGCCGATGGAGAGGGACCCTGAGGCGTTGAACCCAAGAGCGTTGGCCTCAGCCACGGCCCGGGCCACGAGCTCCGCGCGCAGGGCGGGGCTGGCGTTCCAGGTGCCCTCATCGAAAGCGGAGACCTCCGGGTAGGGCGCGGGGCCAGGCGGCTCATACCCGGCGGGCTTCGTCTGGGCCCGGGCGAGCTCCGCCGCCTCCCGCGCTACCCGCCGAATCCCCTCCAAGGAAAGCTCGTTCGTCTGGGCCACCCCGGTTTTCCCGTCGGCCCAGGCCCGCACGTACACCACCGTGTCCTCCTCCGCCACGTTCTGGTGGATGTGGCCGAAGGTGAAGCGGGTGAGCTCCTCCCGGCCGCGCAGGACGAGGACTTCCACCTCGTCTGCCACCCGCAGACCTGGCACTTCTTCCAAAATCCTTTCCAGATACACCATCCCTCCTTTCACGGCCAGCCCAATTTCTCCCGCAGCCGGGCGAAGAGAGAGGGGGTTTGGGGCAAACGCACGAGGAGCGTGTGTTTGGGAGCCCGGCCCACGCGGAGTTTTTCCCCAGCCGAAACTACGCCCACGGGATCGCCATCAGCCAAAACTAAACTGGCTTGCTCCGCTTCCACCTCCAGAGTGATGTTGTCCGGGAACACCACGGGGCGCAGGCCCAGCCGATGGGGGCAAAGGGGAACCAAAAGCAGCGCTGGAACGTGAGGGGAGAGGACGGGGCCGCCCGCGGCCAGGGCGTAGGCGGTACTTCCTGTGGGCGTGGCTACCACCAGGCCATCCCCGCCGAAACGACAGATCTCCTCGTTCTCGCTGTGCACCCGAACCTGAATAAAGCGGGACTGGGCGGTGCCCACGAGAGCACACTCGTTGAGAGCGGTGGTGGAAAATCCCGGGCCCTGGGCCAGAAGGCGCGAGCGCCGTTCGATTTTGGCTCGGCCAGCCAAGATGGCCGCCAGCCCCTCCTCCAGTTCCTCGGCCCGACAAGCACTCAAAAACCCCACCCCGCCCAAAAGCACCGGAAAAAGGGGCACCTCCTGAGGGTAGAGGGCAGAGGCCACATGCAAAAGGGTTCCATCTCCGCCCACCGTGACTACCAAATCTGGGCCCTCCGGCGGAAGTGGAGTCTGGCTGAGGGTCTCGGCCTCTATTCCTTTACGGGCCAAAAATTTTACACCCCGCTCAGCCACGGCCAGGGCTTCCTCTCGGCCCGAACGCACCACAAACCACACCCGCTTAACTTCCACCCTTCACCCCCACGTACTTCCACCGGCAAAGCTCTCGTTCCAACACCTCCAGGACCACATAGAAGAGGAGTCCAAGGAGGGCGAGAGCCACCACGCCAGCCAGGGCGATATCCGCGCGGAACGTGTAGTACTCGATGAACCGGCCCAAACCCTGGTGGGGAGGAAGAAGGATCCCCAATTTGGTCTCGGCAATGTAGAGCATGGTGATGCCCAAGCCCACGGAGACGCGGGCCGCGGTGAGGACGCTGGGAAGGGTAGCGGGGATGACCACGTGCCAATAGAGCTGCCAGTGGGAGGCTCCGCTGGAGCGCACGGCCACCACGTGATTGGGGCTGATGAACTTGGCCGCGCCCTGGGCAGCCACGACTACCTGAAAGAACAGGGCGATCACCACGACCACCAGGCGCACCACCTCTCCCAGGCCGAAGGCCAAGTAGAGGAAAAGGAGGAGGGCCACCGGGGGCATGGGGTAAAGGAGGTAGATGAGGGGGGACAGGAACTGGTCCAATTTGGACTCGAACCCCGCGGCCAGCCCCAGGGGAAGCCCGATAAGAAAGGAAATAACCAAAGCCACAAGGAACCGCAGGGCTGAGATGCCAAACGCCGACAAAAGCTCCCCCATTTTTTCTCCCGCAGCCAGAGCGGCTTCCCAGGGATAGGGAAGGATGGGCCGCCCCTTGGCCCAGGCCAGGGAGAAGGAGACCAGGGCCCAGGTCCCGAAGATGAGCAAAACCCCTAGCGCGTAAGCTAACGCCGTTTTCATCCGTTTTCCTCCAGGATCCGCCGCAGGACCTTGGCCCGCTCCAAGAACTCCGGGCTTCCCCGGTAGTCGTGCTCACCCATGCCCGGGTTCTCCACCACCGCGCGCACCCGAGCCGGCCGGGGAGAAAGGACCACGATGCGCTGCCCCAGGAACACGGCCTCCTCGATGTCGTGGGTCACCAGGATCGCAGTGAACCGCATCTCCCACCACAGGTCCAAAAGAAGGTTTTGGATGCGCTCGCGGGTGAGGGAGTCCAGGTTGGCCATGGGCTCGTCCATGAGGAGGACCCTGGGCCGGAGGGCCAAGGCCCGGGCGATGCCCACCCGCCGCCGCATGCCCTCGGAAAGCTCCGCGGGAAAACGCCGCTCAAACCCATTTAACCCCAAAGCAGCGAGGATCCCATCCACGCTCTCCCGCCTTTTCTGAATGCGCAAGGCGAGTCCCGCGTTCTGACGCACGGTTTTCCAGGGGAGGAGCCCGGCGTCCTGAAGGATGAGGGCCACGTCCCGCCGTACACCCCGCACCTCCTCGCCCTCGATGAGCACCCGGCCCGAAGTGGGACGAACGAGGCCATCGATGGCCAAAAGTAGGCTCGTTTTGCCGCAACCCGAGGGACCCACCACCGCCACCATCTCCCCGTCCCCCACGCTGAAAGAGACCTCCTCCACCGCGGGCACGGCTTCCCGGCCGCTCCCATACACTAGACACAGGTTTTGGATCTCGATCATTGGCCTGGCAGCACGGCCTCAGCGTAGGCCAGGTTACGGGACAGGTACCCTTTACTTTTGGCCCAATCCGCCACCTGGGCGAAAAGAGTGGGGTCTACGGGAGCCGGTGGGGTGAACTGCGGGATGCGCAGGGCGTCCACCGCAGCCTCCACCCGGGCCCTGTCCTCCGGCGCAGCAGTGGCCAGATTCACCCCGGGAAAGAAAAACTCAATGGCTATGGGCATGGCCAAGTCCACCAGTTCCTCCCGACTCATCCCCTGGATGCGGGCTACTGCTTCGCTCACGGCGGCCAGGAATTTCTCCACTGTCTCTGGAGGAAGCCGACGGCGAACCACCAGAACATCGGGAGGAATGGGAAGGCCGGCGAAGTCCGCCAGCACAACCAAGGTGGGCTTCCCCTCGAACTCGTAGTGGAGAAGGTAGTCCACGTAAGGCTGGGGAAGAACCGCAGCATGGGTCATGCCGAACAGGGTCCAAGTGGCGTTGAGGAGGAGGTTGTCCTGGCCCACGGACAGTTCCGAAGGAAAGGAAAAGCCGTACTTGCGGAACAGCTGGTCCAGCATGAACTCCAGATCCGATACACGAGGAACGGCTATCTGCAGGCGCCGGGTCTTCGTGGCCTCCAAAAGTTGGCTCAGGGTGGTTAGACCCGAGTAGCTGGCAGGCGTGATGAGGGCCAAATGGGTTCCATCCTGGGGTGGGAGGTACAAAGCTGCGGCGATGGCGGCCTCGCCTGGCTGGGAGGCCACAAGCATGAGGGCAGAAGTGAGGTCAGTGACCACGGCGTTGATCTGGCCGGCCTGAAAAGCCAGAATCCGGTCCCGCTGGGAGGGCAAGGGCACAAGCTGCACTTCTAGCCCGTGTTCCGCGAAAATCCCGAGCTTTTGGGCCACAGCCACGGGCAAGGCTCCCAGAAGAGGGGGCAAGGACACGCGCACCGGTGCGGCAAGGACGCTCGCGCTGAACGCCAAAAGCAAAAGATATCGTAGCCTCATGGTTCTGGATTATAGCCGGGCTGGGTTAGCCCTACTTTTTCGGTCCGATTCCAGCTCCGCCCTCAGTGAGGCCCATAATGAACGCATGGGCTGCCGGGCCCATGATCTCCGGCACATACCCTCCCTCCAGCACACAAAAGGTGGGCAGCCGAAGCCCGCCCAGCACATAGCCGATGCTGTAGTAGTCTTCCACCTCCAAGCCCAGCGAGGCCAAAGGGTCCTCCTTGTAGGTGTCAAAGCCCACGGAGATGGCGAGCCCCTCGTAATTACGACCAGCTTTTTCTAGGGCTTCCTCCAGGGCCTCCACGTAGCGCTCGCCCCCGCAGCGGGGCGCAAGGGGCACGTTGATGGCGTTGGCATAAGAGCGGTGACCAGTGCCTGGGTAGTTGTACATGCGGTGCAGGGAAACATAGGTGACGAGGGAGTCGCCAAGGAAGATGGCCTCGGTCCCGTTTCCGTGGTGGCCATCGATGTCCACGATGAGCGTTTTCTTTCGGGAAAGTTTCACGGCCACCGCGAGGTTGTTGAGGTAGCAGAACCCGCCGAGGAAGTTAGGGCCAGCGTGGTGCCCTGGCGGCCGAAGAATGGAAAAACCCCGCACCTTCTGAGCCAAAATAGCTCCGCCCACGGCCAGTTTCGCGTAGAACTCGAGGTTTTGGTAAACCGGGCAGTCCGGATCAAAGAAATCACCGGTGCGGATGCGCCGGAGGAGCTCAGGGGAGTGGACGGCCAAAATCTCCTCATCTCGGGCCGGCTCGGGCTCCAGGAACGGAAAGCCCAGGCGCTCCAAATAATCCTTGAGCAAGCGGACCCGGGCCGGCCCCTCCGGATGCCCGATGGCGTTATACTCCAGACACCGTGGACTGAAAATGATCTCCATGGCCCGGGATTATACGTCTCCGCCGGTGATCTTGGCCTCGTCCTCTCCTCGTCGACGTGAGCTTTTGCGTCTCTTTGTCCCCCGCTTTTCCGTGGTCCACCCGCAGGTGGCGGAAGAAGAGCCGGTCGCGCCGGAAGATCTTCTGCGTTTGGCAGAGAAGAAGGCGGAGGCCGTGGCCGCCCAGTTTCCCCAGGCGTTGGTCATTGCTGCCGACACCGGGGTGTTCCGGGACGGCCGCAGTTTCGGAAAACCCCGGGATCGTGAGGAGGCCGAGGTTTTTCTCCGCACCCTCTCCGGCGGTTGGCATTCCGTATATACCGGACTTGTGGTGCGCCTGGGCCCGGAGCGCCGCCGGCGGTTGGTGGAAACCCGGGTCCTCTTCCGCCCGCTCTCGCCGGAGGAGATCGCTTGGTACTTGAAGAAGGAGAAAGTTTTGGACAAAGCCGGAGCCTACGGCATCCAGGGCCGGGCCGCGGCCTTTGTGGAGAGAATCGAGGGCGATTTCTACAACGTCATGGGCCTCCCCCTCTGTGCTCTCTGGCAAATCCTTTTGGATTTAGGATGGCGACCGAACGGCTGAAGTATCCCGCTTATCTGGGTCTTTCCCAGAAGGAATTCGAGGAGCGCGTGCGGGCTTTGTATGAACTCGCTTCGCCTTGCCGACTTTGTCCGCGGCGATGTTTGGCCAGGCGAGCCCAGGGAGAGCGCGGTTTTTGCCGCACGGGCCTGCGGCCTTGGGTAGCGAGCTTCGGTCCCCACTTCGGCGAGGAGCGCGAGCTTGTGGGCCGCTACGGCTCGGGCACCATCTTCTTCTCCGGTTGCAACCTGGGCTGCGTCTTCTGTCAGAACTTCACGATCTCCCAGCTCGGCGAGGGCCAGGAAATTTCTGTGGAGGAGCTAGCCAAAATCATGTTGCGTCTGCAGGACATGGGCTGCCATAACGTGAATCTGGTGACCCCTACCCATCAGGCCCCCATGATCGTGGAGGCCGTGGGAATCGCCCGGGAGGAGGGACTGGAGATCCCTCTCGTGTGGAACTGTGGTGGGTATGAAGCGGTGGAAGCACTGGAGCTCTTAGCGGGGGTTGTGGACATCTACATGCCCGATTTCAAGTATGGCGACAACGCGGCGGCCGCCAAATTCTCCAATGCCCCCGACTATTTCCAGCGCGCCAGGGAAGCGCTTTCAGTGATGCACCGGCAAGTGGGGGACCTCGTGGTGAGAAACGGGATCGCCGTGCGGGGTCTCATTGTGCGCCACCTCGTTTTGCCCCAGGGGCTAGCGGGGACGGAGAAGGTCCTTCGTTTCCTCCGTGAGGAAATTTCTCCCGATACCTACGTGAACATCATGGCCCAGTACTATCCTACCCATCGGGCCTGGGAGTATCCGGAGCTTTCCCGGCGCATCACCAGTGGGGAGTACCGGGAAGCCCTAGCCTTGGCCCAGGCTTTGGGCCTGCGCCGGGCTGGCCCCCACTGAACCAGGCCCTCCTCAATTTCACCCTTTCCGGGAATCCTTCCAAAAATTCCCTTTCAGGGCGCGAAGTTTCTGCCACTCAGGGGCCTAGGTTTTTCTCCCTCATGCATTCGCCCACCGTTTCCCTTGTATGTTGGGGGGTGAGGTAAGCGAGGGGGAGGGAGGACGGGATAGACCGTCCTGCCCTGGGTCTCGGAAGACCGTGGGAGAGCAAGGTCGTCCCGTCCTATCCCCTCGAGAGCCCGAACAGTTGTCTGGGCCAAAAAAGCCCGCATCACAAGGTCGGGCCCCAAGAGAGAAGCTTACCTCGGGGAGGAGATCATGGACAGGCAGTTCGCAGGTATTGACGTGAGCCGGGATAGCTTGAGCTTTGCCG
>CALKCH010000008.1 GCA_938083225.1 Candidatus Bipolaricaulota bacterium
GGGTGAAATGAAGCCACGGAACGCACCTTCATCTACCACCCGGCAACTTCCACGGAGGTCGCGCCGTTAATCTTTGCAGGCTAGCCTGCTGCTACGGTTTCGGGTGGCAAGGGGACCAGAATCCCGCCGTCATCCAAGGACCTCGCCGTCTTTAACATCTCTTCCGGAGAGCGATACATAGCATCGGGGTAGAAGATAATCCCGGCGATGTCCCTGATATCGATCCTGCCATCTGGGGAAATTTCGACCTCGATTATGGCCATAAACCAGTTCAGCCCGGCGGTCAGCTCCGGTGGGAGCTTGATCCCAAGGGTGGGAGCGTGCGCCATCCACAGCAGGTAGGAGCCCTCATCGAGCGAGCGCGCGGCGGCCACGGTCGGGAAGCATTGACCTCGATCGGTGATTCGAAACTGCACCGAAGCCTTCACGCCCCCGATAAACGCCCCGCGTTGGAGTTGGGTGAACTTTAACAGGGCCCAAATTCCGGTCCATTCCGGGTTCACGTAGGTCTTGAAGACCTTGCCATCATGAGAAAGCGGCCAACTCCCGTCCTCAAGGGACCTCGCTGCCCTCAACCCATCGTCAGGCTCAAAGGGTAGTTTAGGTCCTATGAGGTCAATCAGCTCCGGTGAAACTAAAGCACAAGGGTACACTGGTGGCGGTGGAGGGGTCGGCTCCGGCGGCGGTGGTGGCGGAGGGGGTCCAGGAGGTGGACCAGCGAAGGCCTCCGGGAGGATTCCCCCGGCCAAAAGACAGAAGGCTAGTAGCACCGTTATCCTCAGCATCGTTTTCCTTTTGACCGTTTTTTTCACCCCCTTTTTGTTAAAATTACACCGCACCTTTTGGCAAGGTTTCAAGGGGAAGTTTGCCCCTTTTGCCCTTCTCCGCCGAAGCTTTGAAATTCTTCCGTTAGCCAATACAGCTTTCACCTCGAGTCTCAGCTACATTCATAGGCCGCCAGCTAAAACTCCCTAAAACCTGCAGTTAGCTGCGCTGCTGAATGCAGCGTCGAGCATGGGGGGTAAATCGCAGGAACACCGCGAGGATATCCGGGGAGGACACGGGTATAGCCGCGCAAAGCCGATCCGAAGCGGTGTTCCTCAATTTACACAGGTCTTGCGGTGTTTACCACGCCTCAAAAATTCTAATCTTGAATTTTCCCGTGCCGAAGCTGGTAAGTTCGAAAATCTGCGGCTTTTTCAGCAGGGCGAAGTTCCGCGCGAACCTATGAAGCAATGTCGTGGAGATCGCCCATTGCCCGCCCCACATCCAGGTTTTTTAGTTTCTCGCGCATTTTTCCAGTACAAACCTGCCGGGCAGCTCGCCCTCCTTCTCGGTACAAATACGGGGCCCCACCTGCGGACCTTCTTTGCCGGTTCCCACGACGGCCATTGCGACCCCCTCCGCACGAGGTTGCGTTTTGCAGGCCAGCGGGTAGGCTCGTAGACTGGTTATGCTTGATCCTTACGTGGAACTGGCGCGCCAAGCCATCACGGCCTGGGTGAAGGAGGGGCGAAAAATCGCCCTGCCCAAGGATTTGCCTCCGGAGCTCCTTTCCCGCCGTGCCGGCGCCTTTGTGTCCCTGAAAAAGCGCGGGATGTTGCGCGGTTGTATTGGCACTTACCTCCCCACCGAGGAGAATTTGGCCCAGGAGATCGTGGAAAACGCCATCCGCTCAGCCACCGAGGACCCCCGCTTTCCTCCAGTACGCCCCGACGAGCTTGGGCAGCTTTCCCTCACCGTGGACGTCCTTTCTCCTCCGAAACCGTGCACGGAAGAAGATCTTGATCCCAAGCAGTACGGGGTCATTGTAGAGAAGGGATGGCGCCGGGGCCTTCTCCTTCCAGATTTGCCGGGTGTGGACACGGTGGCGGAACAACTGCGCATCGCGAAGATGAAAGCTGGTCTTTCTCCTGACGAGCCGTGTCAAATCTACCGGTTCACTGTGGAGCGCCATCAGGAAGAATGAGGGTGTCTGTCTACTTTTTGGGCTGCCGGGTCAATCAGTACGAAGCCCAGTTTCTAGCCGAGCAACTCCGCCATCTTGAGGGATTGGGAGAAGTACACGTGGTGAATACTTGTACGGTGACAGCCCTGGCAGACCGAAAGTCCCGGAAACTTGTGGCGCAGCTCAGGCGGGAGCATCCTGAGGCCCTGGTAGTGGCGGTGGGCTGTGGAGCGAATGGGGCTGCGACGGGTCTGAGACGGGCTGGAGCAGATCTGGTCGTAGGCAATCAGGACAAGGCCCGCCTTCCCCAAATCCTCGCAGCGTATTTGCAAGGACAGGCCTGGGAAACACCGGGTTGGCCAGGCCTCGCGGAGGAGCAGGTTCATGGACCCTTTCCCCGGGCGCGGGCCCTCCTCAAGGTTCAGGATGGCTGCACGCAGGGTTGTACTTTCTGCCGGACCTGGCAAGTGCGAGGGCCCTTGCGGAGCAAGCCGCCGCACGTGGCCCGAGGTGAAGCGGAGAACCTCTCTGCCGCAGGCCATCGGGAAATTGTGGTGAGCGGGATCAACCTTGCTCAGTACGGTCTGGATCTGCCGGAGCGTCCTTCTCTTACGGATCTCCTTCGTGAGCTTCTTACGGTTCCCGGTGTGCGGTACCGGCTGACCTCCTTGAACCCCGAGGGCTTGACCCAGGAGCTGTTGGAACTTTTTGCTCAGGAGCCCAGGCTTTGCCCGTATCTGCACATGCCTCTCCAGTCGGGCGACAATCGCATCCTTTCTCGCATGGGCCGAGCCTACACAGCTGAGGAGTACCGGGAAAAGGCTGAGGCGTTTTTGGCCCGCGTGCCCAAAGCTACTCTGGGTACGGACGCGATGGTGGGCTTTCCCGGCGAGGACGAGCCCGCTTTTTTGCGCACCGTGGGCCTTCTCGCGAGGCTCAAGCCTCTGAACGTCCACATTTTCCGGTATTCGCCACGGCCGGGCACTCCGGCGGCAAAGTTTCCGGAGCGGGTGCCCAAAGAAGTGGCGCATCGGCGTAGTGCCTTTTTGGCCACGCAAGCCCGCGGTTGGGCTCAGGCCGTCCAACGCCGCTTTCTTGGGCAAACCTTGAATCTCCTGGTGGAAGAGGAAGAAAACGGGCTGTGGGTTGGTCACACGGAGAACTACCTTCGGGTTGGAGTGAGCGGGGCTGACCTCACCCGAGGTACAATTGTGCCTGTGCGGCTGTGTGCGCTCGGAGAAAATGGTGTGCAGGGGGTGATAATCGATCGCGCGGAAGATTGCGGAGATCGGTCTTCCTAGCCAGGACGTAGCTCTGGGTGTCCTCGGCCAGTACAACCGGAATTTGCGGCTCATCTCCCAGCTTTTCCCTCAGACAAAGATCGTGGCCCGGGGCAGCAGGATCCTCATCGAAGGTGAGGCCGAGGACGTGGAGAAGCTGGAGCGGCTTTTCGGGAAGCTGCTGGAAGTTGCTCGCACCAATCGCGCTCCTTCTGTGGAAGAGGTACAGTATCTCATCAGCCAGGTGGAAGAAGGTGGGGACCTCAGCGGCGTCCTCACCGATGTTATTCAGATCACCCATTGGGGCGAGGCCATTCGTCCCAAAACGGCGGGGCAGAGGCGGTACATCGAGGCCATCAGGGAAAACGACATCGTCTTTGCCATTGGCCCGGCGGGAACGGGCAAAACGTACCTCGCCGTGGCCATGGCCCTGAACTACCTCCAGCAAGGAAAAGTGAAGCGCATCGTCCTCACCCGCCCGGCCGTGGAGGCCGGCGAGCAACTGGGTTTCCTTCCCGGTGACCTTTTCCAAAAAGTTAACCCCTATTTGCGTCCGCTTTACGACGCGATTTATGACATGATTCCCGCTTCCGAACTGGATAAATATATGCAGACGGGGCGCGTGGAGATCGCACCTTTGGCGTTCATGCGGGGCAGAACCCTGAACAACGCGTTCATCATCCTGGACGAGGCCCAAAATACCACCCACACCCAGATGAAGATGTTCCTCACCCGTATGGGATTTGGATCAAAAGTGGTAGTGACAGGGGACATCACCCAGATCGACCTCGTAGGCGTAACCTCGGGTTTGACGGAGGTACCGCGGATTCTTTCAGGAATCCTGGGGATTGCCATTGTGTATCTGGACCGGACCGACGTGGTTCGGCACCCTCTGGTCAAGGCCATCATTGAGGCTTACGAGCGCAGTGAAGAGGAGCGGGCAGAGAAGAAGGGGGTGAGCGGGCGTGAGCGTCCCGAAGGAGATTCAGGAGCGGGTGGAGAAGCTCCGTGAGGAGATTCGTCGCTACGACTACCATTACTACGTCCTCAACCAGCCTCTCATCTCCGACGCTGAGTACGACAAGCTTTTCCATGAGCTTGTCGAGCTTGAGGCGAAGTATCCGGAGCTTGTGACACCGGATTCGCCCACCCAGAGGGTGGGCGCGCCCCCGGCGGAAGAATTCGCGGCCGTAGAACACGCTGTGCCCATGCTCTCCCTCCAGAACTGCTTCAGTGACGGGGAGCTGGAGGAATGGGACGAGCGAGTGCGCCGGCTTTTGGGGGGAGAGCCAGTGGAGTACGTATGCGAGCCCAAATTGGACGGGCTCTCCGTGGAGCTCGTGTATGTGGACGGTGTGTTCACGGTAGGGTCTACCCGCGGAGATGGCCGGGTGGGCGAGGACGTCACGCGAAACCTGCGCACCATAAAGCAAGTGCCCTTGCGGCTTTTCCCTCTGGATGGGAAGGTGCCGCGGCTTCTGGAGGTCCGGGGCGAGGTGTACATGGAGAAAGAAGCGTTCCGGCGGCTCAACGAGGAACGGGAGCGTCTGGGCGAACCCCTGTTCGCTAACCCCCGCAACGCCGCGGCGGGTAGCCTCCGCCAACTAGACCCCAACGTGACAGCCGCCCGCCCCCTCAAGGTCTTCTTCTACGCCCTGGGCCGGGTTGAAGGGATTGAGATCCGGTCTCAGGCGGAGCTCCTCACCATCTTCCCCCGCCTTGGGCTTCCCGCAAATCCCCTCTGGAAGCTGTGCAAAACGCTAGAGGAGGTGAAGGAATTCTACCGGGAGCTTTTGGCCCGCCGCCACGAGCTCCTGTACGAAGCGGACGGAATGGTAGTGAAAGTCAACGACTTTGCTCAACGCGAGATCTTGGGGGAGGTTTCCCGGGCTCCGCGCTGGGCCATCGCTTACAAATTCCCGGCCGAAGAGGCCACCACCCGGGTTTTGGACATTGTGGTGCAGGTGGGGCGTACAGGAGCTCTCACGCCCGTGGCCATCCTCGCGCCGGTGGAGGTTTCCGGGGCCACCGTGTCCCGGGCCACCCTGCACAACGAGGACGAGGTGCGCCGAAAGGACGTGCGCATCGGAGACTGGGTGATTGTGCGCCGCGCGGGCGAGGTTATTCCTGAAGTGGTGAAATCCATTCCGGAGCGCCGCACGGGGCAAGAACAAGAATTCAAGATGCCCAAGCGTTGCCCAGCCTGCGGCGGCCCGGTGATCCGGCCTCCGGGCGAAGTGGCCTACCGCTGCGAGAACCTCTCTTGCCCGGCGCGCATTAAGGAGTCCATCCGCCATTTTGCCTCCCGGCGGGCCATGGACATCGAGGGCTTGGGCGAAAAATTGGTGGACAAATTGGTGGAAACCGGGCTTGTCCGTAAGCTTTCCGACCTCTATCGGCTCAAAAAGGAGGACCTGGTTAACCTCGAGCGCATGGGCGAAAAATCTGCCCAGAATTTGCTAGAACAAATCGAGCGCTCCAAGAGCGCTGGGCTAGCCCGCCTCATTTTCGCCCTGGGCATCCGCTATGTAGGCGAGCATCTCGCGGAAGTTTTGGCCGAGCATTTCCCCTCGCTTGACGCCCTGAGCCGCGCTTCTTATGAGGAGTTGATCCCCATTCCTGAGGTGGGCCCACGCATTGCTCAGAGCATCGCGGACTTCTTCCAAAACGAGGAAAACAGAAAACTCGTGCGGGAGTTGAAAGAGCTGGGCGTGAGGATGGAGGCGGAGAAGCCCAAAGAAGGTCCGCTTTCCGGGAAAACGTTCGTGTTCACCGGCACTCTCTCTGCTTTCACCCGGGAGGAGGCGCGGCAGATCGTGGAGTCCTTGGGCGGCCGGGTGGCCACGGGGGTCTCCCGCAAGGTGGACTATGTGGTGGTGGGCGCAGACCCTGGGGAAAAGTTGAGAAAGGCCCAAGAACTGAGGATCACGGTCCTTACGGAAGAGGAGTTCCGCAAACTCGTGGGCCGCTAAGCCGAGGTCAAAAGCTTCCGGTAGAACTCCAGGGCTTTTTCTCCCCAGGCTTCCTTCAGCCGTTTCAGAGCCCGGACCTCGAGCTGGCGCACGCGCTCCCGGGAAATGCCCAGCTTCTCCCCGATCTCCGCCAGGGTGAGGGGGCGTGGTCCTTCCAGGCCATAGCGCCAGCGCAAAATTTGTGCATCCCGGTCTGGAAGCTTTTCCACGATTTCCAAAAGTTCCGCGCGGAAAAGCTCCAAAAGAGCCGCCCGCTCGGGAGTGGGCATGGCCTCGTCCGCCACCAGCTCCTCCAGCGTTGTGCCCTCCTCTTCGTCCAGAGGGACGTCCAGGGAGAACACATTTCCCACGGTCTCCTGGACGCGGAGGAGACGTTCCGGAGTAAGACCGGGAGCCACCAGGAGGTCCTCGGTTTCCTCCACTCCTTCTGCGCCGAAGCTTGCTTTCAGACGTTGGAAACGGATGATAGCCCGGAAGAGGTAGGCAGGGATACGGATCATTTGGGACTGTTTTTCGATGGCGTGACCGATGGCCTGGCGGATCCACCAGCGGGCGTAGGTGGAGAGGCGCACGCCGCGGTGGGGATCATAGCGGTCTACCGCCTCGATGAGCCCGATGTTGCCCTCTTGGATAAGGTCCACAAGGTCTAGACCAGTGTCCCCGTATTCCTTGGCGATGGACACCACGAGTCTGAGGTGGGCAACGATGAGGCGCTCGCGGGCGCCGCGATCGCCATTCTTCATGCGCCAAATGAGCTCCTTCTCCTCGGCCTCGGAGAGGATGGGCGTGCGTGCTAGCTCCGCCAGATACAGGCCGAGGACGTCTACGTCCTCTTCAGCCTCGAGCATCTCCTCATCCCGTGGCTCTTCCATCTCGCTGGGAGTGTATCCGCCTGGCCGGCTTGGGCAAGACTTGCGGACCTTGAGAAAACGGGTATAGTAAACTTCGCAGGACCGTACGAAGTGCACCATCCGAAGTAGCTGTTGGGGGTTTCCCCCAACAAGCAGTAGGGGCGCATGGAGTCGGTCAAGTCTTAAAGAAAGGGGGGAAACACCCAATGGCCATAGGTAAAGTGAAGTGGTTTGACGAGGCCAAGGGCTACGGCTTCATCGCCCAAGAGAACGGACCGGATGTGTTCGTCCACTTTTCGGCCATCGAGATGTCGGGTTTTAAGACCCTGCGCGAGGGCCAGACTGTGGAGTTCGACATCGAGCAGGGCCCCAAAGGCCCGCAGGCCAAGAACGTGAAGCCGCGGTAAACCGCAGCGCCAAACGCGCAAAGGGGGACCAGCAAACTGGTCCCCCTTTCTTTTTCTCAAAAAATCCCCGGTTTGCTCGTATAATTCCGGCGTTTGCGAAAGGAGGAGAGGTGGAGCGCCGTGAATTGCCAAGCATTTGCGTGAATACCCTGCGTTTTTTGGCTGTGGACATGATCGAGCGGGCCAAATCCGGGCATCCTGGACTTCCCTTGGGAGCGGCGCCCATGGCCTATGTTCTGTGGAGCCGGCATCTTCGCCATAGCCCCAGGAATCCGACTTGGCCGGACCGGGACCGCTTCATCCTCTCCGCCGGCCACGGCTCGGCCCTGCTCTACGCCCTCCTCCACCTTTTTGGCTACCTGCCCCTTGAGGAGCTCCAGAATTTTCGACAATGGGGAAGCAAAACACCCGGACATCCTGAGGCTGGCCTGACCCCGGGAGTGGAGGTCACCACAGGTCCTTTAGGTCAAGGTTTTGCCAATGCTGTGGGCATGGCGATGGCCGAGGCCCACCTCGCCGCCATCTTCAATCGCCCGGGTTTTCCCATCGTAGACCACCACACTTATGTTCTCGCCTCCGACGGGGACCTCATGGAAGGAGTGGCTGCCGAGGCCGCTTCCCTCGCTGGCCACCTGAAATTGGGCAAGCTTTTGGTCCTTTATGACCAGAATCTTGTGTCCCTGGCAGGTTCCACCGCCCTCACCTTTACTGAAGATGTGCGCAAAAGGTTCGAAGCCTATGGGTGGCAGGTTTTGGAGGTTCCCGACGGCAACGACCTTGAGGCCATTGACGAGGCCATTTATGCAGCCAAAGCGGAGAAGGAAAGGCCATCTCTTTTGTGTATACGCACGGTCATCGGTTACGGTGCGCCCACAAAGGCCGGCACATTCCATGTGCACGGTGCGCCGCTGGGGCCGGAGGAGGCCCGGGCCGCGAAGAGGAATTTAGGCTGGCCGGAGGAGCCGCCCTTCTTCGTGCCAGAGGAGGTGCGGGCTCACTTTGCCAAGCTCCGCGCCCAAGCGGAGGCCCAAGAGGATGCCTGGCAAAAGCTCTTTTCTGAGTACGAGAAGGCCCATCCTGGGCTAGCGCAGGAGTTCCGCCGCCGCATGGGTGGAGAACTCCCTCCTCACTGGGATGAAAACCTACCCGCGTTTGAGCCCGGCACGAAGATCTCCACGCGCAAAGCTTCAGAGACGGTCCTTCAGGCCCTAGGTGAGAGAATTCCTGAGCTTGTGGGAGGCTCTGCGGACTTGAACCCGTCCTGCTTCACCTGGCTCAAGGGAAAAGGTGATTTTCAAGCGCCACCTGAGCCGGGACTGGTGCAGGGCGCAGTGGGCGGCGGATGGGATTATTCCGGAAGGAACATCCATTTCGGCGTGCGAGAGCACGCCATGGGCGCCATCGCGTTGGGGATGGCCCGCCACGGTGGAGTGATCCCGTTTTGCGGCACTTTTCTCGTTTTCTCTGATTACATGCGGCCGCCGGTGCGCCTTTCCGCCATGAGCCACAGCCGCGTCATCTTCCTCTTCACCCACGATTCCGTGGCCGTGGGCGAGGATGGTCCCACCCATCAGCCGGTGGAGCAACTCATGAATTTGCGCTGCGTCCCGAACCTGGTGGTGATTCGCCCTGCGGACGCTAACGAGGTGCGCGAAGCTTGGGAAGCAGCTTTGGCCAGAAAAGATGGCCCCACCGTTATTATCCTCACCCGCCAGGATCTCCCTGTTCTGGACCGCAGAGACTTGTCCGGTCCAGAAAACTTGCACCGGGGAGGCTACGTGCTTTGGCAGAGGCGAAAGGGAATGCCTGACCTCATCCTCATCGCCACGGGATCAGAAGTGCACGTGACGCTCGCTGCGGGCAAGAAACTGGCGGAGGAAGGGATCAACGTGCGCGTCGTGGCCATGCCCAGCTTCGAGGTCTTCCAGGCCCAATCCGCGGAATATCAGGAGGAGGTGCTGCCGAAAGACGTGCGAGCGCGGGTGGCCGTGGAGGCAGGCTGCCCCCTGGGTTGGGAGCGCTTCGTGGGTCTAGAGGGGGCTGTTGTGGGGATTGCGCGCTTCGGCGCCAGCGCTCCCGGGTCTGTGGTGTTAGAAAAGATGGGGATCTCCGAAGAAGCTGTGATCCGCGTGGCCAAAGAGGTTTTGCGCCGGGTGGGCAAATTTTGATTTCTCAGCATCGAGGTGTGTCCCAACGAGGTTGCCTCTGTGACCCTTCCTCACTACCATACTGAGCAGTGGGCCCGTAGCTCAGGGGTAGAGCAGCCGGCTCATAACCGGTCGGTCGCAGGTTCGAGCCCTGCCGGGCCCACAACATGCGGAAGCTTGTGCTCGCGGTAAGCGGAGTCGCTCGGGGCGATCCACCTCAGGCCGCCATCGGCGTGGTCCTCACCGACCAAGGGGGTCGGCCTCTAGCCCAAGCGGGAAAGGCTTTGGGAAGGACCACAAGGGAAGTGGCCCAGTACAAAGCCCTGTTGGACGGACTGTCTTTAGCCGGCCAGCACCAAGCCCAGGAGCTCGTGGTCTTTGTGGAATCTCAGCACCTGGCCAACCAGATCCTCGGGGTTTTTCCCCCGCGGGAGCCGGCTTTGCAGCATTTGAACCGCCAGGTGCAGGAAAGCCTTCACCAGTTTCCGCGGTGGCGGGTGAGCTATGTGGATGAGGACGCATGCCGTCCTGCGCGCCGGCTGGCCGAGCAAGCCCTGTTCGAAGAACGGCAGGCCGAACGCGAGCGAGCTATTTTGCGCGAGGAGGTCCTGTCCTTCTTGGGCTCTCTTTCTTTGGAAGAGTTGCGCCGGGTGCTGAATTTCTTGCAGAGCCTCCAGGCCAGCAAAGGTTAAATGCGCATCGTTCTTCAGCGGGTTCGCGAGGCCTGGGTTCGGGTGAACGGCGAGGAAGTAGCCCGGATCGGCCGAGGCTTTCTCCTCTTTGTGGGCGTGGGCAAAGGCGAGGGAGAGGAAGAGGTCCGCTTTTGGGCCTCGAAGATCCCGGACATGCGAGTTTTTCCAGATGAGCAAGGAAAAATGAACCGTTCCCTGCGAGAGGTGGGGGGCGAGGTATTGTGTGTTTCCCAATTCACCCTGTATGGAGACCCATTGGCTGGCCGCCGGCCCAGTTTCGACCAGGCTGCACCAGCGGACCAGGCCAAAGCCCTCTACGAGAAATTTCTGCAAGCCCTAGCCGCCGCAGGCGTTCCCGTCAAGACTGGGGTTTTCGGAGCCCAAATGGAAGTGGGGCTCGTGAACGACGGACCGGTCACCTTGATTCTTGAGCGTGCTCTCGGAAAATAGCGGGCTCCAAAGGAGGAGAACATGGCTGCAGTTTCCAAATCACGCAGATCGCACCGGGAGGTTCGGCTCCGGCGCACCCATTGGCGCACCCAGCTCCTCGCGGCCACAGAATGCCCGCAGTGCCATAACTTCCGTCTTCCCCATCGGGTGTGCCCCCATTGCGGGTACTACAACGGCATGCAAGTCCTGGCCGTGAAAGAAAAGGAGAAATGAGCTACTCCACCGCCCGTCCCTCGACGAGCAGGATGGGCAGGGTGAGAAAAAGCAAGGCTGCTCCGGAGAGAAACGGGGCAGCAAATCCGAACCCGTCAGCGAGATAGCCACCCATCATTGCGCCCACCACGTTGCCCATGCCAGCTACTGCGTTGTAAAGACCCAGAGCCTGCCCGCGCATGTATTCGGGTGCTAAGCGAGAAACCAAAGCGGTAGTGGAAAGCTGAAAGAAAGACCAGGTGAGTCCTGCTAGGGCAAAGAAAAATATCAGAAGCCAAGTGGGAGCTCCTGCGCCGACCGCACTGAATCCCACAAAGATGCCGATGCGAATGGTGACAGAAAGAGCCAGAGCTAAGCGGTGCCCCAAACCTTCCACGGCTTTTCGCGCCCAGCGGTACGCAAAAACGCTCACCACGTGGTGGGCTACATACAGACTGAACACCAGCTCGTTTGGCCATTTCAGGATCTGGCGCAAGAACACAGGAAAAGGCGCGAACACCAAAGAAAAAGCCACGAAGGACAGGAGCTCTCCGTAATAGAACAAGGCCATTTCGGGTCCGAAGGCCGTGCGCCCCTGGAAAAAGCGCACAAGGTGAAGGGGGTTCAGGGCGCCGAGAAATTGCATGGGTCCGTAGCGGCGCAGTTCGGCCACGAAATTCCCCATAGCGCTGAGCAGTTCCTGAGCTAGCGAACCTTTTACCGCTCCCGGACTCTCGGGAACATTCCGCCATCCGAGAAAACCCGCGGCCAGGGCGATCAGGGCCACCACGATCCCCAAGGAGCGTAAGCTCCAGCCCTCACCGACGAACCGCGTGAGGATCGTGGTCCAAAGAGCGCCGAGGAGGAGGCCTAAGGTCCAGCCCACCCCGCACACCGCGTTGTACCGGCCGAGCTCTTTTTCCCAGTCTTGGCGGGAAAACGCGGCCAGAATCAACAGGGTGGAGACTGTACCGGCGGAGGTCCACACGAATGTGACCCCGGCGTTGACCAGGTACAGCGGACTCACGCGCTTGAGTACGGCCAGCGCAGCGTAGCCCAAAGCCAGACCGAAAAGGCCGAACAAGGCAAAGGGCCGGCGCCGTGGGCTTGCGTCCGCAAGCCTTCCCCAAAATATGCTGGCCAGAATGGCCGTAGCGCTACCCACCGCCGAGAGAACCCCCACCTCCGCCGCTCTCGCCCCAAGAAAATAGGCGTAGAGCGGAAGAAGCTGGGAGAACGCGCCCAGGGCAATGTTGACCACCCCAAACGTCACATACCAGGAAGGCACTCTTTTCATAAGGCCAGGAGGTTTTCCACGCTGCGAGCTAAACCCTGGGGATCCGGGATCTCCAGCACGACCCGACCGCTGAACCCGCTTTCCTCAAGAGCGCGCACCGTTTCCTGCCAGGGCGCACTCCCTTCGCCCAAGGGCAAATGGGCATCCCAGTCTCCCCGGTTGTCGTGAAGGTGCACGTGGATCAAGCGGTGGGCCAAAGCTTGGACGTAAAGCTGGGGTGAACCTCCCAACGTGTGCAGATGTCCCAAATCGAAGCACGCCCAAAGTTCGGGAAATTCCGCGAGCAGGGCACGGTGTTCCTCTGCGGTTTGCACCAATCCTCTATCCCGTCCGTTTCCCAAGTTTTCCAAAGCTAAGCGCACCCCGTACCGTTCGGCGCGCGCCAGAAGCAGGCTCAACGCAAACCGCAAAAGATCGCGGCTCCGCTCCCACCACTCCGGGAAAGGAAGGTATTCCTCGGGAAGGCGTCCGGGATGGAGCACCACCACGGTGGCTCCGATTTCGCCCGCCAAATCCAGGGCCTGCACAACTTCTCCGAGGGAGGCGGCCGCCACAGAATGGACAGGCCAGGTGAGGTTAACTCCGTGGATGGGCATGTGGAGTGAAACTTCCACGCCGTTTTCTCTTAGGGCGCGCAGCCGGCGGCGATCCTCAGGGGAAAGCTCGCTTGGGTGAGCGAGGCCAGGATCGGCCCGCAGCTCCACTCCGCCGAGCCCAAGTTTTTGGGCCAGCTCCACCCAGGACCACAGATTCATTCCCGGGCGATGGAAAGAGGCCAAGCTCAGCTGAGCGCGGTCCATTTCAGTCCATGCGCAGGCCGCCGTTTATGGACAAGGTCGCTCCAGTGATGTACCCGGCCTCCTCTGAACAGAGAAAACCGATGAGCGCCGCCACTTCTGCGGGTGCCGCCACGCGGCCCACCGGAATTTGCCGCAGGATCTCCGCCCCTTTTTGCTGGAGCTGTTCCCGGTTGATATCCGTGTCCACGAAGCCCGGGCACACTGCGTTCACCGTGATGCCAAAGGGCGCTAAGGCCAGGGCGAAGGACTTGGTGAGGCCCAAAAGCCCAGCCTTGGCCGCTGCGTAGTGTACGCCGTGGGCAGAGCCGGTGAGGGCCCGCAGAGAAGAAACATTCACGATGCGTCCGAAGCCTGCGTTCTTCATGTGCGGGATCACCGCCTGAGTCAACACAAAGGGAGCGGTGAGAGAAACGCGCAACATTTTTTCCCAGTCCCCCAGGGAAAGATCTTCAGGCGCAATGCGCTGTACGTACCCAGCGTTGTTCACTAAAGCGTGTACACCGCCGAATTCCCCCACCACCTCCTCCACCACTTCTTCCGCTTGGGAAAGGTCAGCCAGATCTGCGCGTATGAATAAGGCCCGGCGGCCAAGGCCTTCCACCTCTTTGGCCACGGCTCGGGCCTGCTCCTCCTCGGCCCGATAGGTGAAGGCCACGTCGTAGCCCATCTGCGCCAGCCGGATCACCGTGGCCGCGCCGATTCCCCGAGATCCACCGGTAACGAGCGCGATGCGCGTCATGTGCCAAACAACCGATCACCGGCGTCACCCAGCCCGGGCCGGATGTACCCGTGGCTGTCCAACTCCCGGTCCAAGGCGGCAGCGTAGACCAGAACGTCCGGATGGGCCTTGGCCATGGCCCGTACCCCTTCCGGCGCTGCCACCAAACACAGAAACCTCACGTCCTTTGCGCCCCGCGCTTTGACCAAGTTCACCGCGTGCACCGCTGAACCTCCAGTGGCCAGCATGGGATCCACGACGATCACCAACGCTTCAGCCAGGTTGGGCGGAAGTTTCACGAAATACTCCACGGGCTTCAAGGTGGCAGGATCACGGTACAGTCCGATGTGTCCCACGCGGGCACTGGGGATTAGCGAAAGAACGCCGTCCAGCATGACGATCCCGGCGCGCAGAATGGGGACGAGCACCACCGCCTGGGCCAATTCCACCCCTTGGGTGCGCTCGAAGGGGGTCTCCACTTCCACCGGCCGGAGGGGAAAGTCTCGGGTGATCTCGTAGACCATGAGAGCTGTTAGCTCCTCCAGAATCTGACGAAATTGCAACCTATCGGTCCTTTTGTCGCGGAGCTTGGCGAGCTTGGCCTGGATGAGCGGATGATTCACGATGATCAAGTTATCCATACTTAGCCAAGGTTATCCAGACCGGGCTTTCCCGCCAACTCAGATTAGGGGCGGCAGGCGTCGATTCTTCCCGTGGAGCTTGTCCAAGTAAACTTGCCACAGTTTCAGGGTCTTGTATAGAGAGGCAACGAGCCACTCCCGCACCGGATCCCGGGGGCCAAGAAGGGCATGGATGTGGGCCTGAACCCCGTCTTTCGGGGGTTTTCTCTTCAGCCAGCGGGCGAGAGCATCCCACAGGATCCCCAGCTGGGTCAACCGATCAGGGGCGAGTTGAGGCAGTTCCACCAAAGCCTCTTTACACACGCGAATGGTAGGGTTTTTTTCTTGGGCGATTCCTCGGGCCAGGCGCCGGGCATTGACGAAAACGTTGTAGCAGCAGGCATGACGGAGGAGGAGGGGCAGGGGAGCCTCCTCCCCATCCACCAGGTTCTGGGTAATGGAGTACTTGGCCTGCTTAGCCCATGTTTCCAACAAGGCATCGGTGGCCACCCACCCGTGGCCCATGGCCAAAAACGCCTCACCCACAGCCCGTGCGGCCTCGACCCTAGCGGCAGTGCGTTTTCCCAACCACTTTTGTACCTGCACGGCCTCTTTCCCCTCCGCCCAGACTAGAAAATCTTGACCGAGGTTGTGCAAGCCCACGTATACAGAAAGGGGGATATCGCCGCACGCTCCCAGGCGGTGGCTGGGGCGGCCAGTGCCAATCATGCTCACCACCTGCTCCAAGCCCTCGAAAAACCGATGGGAGCAGGGCTCGAACCCCCAGCGCGGCAGAAGATCGCGCACGCGCACAGCCCAGCCCGGGAGATGGGTGCCTTCGGCGAAGCTGTTGAGAAAAAGAATTTCTTCGTCGAAGGCCTCCCTCCCCTCGATCCCCGGAGCTTCCCACCACTCCAGGATCCGCTTTTCCCCGATTTTCACGCGAGGGCTCCTCGCCTGTGGATAGAATTGTTATGCGAATTACCTAAGCCACACCGGCTCATGCCAGAGCATTCTACAGCTTCAGCGGATGGGGACAAAATGGAGAGAACTTTCCTCCTGAAACCCCGCCAGGAGGTCCGGTGTAATTAAGAGCGAGGTGGTGCCCATGAGGAAACATGTAGCTATGGTGCTTCTGGTAGGGCTGTGTCTGTGGGGACTGGCACAGCCCTCGCCCTTGGGCCTTGTGCCCCAGCCTGTTCCTGGGTTCTCTCTCTCCATCTGGACGGAAAAACCCCAATACACGGTGGGAGAAACGGCCCGCTTCTTTGTGTATCTCTCCCAACCCGCTTACCTGTATGTCTTTGACATCGAGCCCACCGGACATATTAGGCTGATTTTCCCCAACTATTTTTCGCCCAATCCTTGGAAAGGAGCGGGGACCCACGTTTTTCCTGACGGGAACTATGTTTTTCGTGTACAGCCGCCCACGGGGAAGGAAACCCTCCAGGCAGTGGCCTGTTTCCAGCCCCTTCCTGTGCCATTGGGCACGGAAAACGATCCCTATCCGCTCCTTGGTCCTGATCCGCAGTCTGGCCAGGCCAAGGTTTTGGGGCTTGTGCCTGAACCGAGCTGCGGGTGCTGCGCCACGGCCTGGACCAGCTTTCAAGTCTTGCCCGCCACCCCAACCTATCCGTGCCCACCGTGCTGGATTGGCCCTTGTCCGCCGTGCTTCGGAGTGTGGCCCGGCATGTGCTGGTACTACAACCCGGTCTCTGGTTCCTGGCAGATCGTGATCGGTGAGGATCGGCCTGGTTCAGGTTGGTATTGGTGTTTGGGGCCAGACGGCCAGTGGAAGTTTCACATCTATTTGTGCTTTGGAAGTTGCCCCTGAGACGAGCCCGCGGGTGGGCCTCCCGCCCCTTGACAGGCTTCCTTCAGGGCGTGTAGGGAGGCCCACCACCCACCCACATACTTCTCCTTTTCCGGCACAAGAAGCCTTCCCTCCGCGCGGGTCAAATGCAGAGTGACAAGCCAAAGCGCGGGTTTCGCTTCTACGCGCTGGAAAAGCAAACCCGGCGCGCGCACAGCCTTAGGCGAGAACGGCGCTATTCCCTCCACCAGTTCCCAGCGCTTACCCACGATCCTCTGCAGCTCAGGCTCTCCGGGAAGGACGGTGGAGGCCTGAAGGAGGGCGGCGAGAAGCTCGGGCAATTCGTCGGCGCCGAACTCCCGGCCGACCGGCCAGAACAACCACCAGGCCGGCCCCCTGAATGCAGGAGAAATGCGGAGGAACGAGGGAGGACGATAAGCGGGCAGCGCCCGGACCGGCGTCCACCGCCGCCGGCCTTCCCTAATCCAAAGCCCCATATTCCCTTTGCCAGATCTCCAGAATTTGCTGAGCGCCCTGCTTGTCCATGGGCTGATTCCCGCTGCCGCAGCGGGGAGAAAGCACGCAGCGCGGGCAACCCTCTGCACAAGGGCAACCGGTCAAAAGTTCCCGCGTTTTGCCTACCCAACCCGAGGCGTTTGCGAACAAAACTCGGCTTATCCCGATTCCATCGGGGAAAGCGTCGTAAATGAGGACCGTGGGCAAGCCCGTATCGGGGTGGTCAGGCGTGGATACCCCGCCCACGTCCCCGGAAGCACATCCCACCTCCAGAGGAACTACGGCCACCAAGGCGTGCTCAGCACCGTGGAGGGCTCCCGGAGAAGGTGTTCCCTTCTCCCACACGAGCCAGACCCCTTCGGTCTCGTATTCCAAGGGCGGAAGTTCCAAGGGTTCCCAGGCCACCACACGGCCTCGGTGAAGAATTTTGTAGCCCTCCACCACCTCCCGCACCCGCACGCGGCCGAAGCCCTTGCCGGGCCCTAGGGCTTCCTGGGTGAGGATGCGCGCGCTTTCCCTGGTCACAGGTTTGGTGGTGTACTCGCCGGTATGGGGTTGGAGTTGGGCCACCCCGGCCTCGAGGTCCAGGGTAAGGACGCGAAACATCTCGCCCTGGTGCAAGATAACTGCGCCGGGAAACGCTTCCCGTCGAGCGCGATATTCATCCCATACTTCCAAAACTTTGCCCTCGACCTGCAAGAGGATCTGTCGGCCGGGGAGCGCATCCAGGCCGATTTTTTCTGCAGGACGAGTGAGTCCTGCATAGACCCAGCCCGCCGGGGTTCGGGTCAAAAGCCCGCTGGAAGTGTGGGGTGAAAGCTCTTTCTCGGTTAACCCCAGTTCCTGGACATCCTGAACGGTGAGGGGGGTCTCGGCGGCCGCGCACAGGATGTGTCGCAGAAGGAGCTCACGGTGACGGGGATTGAGTGGGGGCACCTCCGCTCCCGCAAACACCAATTCCTCCGGATGGGCGAGAAAGAAGCGGTCCAGGGGGTCCTCTTCCGGAACATACACGACCAGAGCGTCCCGGCCAGAGCGGCCTGCCCGGCCGCTCGTCTGCCGCACCGAAGAAACGGACCCCGGATAGCCCCAGAGTACCACTGCGTCGAGTCCGCCAATGTCCACCCCCAGCTCCAGCGCCCGGGTGGAAACCACAAGGCGGAGCCGTCCCCCCCGTAGTCCCTCTTCTACAGATCGTCTCTGTTCAGGAAGATAGCCTGCGCGGTAGGCTGCGATCTTTCCCTTCTCAGCCGGAAGCGCTCCTTGAAGTGCGGCCACCAAGGCCTCGCTCATGTGTCGTGACGGCACAAACACTAGGGTCTGGAGATCTTCCTCCAGGAAAAACTTGCACAGATTGAGAACTTGGGAAAAAGGGGAATTTGCGCTTTTGTCGGGATCCCAAAACCACCAGACCTTACGGCCCTGTGGGGAGCCGTCGTCCGTCACGACCTGGACCTTTCGGCCTATCAACTTTTCCGCCAGGGCCTCGGGTTCGCCGCAGGTGGCGGAGGCCAGGGCGAAACTGGGATGAGCTCCGTATCTAGCCAAAATCCTCCTCAGTCGCCAGAGGAGAAGAGCTACACCCGCGCCGAATGCGCCCTGGTACCAATGGGCCTCATCAATGACTACATACCGCAGGTTTGCCAAAAACGGGGCCCAAAGATGGTGCCACTCCAAATATTGGTGCAAAGCGTAGGGGTTGGTGAGGATGACCCGGGCCCGCAAGCGCAGTTTTTGGCGGAGGTGAGAAGGTGTATCCCCATCGTAAACTCCCAGGGAATCCACGGTCAACGCCTTTCCCAGCTCCTGCCATTTTTGCCGTTGGTCTTGGGTCAGGGCCTTCAGGGGATAAAGGAGAAGGGCTGTGGCTTTGGGGTCCGCAGCGAGATGGGCCAGGATGGGCAGAGCCATGGCCAACGTCTTTCCCGAAGAGGGGCCTGTGGCCAAAAGCACGTCCTGGCCGGCGAGAAGCTTCTCCATGGCCTCCGCTTGGTGAGAGAAGAGCTGAATTCCTTGGCGCTCCAGCCATTTTTTCGCTAAAGGAGGCAAATTGGAAGGAGGAAGGACCAGGCGTGCTGGCCGCGGCGGAACTTCCACCACCGCTTGTACCTGGCCTTGGTACCAGTCCTCTTTCTCAAGCCGTCTGAAGAGCTCGTTCATACCAAGCTCGAACTTTTCCCAGCAAGAAAACGAGGCTCGCCACATCCGCGCGGTTGTGGGCGAGAATGGGCAAGAGAAACTGAGGGTTTCCGGTGCGCAGGAAGGCCTGGTAGTAGAGGGGAACCTCGGCGCTGGGTATGTCCAGGGGCCGGCCGCGGCCGAGGACCTTTTGTTCCACGTACACCAGAGAGCAATCCCCAAGTTCCCCGCGCCAGAGGCGACGGGCGAAAAACAGGAGATCGAGGTGGGCGGCCTGGGGCAGAGCTGCAAGGCCATAGTAAGCGAGCCTCGCTTGGAGTTGCCGCCAGTCATGAGCCTTGCCGTTGTAGCTCACCACCAGGGGATCCCCAGGGATTTCGGATCTGGCTTGTACAAGGATGGCCATCTCCTCAGCCAAATTGCGGGCTAAGAACTGCTTGATCCTCACCACTTCCTTCTCGATTCTCCCCAGGGAGACGAGGAAAACAGGGAGGGTGGAGAGACCCAGAGATTCGAGATCTACGAAGATCACGCGCTCGGGAAAGGCCAGGCCGAGAAGGGCTAGGGCCAGAGGATGGGAGGGGGAGTACCAGCGGCAAAGACCGTGGTACAAGGTAGCGAGGTCCTTCTCCAAGATTGTTTTGCTCCAGAACGCCGCTTCTTTTCCGAACCGTGGGTGTTCCAGGAGGTCCAAGAGGGTAGTAGAACCGCGCTGGCGCAGGAGGGATTCGCGCACGGGGCCTATTCCGCACACCAATCCCAAAGCCCCTAAGAGTTGGGCGGCGGCCTCGCGCTCCTCAGGCGGGGAGAAGGGTAAAGGAATGAGGCTCTCCAAGATCAGACACGATCCGTATGGGGTACAGGCCTCGTCGACACCCGCGAGGGCAGCCGAACGGTCTTTGTCCAGGGCCGCGGCCAAAAAAGTCCAAAGCTCCTGAGCCATCCCGGAATTATAGGCTCTTGACAGGGTTCGCACAGAACTTCGATAATCGGGGTGTTCGAGGGGGTGCTTCATGGGAGTTGGGCCTAAAGCAGGTTGGGTTGCTCTGGTTGTTTCCGTTCTGATTGGCTCTATGGGTTGGGCGGCGGAAAGGTCGTTTCTCATGTACACGGAGTACCCCACCGTCGTCATTTCCCCAGATCGGGAACTGTCCTTGGACACCATCCTGCAAAACACCGGACTTTCTCCGGAAACGGTGGCGTTGAGGGTGGAAGGTCCGGCAGGTTGGAACGCCCGATTTGAGACCTCTTCTTACCCCACCATGCAAATCGGCGCCGTATACCTCCTCCCCGATCCGGAGAAGAAAACGACCGTGAGGTTCAAAGCGAAGCCTCCCACGGGAGTCAAGCCCGGCATGTACGAGTTCAAGCTCACGGCTACTACAGTGGACCAAAAACTCACCCAGGTTGTTACTGTGCAGGTGGAGGTGCAAGCCAGCGCGGTTCAGGAACTCCCCCAGGAGACTAAGCTCGCCCTCTCCGTCACTTACCCCTCTGTGGAAAACCCGGCGGGAAAGGATTTCGCTTACGACATCACTATCCGCAACCAAGCGGATACGGAACGGGTCGTGAGCCTCCGGGCGCAGGTGCCCTTGCTCTGGCGAGCGTATTTCACACCTCGTTGGCAAACGGATACCCGCATCACGTCCATCAAAGTTGGCGCCAACGCCACGGAGACAGTGCGGTTTGTGGTCACCCCGCCTGTAGGCGTGGAGGATGGCGAGTATCCCCTGGTGTTTCTGGCCCAAGCCGATGGAGACTCCGCCTTGCTCGAGCTCAAAGCTGTGGTCACCGGAACGTACGACCTTCGCGTGGCCACGGAGGCCGAGCTCACTGGACAAGGTGACACCCGCAATATTCGGGCCACAGAGGGCCGTGAACGCCTGTTCACCTTATACCTGTGGAATGCGGGCACCGCCCCACTCACCAATGTTTCCCTTTATGCCACCAAACCCAGCGGCTGGGAAGTGACCTTCGAGCCCGAAAAACTTGAGGAGGTAAAGCCCGTTTCTCTCACGCAAAAGCCGGAAAAGGTGGTGGTGAAGATCAAGCCGGCAGCGCGGGCTATCCCCGGCGATTACACGGTGTCCTTGGTGGCTGCAGCCGCCCAAGATCGCGAGCAGATGGACCTGCGGGTGACGGTGGGCGCGAGCATGGGCTGGGGATGGGTTGGTGTGGGCGTGGTCGTGGTGGTGGTCGCGGGGCTGACCGGGGTGTTCGTGCGCCTTGGCCGCCGCTAGACCCATGATCGTGGAGACGAAAGGCCTGCGGAAGCGCTACAACCACGTGTGGGCTCTGGACGGGCTGGACCTCTTCGTCCAGGAGGGGGAGATTTTCGGACTTTTGGGCCCTAACGGCTCGGGAAAAACCACAACGATCCTCGTTCTCCTTGGTCTCACCGAGCCCACCGCGGGCACAGCCCGCGTCTGCGGGTATGACCCGGTGCGGGAACCCCTGGCGGTGAAGCGCGTCGTTGGCTACCTCCCGGAAAAGGTGGGTTTCTACGAGGAGCTTTCGGCCTGGGAAAATCTCCGCCTCCTTACTCGCCTGAACGGGATCCCTGAACCCGAGGCGCGGAAGCGCATCGAAGAGGCCCTGGAACAGGTGGGGCTGCGGGAGGTGGCTCACCGTCCTGTGAGCACTTACTCCCACGGGATGCGGCGGAGGTTGGGGATTGCTGACGTTCTTGTGAAAAAGCCGCGGCTGGCAATCTTGGACGAGCCCACCTCGGGGATCGACCCAGAAGGAGCTATGGAGACCCTTGATCTCATCAAACGGCTCCGCGACGAGGGGGGCATGACCGTGATCCTCTCCTCCCATCTCCTCTATCAGGTGCAGCGCATCTGCGACCGGGTGGGCGTTCTCCACCGAGGAAAGATGGTGGCAGAAGGTCGGATAAGCGAGCTCATCGGTCAGGGACAAGGCTATTGGGCTCTGGTGGAGGGGGCAACGGCGGCTCTTCGGGCCCGCCTGGATAGCGAGGAGTGGACTTTAAGCGTGGAGGATTTGGGAGAAGGTCGGCTCCGGGTTACCTTGGAGGAGGGGGCGCAGCCCAAACTTTTCAGGGTCGTGGCTGAGGAAGGAGGGGTAATCACGGAGCTGCGACCTAAGGTGCGCACCCTCGAGGACATCTACCTCCAATACTTCCAAGAGTAGCCATGGCTACGATTTTTTGGAAGGAGCTTGCGGATCATCTGGGAAGCCGGCGGTTCTTCATCCTGAGCCTCATCATCCTCGTGGTCGCTGGGACTTCTGTGTATTTGGGAATCCGGGCGTTTGCAGAAAGTCCCCAAACTGTGGGCGAGCATACCTATTTGCTCCTTTTCACCCAATCTCAAGGGGGCCTCCCCTCTTTTCTTTCGTTCCTGGCCTTCTTTGGCCCCCTCCTGGCCGTTCTCCTTGGGTTCGACGCGGTTAACTCGGAGTTCACGAGAGGCACTGTGAGCCGCATCCTCTCCCAGCCCATTTACCGTGATGCCTGGATCAATGGGAAGTTCCTCGCCGGTCTCACTACCTTGAGCGTGGTGGTGATGAGCATTGTGCTCCTCATGTTCGGGCTGGGACTTTTCGCTCTAGGGTTCCCGCCGACTGGGGAAGAGTTCCTGCGCTTGCTCCTTTTTGTGTGGGTAGCCACGGTCTACCTTGGTTTTTGGTTGGCCCTGGGGATGCTTTTTTCCGTGCTCTTTCGGCACACAGCTACCTCTGCGTTGGCCTCCGTGGCCACGTGGCTGTTCTTCACCCTTTTCCTGTACATGATTGCGGGGGTGGTTGCCGACCAGGTGGCCCCTATTCGCGCGGATGCCACAGCCGCCAACCTTCTGCGCAACCAAGACATTCAGGACTTTGTCCTGCGATTTTCCCCTGTAGCCCTGTTTGAAGAGGCCACCTTGCCCATCCTCATTCCCACTTACCGTGGCCTGAGTCTCCTCGCGTTGCTCACCCGAACCGATGTTCCCACGAGTCCCCTTTCTCTGGGCCAGAGCCTCCTTGTGGGCTGGCCACAACTCGTGGGCCTGGTGGCCCTCACTTCCGTGTGCTTCGCCGTGGCCTACCTTGTCTTCATGCGGCGAGAAATCCGGGCCAGCTAGTTTCTACGCGGAGTTCAAGAATCTTTCAGAGAAGGCGCAGGATTAGGCGGTCCGTAACCTCCTCCGCCGGGGGTGCGCACGGACACGATGCCTTCAGGAGAAACCTCCACGGTGCTCTTTCCAGGGACGCGCATTTCTTTTCCGTCCAAGACCAGAAAATCCTCACCGGGTGCACCTGGCTCGCCTCCGGCCAGTCCCCACGGCCCGCGGGTCCGGCGGTCTGCCAAAAGGGACACCACTGCTTTGTGCCCCAGAACACGAATATCCCGACGAATGCCCATTCCTCCAGGGAAACGGCCAGCTCCCCCTGAGCCGTCCCGCAGTTCGTACCGCTCCACGCGCAGGGGATACGCGATTTCCAGGGCCTCCACGGGCGTGTTGAGGGTATTGGTCATGTGGGTGTGAACCCCGTGTAACCCAGGTTTTCCGGGTCGTCCCCCCATTCCGCCACCGATTGTTTCGTAGAAGGTGTAGGGTTTTCCCGTGCGAGGGTCGACCCCACCGATCAGAAAATTGTTCATGGTGCCTTGGGAGGCTGCAGGAACCCGTGTAGGTAAGGCTAGGGCCAGTGCGCCAAAAATCGCGTCCACGATGCGCTGGGAAAGCTCGAGGTTTCCCCCGCCTACTGGTGCGGGGGGCCGCGCGTGGACCCCAGTGCCCTCCGGAGCCACAATGCGTAGCGGCTGCCAAGCCCCGGAATTGGCAGGAATTTCCGGATCCAAAAGAGCTCGAAACGCGTAGTACACCGCGGAGGCAGTGACGGAAACCGGCGCGTTCACCGGGAAATCCACCTGTTCCGATGTCCCCGCGAAGTCCACGGTGATGTTCCCATCCGCTACAGTTATGGTCACCTGAATGCGCACGCCCTCGTCCAAAAAATCTTGGAAGGAATAGGTCCCTTGGGGGATCTGGCTGATCGCTTTTCTCATTCGTTCTTTTGCCCTTTGCTGAAGGGTCGCGAAGGCGGTGCACAACAAATCGACACCGTACCTTTCCGCCAGAGCTTGCATCCGGCGGATCCCCGTGTCCACTGCAGCTTTTTGGGCCCAAAGATCGCCTGTGCGCTCCCAAGGCGTGCGCACGTTGGTCAGGATCAAGCGCCACAAATCCTGCTCGAGGTGTCCTTTACGCCAAAGTTTGACCGGCGGTAGGCGCAATCCCTCCGCAAAAATCTCGCGCGCTTGAGGCGGAAGGCTTCCGGGAGAGCTGCCGCCCACGTCGGCATGATGGGCACGGTTGGCCACAAACCCCAGGAGCTCTTTCCCCACGAACACGGGAGCGAGGAAGGTGATATCGGGCAGGTGGGCCCCGCCGTGGTAGGGGTCGTTGAGGATCACCGCATCCCCAGGTTCCCATTCATCCACAGCGGCAAGCCCGGCTTGGACAGAAAAAGGCATCGCGCCCAGGTGCACGGGAATGTTTTCGGCTTGAGCCAGGAGGTCCCCTTCCCGGTCGAACACCGCGGAAGAACAGTCGCAGCGCTCTTTGATATTCGGGGAGTATGCAGTGCGGATGAGGGCTGCGGACATCTCTTCGGCTACCCCGCACAGGGCATGGAAGAGGACCGCCAGAGTTATGGGGTCCATTTACACCTCCGCTACCAAGTTCCCAAAAGCGTCCACGAAGGCTTTGGTTGCCGGCGGCAAGAGGATTGTGGATTCTGGGCCTTCCACGACTGCTGGACCGGAAAGCTCGGCCCCCGCTCCCAGACTCGCCCGCGCGTATACGGGAGTTTTTACCCACCCTGTCTCGGGAAAAAGCACAGGTCTTTGTCCGCAAGGGGCCAGGGCGGAACACTTGGCCGCAGGCACCTTGGGAAGGTCCGGTTTTTCTGTATGTCCCACGGCTGTCAAACGCAGGGATACAAGCTCCACTTCCTCATCGCGTCTGGAAAATCCGTAGCGTTGTTCGTGGGCCCGATGAAATTCCTCGGAGATCTTAAGGATGTCCTCCTCGGCGAGAGGAAAAGAGGGAACGGGAACGGTCAGTTCAAAACCCTGTCCGCGGTAACGCAGGTCTGCAGAGAACCAGTACTCGCGGACCTCCTCAGGAATGCCCTCCTCGGCAAACCCCCGCTCCGCTTTATTCTTCAGATCCGCGAACACAGCGTTAATCGCCGCTATCGGGGCCTCGGAGAGAGAAACGATCAGCGAGCGCACATAAGCGTGGATGATGTCGGCTACGGCCAAGCCTAGGGCGGAGAGGACGCCGGCCCAGGCAGGGATGAGGACCTTGTTCATCCCCAGTTTTTGCGCCAGAGACACAGCGTGCAGGGGGCCAGCCCCACCGAAGGCCAAGAGCACGTACTCCCGGGGATCGTAACCCCGCTCTACGGAAATGACGCGTATGGCCCGCTCCACGGTGGCTTCGGCCACCTCAAGGATCCCCAGGGCTGTCTCCTCTAGCCTCAGGCCCAGCTTTTTCCCCAGCTGAAGGAGGGCATGCTGGGCGGCGGGAAGAGAAAGGGGCGGGAGCCCTCCCAACGGTTTATCCGCAGGAAAGTGGCCCAGGCAGAGGTGGGCGTCGGTCACGGTGGGGGCGGTGCCCCCGCGGCCGTAGCAGGCTGGGCCGGGCTCGGCGCCCGCGCTTTGTGGACCAACCTGAAGCATTCCGCTTTCCTCAACATGGGCGAGGCTACCTCCACCTGCGCCCACGCTGTGCACGTCCACCGTGACCAGGCGCACCGGTCTTCCCGCCACCTCTTTTTCCGCACGATAGGTGATGGTTCCGTCCCGAATCAAGCTCACATCGGTGCTCGTGCCGCCCATGTCCAGGGTGATCAAATTGGGGAAACCTACGGCCAGGCCCACGAAGCGCGCGCCGATTGCCCCTCCCGCTGGCCCGGAAAGAAGGAGCGCCGCGGCATTGCGCTCGATCTCTTCAGGACCGGCTATTCCACCGTTCGATTGCATGAGAAGCAGTCTCACCCCTAACTCCCGGGCCAGGTCGGCCACGTAGGTGGCCACGAGCGGCCGCAGGGCTGCGGTGAGCACGGTGGTGGAGGTGCGCTCGTACTCCCGGAACTCCGGGAGAACCTCGCAGGAAAGGGTGACAGGAACCTGAATGCCTTCCTCCTCCAGGATTTCCCGCGCGCGGCGCTCGTGAGAGGGATTTAAGAAGGAGAAGAGGAAGGACACAGCAATGGACTCCACATTACCCTTGAGTTCTTTCGCCAAGCGGCGCACGGCAGACTCATCCAAAGGGCGGATGATCTTCCCTTGAGCATCCAAGCGCTCAGGGACTTCCAAGCGCCGCTCCCTGGGCACGAGCGGCTCTGGGCGAACACAGAAAAGATCATAGAGACTGGGTCTATTCTGCCGGCCGATCTCCAACACGTCGCGAAAACCCTGAGTCGTAAGGAGAGCCGTTTTCGCCCACTTTCCCTGCAAAACGGCGTTGGTGGCTACGGTAGTCCCGTGGACGATGCGCACAATGTCTATTTCGCCCAGTTTCTTGATCCCCCGCACTACGGCTAAGGACGGGGGGTTCGTGGACGGGGCCTTCAGGATGCTCAGTCTTTCGGGGGCACAGGCCACAAAATCAGTGAACGTGCCGCCCACATCGATTCCCACTGTGACCATGCCCAAAATTTCCCGCCCAGAGGCATTTTTACCGCAGACGCACCCCCAAATAGTAAGGCCAGATCACGAGCCCCAAGATGGCTTGCCACCAAAGGAGCTGGGCGTAGGCCAAGGTGAAAAGCCAGCCAGCAAACCAAAACATGCCCGCAACACTCGAAGAGCGTACCCTCCAGTGCCGCTCAGATTCCATGTTTACCCCCTTGCCCTCCATTCTATGGGAGGGCCTAAAGGATGGCGAATTCTTCTGGCAGTTGTAGGGATAAGGGTTCAGGAGAGATCAGCGTTTTGGGGTAAGACGACGAACCCGCAGCTTGCGGCCCGCTTGTCCCACGACCTGGACCGGCTCGCCGCGGGCGATGGGTGGGTCCTCGGCCTCCGCCCACCAAAGCTCTCCGTGCACAAACACCCAGCCTTCCGGCTGGAGGTCGTCCCGGGCTTCGCCCACCAGCCCCACCAGACTCGTAAGGGGCCGGGGCCGATGACGTTGGGCGATGAGGCCTTTGGCCACGACGAAGAGGAATATGGCAGTTAAGGTCCCCAAAGTAGCGGCCACTGTGGGCCAGGAGAGGCGCACTGCGGGCGATTCCACTTCGAACAGGTAAAGGGAGCCCAACACTAGGCTGGTCAATCCTCCGATGGTGAGCAGGCCATGAGAAGGAGCAAAGATGTCCAAAACGATCAGACCAAACCCAAGGAGCACAAGGGCTACACCCACGAAGCTCACGGGAAGAAGCTGGAGGCCAAAGATGGCAAGAAGCAAAGAAATGCTCCCCACCACGAATCCCAACCCTATGCCGGGGGTGAGGAATTCATAGATGAGGCCATAGAGGCCAAGCATGAGGAGGATGTACACCAAATTCGGGTCCGCTAGGTAAGAAAGAAGCTGTTCGCGGAAGGTCATGGGCAGTTCCCGCAACATTTCCCCCCGGGTACGCAGGGTTCTTCCGTCTGGGAGCGCGAATCCGTCCAACTTTTCCAGGAGTTCGGGGAGGGTATCGGCGAGGAGGTCGATGACTCCGCGGTCGAGGGCTTCGGTGGCCGTGAGGGTGGCGGACTCGCGCACCGCCTTTTCTGCCCAGTCCGCATTGCGGCCACGGGCCTCGGCAATAGCGCGAATCCGGGCAGCCGCGTCGTTCACGATCTTTTGGACGATGGGGTCCTGCTCGCTCGAAGATGTGTCGGTTAAGCTCACCGGATGAGCTGCGCCGGTACTGGTGCCTCGGGCCATGGCTGCCACGTGGGCGGCAAGGAGTATAAAAGTTCCCGCGGAAGCGGCACGGGCGCCGGCCGGCCCCACCCACACCACCACTGGCACCTCGGAGGTCATGATGACCTCCACAATTTCCTTCATAGCCGTGTCCAATCCGCCCGGCGTGTCGAGCTGGAGCACCACCATGGCCCCGCGCTCCTGAGCCTCCTTGATCCCACGTATGATGTACTCGCTTGTCGCCGGGTTCACCGTACCGTCTAGGGTCAGTTTGATGATCTCCCCTGCCCAACCCACCAGGGCCAAACTCACAATAGGGATAACCCAAAATTTTCTCATCCCAAAGGAATTGTACTCCTGGGAAGAGGGGTAAGGGTTTACTTCTCGGGTCGGAAGAAAGTGAGGACAAGTTCGCACAAGATGCGCACGAAAAGGGGGCCGGCGAACAAAGTTACAAGCCCAAGGAAGATGAGGCGGGCACTCCCCACCAGAGCTCCCTCTACAACGGTGATGATGCCCATAATCACCGCGATGGCCACCCCGATCCAAAACACCACCGGCATCACCTGCGGCGTTATGAACCTGCGGAACGCGATAAACTCCTGCCACCATTCCTTCATCCTCTCCTCCTTCAAGCTGAGGTGCTAGAACCTACCCGGCCGGGGTAGGCCACGTCAACCCGCGCTCCTCGGTGGAGAAGCCAAGGCTTAGCAAGACCACCCCCGGATGAGGGATCCTACAGGAGGCAAAATGACGGACATAGGGTGGTGGGTTCTTTTGGGAAAGAAGCGGCGGGAAAACTCTTGTGCTTGGCTCTTAGTAATCCAATGGGCGGCGGGAAGGCCGAAGACTGAGGGGCCTTACTGAAATCTACATGCGGAGATGTCATGCTGATCAGACACGATAGACGAACTGCTATATTTTTCCCTCTCTTGACAGAAAAACGCAGGAGAATTATACTATTTTATTTCCGTAGAAAGGAGGTGAAGGCAAAACTAGGGGGCTAAAAAGAACTCTTTGGGAGGTGGTCTCAATGAAACTGCGGGTGTTGGGTTTATTAGGGGTTTGGTTGTTAAGCATGTCCGTTTTTGGCCAAATTCTCCGTATTGCATTCGACGCGGCAGATTTGAAAACATTGGATCCCCACTACGCTGCAGCCACAATGGACCGCGCCGTGGTGGACATGGTGTTCAACGGCCTTGTGCGCTATAAGCCTGGAGACATCACTATCATCGAGCCCGACCTTGCCGAGTCCTGGGAGCTCTCAGAGGATGGCCTCGTTTGGAGTTTCTATCTGCGCCGCGGTGTTTCCGTCCATCCTTTCCCTGGCATGCCTGAAGGATACGAGCTCACCAGCGAGGATGTGGTCTTTTCCCTGGAGAAAGCCGCGGACTCTACCCGCTCAGCCTACGCCGGGGAATACGTGGGCATGAAATTCGAGGCCGTCGATCGGTATACCGTTAAAATCGTCCTCTCCCAAGCCCTTTCTGCTGCTCTCTTCTTACCGAAGGTGGCCAACTACTCGGGCGGTTTCATCGTGCCCAAGATGGCCTATGGGGAACTAGGTCCGCGATTTGCCACAAATCCTGTGGGAACTGGTCCGTTCCAGTTCAAGGAGTACGCGCCGACCCAGAAAGTGGTGCTCGTTCGTAATGAGCGGTATTTCCGCGGTGCTCCAAAGCTCGCCGGGGTTGAGGTTTGGTATATGCCAGACGTCACTGCGCGTTTCAGCGCCCTGCTCACTGGCGAGGTCCACGTGATTGAAGGAGTGCGAGAGCAAGCCTGGGTAGAAGCGGTGAAGCGCTACCCAGGGCTAGTAGTGGATATTTTCGGGCCTGGAGAGACAGAAGTTCTGCACATCAATATGACCAAATTGCCCTTTACTGACCTGCGTGTACGGCAAGCTCTCGCCTATGCCATTGATCGTGACGAGGTTATCGCGGCGATCGGTCCTGATGTAGCCGGACCCCTTTGCGCTGCTGTTCCCCCTTATCTTGCGGGCGGTCTCACTTGCGCCGAGGTCGCAGAAAAAGGCCTTCTTTATGAGGTGAACCTAGCGAAGGCTAAAGCCCTCCTCGCTGAAGCTGGGTATCCCGAAGGGTTTGA
>CALKCH010000009.1 GCA_938083225.1 Candidatus Bipolaricaulota bacterium
GACGGGAGTGCGGGTGATGGCCGCGGTGGCCTCCACCAGTGTTTGTATCCTCACCGGAAGAACGCGCCCGGGCATCGTCGCCGTGCCCGTGCAGGTTCGCTCGGAGATCGGTCAACTTTTGCTTTTGTGGTCCATCACCGTTACCCCAGGCACCATTGCCCTCCTGGTTGAGGATGTCCTCTACGTGCACACGTTGCACCTTCCCACCGATCCTGGCCCCATATCCACCCTTCCCGGGCTTTCCACCGTGGAATGGGTTCTGAAAAAGCTCTGGGGATGAGGACCGCAATAGAAGTGGCATTGGCTTTGACCGCGCTTCCGCCCCTTTTGGTGCTTTGGCGCGGGCCAACGCTGTGGGACCGCCTGGCCGGCGCGGCCTCCCTCAACGTGCGGGTAGCTCTCCTGCTTGCCGCTGAGGCCGCGTTCTCTGGACACGGTCTGCTCCTTGACGTGGCGCTGGCTTACACCGCGCTTGGTTTTCTGGGAACCGTGCTCCTGGCCCGGTTCGGAGAACGGGGGGAACAATGAGCGGAACAGTTTTACTGTGGTTAGGGCTGACCCTACTCCTCCTCGGAGGGGTGGGCATGCTGCGGTTCCGCACCCCATACGATCGCCTGCAGGCGGCTGGGGTGGCCGACGTGGGTGGAGCAACGCTGTTTTTGGTGGGCCTCGTCATCTACACCGGATGGGAAGCAACAGGAGGAATTGCCATCCTTTTGATCCTGTTTCTTTTGTTCACTGGCCCCCTTTCCACCCACGCCATCGCCAAAGGCACGTTCGTACGGAGGGAAAAACCGACCTCCTCCGGTGCTCGGCCTCTTCCGGGCCAACGCCCAGAGCCCTGACCATGGGGGCAGTTCTTCTGTGCGCGCTGACGTTGACCTTGGCCGCATTTGCCTTGACCCGCAGGCGGCTTCTTTGGGGGGTGATCGGAGTGGGAGCCCACTCCCTCGCCCTGGCCGGAGTGTATCTATTCCTGGCCGCGCCGGACGTGGCCCTGGCCGAAGCCGCGATCGGCTTCGCTTTGGTCACGTTCATCTTTCTTCTGGCCTTGAGGCGAACTGGCCGCCTGGTGGTGGCCGCCACCGAGGTTTACCCTCTCCTCTACCAAGAAGGGGACAAAATCGCCGGGCTGGAGTGGGAAATTCTGAGGAGGTTCGGTCAGTGGGTTCACCGGGACGTGGAGGTGCTGTGGGTGAATCGGGCGGACATCCCGCGCCTTCTTGCCGCCGGCGAGACCGATCTTGCTGCCGGCGGATTTCTCCCCCGAGAAGGGGCAACGGTGCTTCTTTCTCCACCGCTTGTGCCGACGCAATTGGTGAACGTTCGCTGCCGGCCCGGGCCCGTGGGAGCGGTGGCCGGCGACCGCGGCCAGGATCACCTCCCTCCAGACGGGCTCACCTACGAGGACGCAGGCGAGCTCGCCGCAGCACTGGCCCGGGGCGAGCTCGGCGGGGCCGTGGTGGACCTTGTACGCCTGCGCCAATGGCTCCTGAGCGAAGGAACAAACAAGACCCATTTTGCGCTGCGGGACGCGGAAATGACTCCTCTTGAGGACTTGGCCTTCCGGTTTGCCCTGGTCCCCCACGAAACAGAACTTCACCAGGCCCTCGAGGAGTTCCTGAAAACGCTTGCGTCCACAGGGGAGCTCGAGAGACTCATAACGGAGCATCTACAATGAAGTGGGTGGCCAGGACGGCAATTCTTGCGCTCCTAAGCCTTGTGGCCGTCGGGACGCGGCACCTCTTTCCTCGGCCAGACGTGGCCCCTTGGCAGGAACCCACCGCTCAATACGGGGCGGAAAACGCGGTGGCTGCGATCGTGCTCGGCGCCCGCCTGTGGGACACCTTGTTGGAGGTGCTGGTGTACGCCTTGGCCATCGCTGGGGTGAAGATGGCCTTGGGAGGCCTTGGACGCGCCCGTCCACTGCCACCGGTCCCCGAAACGCCCCTCCTCCGGCGCTCCGCGGACATCCTGCTTGGACCCATCGTGATCCTGAGCCTTTACATTGCAGCCAGCGGACACCTTGGACCGGGCGGCGGTTTCCCGGCCGGAGCGATCCTCGGCTCCGGGCTCCTCCTTCTTGCTCTCGCCAAAGGCGTAGAACGGCTGTCCCAGGAACTGCACGAGGCTACATGGGAACGCAGCGAATACGGGGCGATCGCCGCGCTCCTTGCCCTGGGAGGAGCTTTTCTCTGCTTAGGGTTTCCAGGGAGCAGTTTTTTGGTGAGCGCGAACCTCCTCATCACCATGGAGGTGGCGATCGGCGCGTGGGTGGTGCTGCACTACTTTGCCCGCGCCCGGGGGGAGGTGTGAGGTGGAGGGCCTGAGCGCTTTTGTCCTGGCCATCATCCTGGTAGGGCTGGGTTTGTGGACGCTGATTGAGCGCAGGAACGTGATCTGGAAGCTTCTGGGGCTGAACGTGGCCTCAGGCGGGGCGATCCTGTTTTTGGTGGCCGTGGCTTACCGGCCGCAGGCCCGGCCCGCCCTCCTCGGCCTCGGCCCCGGTCCCACCGCCGATCCTTTGCCCCAGGCCCTCGTCCTCACCGCCATCGTCATCCACTTCGCCACCCTGGCCTTGGCCCTGGCCTACGTGATCTTTCTCACCGAACACCGCCATACCCAAGACATCCACAAGCTGGAGCGGGAGGAAGAATGAACACGGCACTGGCTGGAGTGGTGGCCTACCTTGCGCTGGGGGTCCTGGGATTCCTGTTTCGACCGCGCTGGCTATCCAGTGCGCTTGCGATCCTGGCCGGGGCTGTCTCTCTGGCCCTGTGGGCCCCAGGGTTCTCCGAGATGACTTTGGGCCCAAGCTCGTGGGGCATCGCCGTGGTCGGCGATGAGCTCGCGCGCGGGTTTTGGGCGCTCGCTTTGTTCCTGCACGTGGCGGTGGCCTGGCATGAGCGAGCCCGTTTGGGAGCGTTCCAGCCTTTGCTCACCCTGCTCACGGGGACTGCCCTCGCCGCCGTGATCTCCATCGATCTCTTCAACCTGTACGTGGCCATGGAATTGGCGGCGCTCCTTTCGTTTTTGCTCATCAGCTACGAGGCAAAGACCAAGGCAGTCTGGGCAACCCTTCAATACCTGCTTTTGGCCGCAGTCGGGATGATCCTGTACCTGTTGGGGGTCGGACTCGTGTACGGGAAGCTCGGAACGCTTTCCCTAAGCCAGATCAGAGCCTTGGCTCCGGGGCTTTCGGATCCGACGGTGGCCATCGGAGTCGGCCTACTTGTAGCTGGAGCATCAGTGAAAAGCGGCCTATTTCTCTTCGGTTTGTGGCTTCCGCCTGCTCATGGCTACGCGCCCACTGGGGTTTCGGCGGTGCTCTCGGGCCTGGTGGTGAAGCTGGGAGTGGTGGCCCTGGCCCGGCTTGCCGTGGCCTTTCCCCTCGGGGATGTGCTCCTCGCCCTTGGAGTGGTCACGGGGTTCGGAGGAATCATTTATGCCCTGTGGGAACGCGATTTGAAGGTGTTCCTTGCTTTCTCCACGGTGTCCCAACTTGGCTACATCCTGATCGGATTCGGGATAGGCGGTGGTGCTGCACAAGGTGCGATTCTGTATGCGGTAGCTCACGGTCTGTTCAAAGCTTTGCTGTTCCTTGCGGCTGGCCAGGCGATCGAGGAGGCTAGCGAGCGGCACATCGCAAAACTCAAGGGAAAACTGGCCTGGCCCAGCGCCTTGGGTTTGGCCGTGGGCACCTGGGCCATTGTGGGCCTCCCTCCATTGGCTGGGTTTGCCGGAAAAGAAACGCTGTCGTTAGCTGTGCCCGCGCCGGTGGGCTGGATACTAACCGCCCTTTCCTTCGGTACCGCGGCCGCGTTTGCCAAGCTTCTTCCCCTGTTTTGGCCTGGACAGGGAAGGGGAAAAATAGGCGGCCTCGCCCTCCTTGCGTGCGGAGTGATCGGGCTTGGCCTTTTGGGGGTAGTCTCTCTTCCCGGGTTGGTAAGCCTAACTGCGTGGGGAAAAGCGCTTCTTGTTGCGGCAATGGGCTACCTGTTCTACTTTGTGTTCCGCCGATTCCAGCCGGCGCTGCCCCGGCCCTCGCTGGACCGAGCCATCACCACCGCCTTGGTTTCCTCCTTGGGATTGATCGCGGGCTTCCTCTTCACCCGCTGAGAGAGGGCCCCGAAGCCGTACGGAACCGTTTACGGTACCGTACATGCGTTGCCCTGGACCGTGACTCCTCCCGGTAAAGCCCCGCTGCCGTCACGGAGTTTGCTGAAGCTGAAGCCGCGGCCTCACTCCTCAGAAACATGACGCAATGATTCGATCCATCTAGCGTTTTCTTCGGAGTTTGGTGCCCCGGGCGTGGAGCTGCCTTGTGTGTCCGGACCAATGCGCCAATTGTTCGCATCACAGATCCCTGCGAGATCCGCACCCAGATACCTGGCGGCTTGCGCACGGTCCACTGCACCCAGCTTTAGGCACGCCTCAGGAGAGGTCTTGTCCCCATAACAAAGGCCAAACACCACATTGCCCTCGGCGTCCACGAGGATCACACAATCGCCAGCATTCCCGAAACCGCCCCATTGTTCGAGGATAAAGCATTCCTCAGCTCTTCCAGGCAACACGAGCACGAAGCCCGCAAGATCGAAATTGTCCTTAGGGAAGTGGGCAGGAAGGTTAGGGCTATCCGCGGCGTTGTAGATGACAAGCAGAGTTCCCGCGGGCACCGCCTGCCACAGCTCATGCTCTCCGAACTTCAACCAAACTCCACCGCGGCCAGTGCCTTGGAGATCCCGCAGGACCCAACCCCGGAGGTCCACCGTGGTCCCCGGACCAGCTCCCACTACCAAAAGTTCCACCCATTCTCCGTACCCGGCGGCGCCCTGCCCAAACTCATTGATCACCACCCAAGGAAGCCGCTCTTGAGCCAAGCCACTCAAACAAAAGGCCAAGACCCACGCCACTGAGAGGACCCAGCGGAACATCCGCATCACCTCCTCTTTCCCGCGCGCTCCTAGCGGCGCACAGGTTTGTTCACGTAAAGATGGCGCTTGATCTCTTGCTTCGTGCTCTTTTCGAAGGGTTGGTCCACTACGGTGAGTGCGTCTTTGTCGCGCAGGCGCTTGAAGGGCGCTAAATTCTGCTGGGCGTCTTTGATCTTCTCCCAGAGGAAGTCGCGGGCTTGGACGAGATCCTCAATTCCCTGTTGCTTGAGAAGGTCCCAGTCGGGGTAGACCATGGCCGCGACCCTGGGTTGACCCTGGGCGGCCTCCTCATACACCAAAACCTCGGCGATTTCGGGGATGCGGGCCAATTCCCACTCCACTTCTTCAGGATAAACCTTCTTGCCGGACTCCAACATGATCATATTCTTCTTGCGGCCGGCAAGATACAAGCGGCCCTGCGCATCGAGCCGCCCAAGATCGCCTGTGCGGAACCACCCGTCCTCGGTGAACACCTCGCGGGTGCGCTTGGGATTCTTGTAGTAGCCAAGCATAACGTTGGGTCCCCGGGCCAAAACTTCGCCCAAACCCTCAGCGTCGGGCTGGTCTACCTTGATCTGCACGCCCGGAAGAGGACGGCCCACTGTGCCCGGCGGGTCAAACGGCGCGGATACACACAGCACCGGCGATGTTTCCGTAAGCCCATACCCTTCCATGACACCAAGGCCCAGGCGGCGCAGAGCACCAGCCACTTCGGGGTGGAGTGGGGCTCCGCCAGAGACGAAAAACCTGAACTGCTCCCGGAGAAGCTTTTTCTGCACGAGCTTCCCCAAAATCCGGGGAGCAAATCGGTACAAAAGTCGCCTGGCCAGGCTCGCTTGGATGTTCTCCGAAAGGCGGCGCCAAAGAGCATGGTAGAGTTTGGGGACAGCGATGATGATGGTCACCCCGATCTTCTGCCCGATGGTCAGAAGGTTCCGGTAGTCATCGGTGTACGTCACGGAAGCCCCCACCCAAAGCGGTGCAAGGAAGGTCGCGGTGAGGCCGTAGATGTGGTACCAAGGGACGATGGTTAGGACGCGATCCTCCGGACCAACCCGGATCACCTTGAGTATGGCCTCGAGGTTGGCTGTGATATTGCGGTGGCAAAGCATGACGCCTTTAGAGTCTCCGGTGGTGCCTGAGGTGTACATGAGAACAGCAAGGTCTTCCGTATCGGGTTGAGCCTCGGGAAACGCCGGCTCTTCCGGAAGAACTTGCCAAAGGGAAAGAGCATCCACGGCTTCCTCCAGGGCCACCACATCCCGGAGGCCCGAAACTTCTTTAGTCAGGGGCGCGAACTCCTGGTAGCGATCGGGAGCGCAGAACAGGATGGAAGCTTCGGCTTCCACAAGCAGCCGCTGGACCTCCGGAACCTGTAGGCCTGCGTCCAAGGGCATGGCCACCGCACCAAGGCGCTGCACGGCCACAAACGCCACAGCCCAACCCAAAGACGGTTTGGCCATAATGGCCACGCGATCGCCTTCCCGCACGCCCCGGGCATAAAGCCACCCGGCGAGCCTCCCCGCCAGGTTCCAAAGTTCCCGATAGGTGGTTTCCTGGATGAGGAGGCGCCCCTCTCGGGAGAGAGGGAGCCGCAGGGCCACCCGGTCTCCGTAGGTGCGCACCGCGCGGGCAAGAAACGCAGGAACGGTGGGGTACTTGCGCTCACCCCGAACGGGCGCAGTGATGTACCGCTTATTTGTGCTCATGCCAACCCTCCCCAAGCCTGAGGAACCGCTCGGCGGCAGTGGCGGCTAACGCGCCTTCGGCCGCAGCCACCACGGCCTGGGCCATTCGGCCCACCGGCTCGCGCACGTCGCCGGCCGCAAACAACCCAGGCACCGCCGTGCGCATCCATGAGTCCGTCTTAATGTACCCCCCCTCGGTCAACTCCACCACTCCCCGCACCCACTCCGTGGCCGGAACATACCCAATGTTCACAAAAATCCCGTCCACTGGGAATTCCCTCGTTTCCCCGGTGCGGAGGTCACGCAGCACCACCCCGTGCACGTTGTTCGTCCCCAAAACCTCATCCACTACGGCGTTCCACAAGAAGGAGATCCGAGGATGGGCCAGGGCGCGCTCGCGCAGGATAGCCGCCGCCCGAACCGCTTGGGGATCGTCGGGAGGATGCCGCACCAGGATGTACACCTTTTTGCAGATGTCCGCGAGAAAGAGGGCCTCGGTCAAGGCAGCGTCGCCTGCGCCCACCATGAGCACCGTTTTGTCCCGAAAGAAAAAACCGTCGCACGTGGCGCAGTAGGAAATACCTCGACCCACAAACTCCTTCGCTCCTTTGGCCGGGAGTTCTCGGGGGTGAGCCCCGGTGGCCACCACCACCGCCCGGCCCACGACCTCCCCCTTTTCCGTGTGCACAGCCCAGCCTCCATCTCGGGTCTCCAAACCTTTGGCGGTGGCAAAAAGAAATTCCGCGCCCAGACGCTCGGCCTGACGGTGGACCCGGGTCATGAGCTCCACTCCCGAGACGGGCTCAGGGAACCCCGGGAAGTTCTCCACGAGCGGGGTTTCCAGAAGCTGCCCCCCGGGCATGGCTTTCTCCACCACCAGGGTGGAGAGGCCAGCCCGCCGGCCGTAGATGGCACACGTAAGCCCTGCGGGCCCAGCGCCCACGATCACAAGATCCCACAATGGCGGCACCTTGCGACGAGCATTGTAGCACGGTACGTTACCTTCGGGGCAAGGACATGCGCAAAGTGGTGGAGGTTGGGGAGTACCTGCACATCCATTTCGAGTACAACGAACGCTTAGTGCAGCTTGTGCGGGCCCTTCCTGAGAGCCGCTGGGACCGGGAGAAAAAGTTTTGGAAAGTGCCCAAGCGCCATGTGGTCTCCGCGGTGGAGCTTCTGCAAAATGAAGGCTTTTCCTTCGATGAGGCCACGCAAAAGCTTTACTGGGAAAAGAAGGCCAATGCTCAGGACCTGACCGTTTCCGCCTTGAACGCCATGGCCAAGGCCGTCCTGACCCAGGCCTTCCCCAGCCCCTTTTGGGTGGTGGGTGAGATCCTGGGGTACGAAAAAAACGCGCACAAGGAGTGGGTGGAATTCCATCTTGTGGAGCGGGGACCTGACGGAAAGATCATCGCCCAGGTGGAAGCCATTCTCTTTCCCAAGGAACGAGATCTCGTCGAGGGGAAGTTGGCCCAAGCTGGTCACCCCTTCCGGCTCCAGGACGAGATCACCGTGCGTATCCTGGCCCAAGTGGACCTGTGGGTGCGGGAAGGCGTCTATCGCCTGATCGTGCGGGACCTGGACATCCACTACACCCTGGGCGAGGTGGCCCGCCGCCGGGAGGAAATCCTGCGCAAATTGACCAAAGAAGGGATCCTTGAGCGCAACAAAGCCCTGGCCTTCCCCCTCCTTCCCCTGCGGGTCGGCCTCATCACAAGTCTCGACTCCGACGCCGAAAAAGATGTGCTGAAGACCCTGGAGGCCTCGGGCTTTGCCTTCCAGGTCACGGTGCACGGCGCCCGCGTGCAGGGGCACTTTACTGAACCCTCTGTGCTTACAGCCCTGGATTGGTTCAGGGCGCACGTGGACGAGTTCGACGTAATCCTGATCTGCCGGGGTGGGGGCTCGCGGGCGGATCTGGCTTGGTTCGACTCCGAAGCGTTGGCCCGGGCTGTGGCCCTGTTCCCCATCCCGGTGGTGGTGGGCATCGGCCACGAGGAGGACCGCTGTGTCTTGGACGAGGTGGGCTGGCGGCCCAAGCCCGCCACGCCCTCCGGCGCGGCCAAGCTCCTGGTCGCCCGCGTCCAGGAGACTTTGGACCGCATGGAACAGGCCTTCGCCACCATCCGCCAAGAAGCGGAGGAGAGCGTGGGAGAGGCCCGGCGGGCTCTGGCGGACAGAAGCAGCCGCATTGCCCGGGAAACCCAAAACCTTCTCCGGCAGGAGCAAGAAAAGCTCGTGGCCCGGGAGCACCGGCTTTCCCTGGCCGCAGGGGGCGCCGTGCGCCGGGCCAAAGAGCACGTTAGCCGCGCGGCCCAAGCCCTGCCCCGAACAGTAGGCGCGATCCTCGGAGGGAAGCGGGCGCGATTGGAGGAGGCTGTGACCCGATTGCGCCGCGGTGCAGACCGCGAACTTGCTCGAGCTCAGCTCGCTTTGACTACCAAAAAGGAAAGGCTTTTGGCCTTCACCTTGGCCCGCATGGAGCAGGCCAAGGAACGGCTCCAGGCACGAGAGGATCGTCGGCGTGCCCTGGATCCCAAACGCGTGGTGGAGAGGGGTTTTGCCATTCTTCGTCTTCCCTCAGGCCGGGTGGTGACGGATCCCGCGGAAGCTCCAGTTGGAACGGCCCTCACCGCCGAGCTCCGCGCTGGGATCCTGCGGCTTCTCTCCCAAGGGGGTGAACGTGGAGGAGCGGACTGAGCTCACTTATGCCCAAGCCGTGGCCAGGCTCGATGAGATCCTCGCGCGAATCGAGCGGGGTGAGGTGGACATCGACGAGCTTTCCCAGCTTGTGACCGAGGCTGCTGATCTTGTGGCCCTCCTGCGCAAGAAGATCACCAAAGCGGAAATCCAGATCAAAACGATAACGGAACGGCTGGAGCACGAGGAGGCGGTGACTCCAGAGGAAAAAAGCCCGCCCGAGGAGGAGGTTCCGTTCTAAGCTTCCAGGACGCGGATGAGGTTGGTGGTGCCGGGCTGATGAAAAGGAAGCCCGGCCGTGAACACCACGCGTTCACCTCTTCCCACCAGGCCGGCCGCGCGGGCTGCCCCCAACGCTAACTCCAAAAGCTCATCCACCGTGTGGGCTTGGGGAATGAGCAGGGGGATCACGCCCCACACCAAATTCAGGCGGCGGAGGACCTCGGAATGGGGTGTCACGACGGCGATGGGCACGGAAGGCCGCAATGCGGCCACAAGCCTGGCTGTCCAGCCAGAGGTGGTGGCGCACAGGATCAGTTTGGCCCGCACCTCCTGGGCGATGGCGCAGGCGCTTTGGGCAATGGCAGCAGGCACCTCGCCCACAAGCTCCGGCGCAAGCCCGGGCACCCGAATGGGCACCTCACCACCCTCCGCGGCGCGGATGGCCGCGTCCATGACACGCACAGCCTCCACAGGGTATCTTCCCACCGCGGTCTCCTCGGAGAGCATTAGGGCATCCGCTCCGTCCCAAACAGAGTTGGCGATGTCAGCCACCTCGGCCCGCGTAGGGACAGGCGAGATCACCATGCTCTGCAGCATCTGGGTGGCCACGATCACCGGTTTGGCCTGGGAGTTACAGAGATCCACGAGTTTGCGTTGTACGAGAGGAACGCGATAGGGCTCGATCTCCACGCCCAGATCACCGCGGGCCACCATGGCCCCGTCACTTAGCGCCAAAAGCTCAGCCATCCGGGCCACCGCGGCCGCCAGTTCCACCTTGACCAGCACTGCGGGTCCCTCCCGGCCGAGGATCTCCCGCGCCTCCGCGATGTCCTCCGGCCGCTGCGCAAAGGAAAGGCCCACGTACTCCACGCTCCCCTCGCGGGCGAGGCGCAGAGTCTCTCGGTCTTGCTCCGTGAGCGCAGGAAGGGGAAGGACTGCGCCCGGGAAATTCACACCCTTTCCGGTCTGAATCACGCCGCGGCGTAGGGCCCGGCACCGCAAACTCTGCCCCGCCCGCTCCACCACCTCCAGCTCCAAAACCCCATCGGAAAGAAGCACCCTGGCCCCAGAGGGAACTCCAAGCACCGCTTCCGGATGGGTTAGGGGAATCCCCTCTGGGCCCAAGATCACCTCTTCCCCAAGCTCCACACTCACTGGCTGGGGGAGAGGGCCGATCCGGACCTTGGGCCCTTGGGTGTCCAAAAGCACGGCCACCCCACGCCCCTCGGCCACCTTCCGCACGCGGGCGATGAGCTCCATGTGAAGCTCCGGTGGGCCATGGGCCGTGTTGATGCGAAACAGGTTCACCCCAGCCTCGAGGAGAGCGGCCATGGTCTCCTCCGCCCAAGAACTTGGGCCGAGCGTGGCCACGATCTTCGTGCGCCGCATGCCTCAAGGATAACGAGGAGGGAGAAGCAAGGGCCAGTTGCGCCGAGGCATCGGAGCGGATAATGTCATCTGTGCGATGGATTTCTCCTTGGGCAGGGTTCACCGCCTCGCCCGGCAGCGTGAGATCGATCGCCTTTTCCGGGAGGGCATCAAACTGGAGGGAAAGCTCTTCTCCTTCCGTGTTCTGCGCAAGGAGGATCCCACCCCGCGGCTCTTGGTAGTGGTGGGGAAAAGGGTGGGAAAAGCGGTGGTGCGCAACCGCGTGAAGCGCGGGGTTCGCGAAGGATTTCGGCAGAACAAGGAGCTCTTCCGCTACCTGGACGTGGCGGTCCTCGCCCGGCCCGAGACGGCGCGGCTTCGGCCCGGGGAGATCGCGAGGGAATGGGTGAGGGAATTTCAGGAGGTGTACGATGGCGCGGGAAACACTCCTCACGCGCGAGGGTTATGAGCGAAAGAAAACCGAGCTAGAGGCCAAGGAGCGGCGGCTGTATCAAGAAATCCCGGCGCTTTTGGCCCAGGCCAAGGAGCACTCCGGCGGTGACTTCCGGGAAAACAAGGAGTACCTGTACCTCGTGGAGGAGCAGGAGATCCTGGAGCGGGAGGTGCGAGCCCTCCGCGAGCTTTTGGCCAACGCCCGCATCATCTCCGAGGAGGAGATCCGCACCGACGAAGTGGGCCTTGGCTCCCGGGTGATCCTGAAGGACATGGAAACCGGGGAGATCTGGACGGTGACCCTGGTCCCGCCGGCGGAAGTGGATCTCCTGCAGGACCGAATTGGCATGGACTCTCCGGTAGGGGTGGCCCTGCTCTCCTACGGGAAGGGAAAGCAGGTGGTGGTGCAGGCTCCGGCCGGAAAAATCCGCTACGAGATCCTGGGAATCGAGAGGAGTTAATGCCCGAGCAGGACCTTATCCTGGCCCGCCGCGAGAAACTGGCCCGCCTGCGCGAACGGGGCATAGACCCCTACCCTTACACGTTCTCCCGCACCCATACCGCGCAAGAACTGCGCGAAGCGTTCAGAGGGCTTCCGCCCGCTCAGCACACCGGAGTAGAGGTGGCGGTGGCTGGGCGCATCCTGGCTTTCCGGCGCATGGGGCGAGCTGCCTTCGCCGACCTTCACGATCGTTCTGGAAAAATTCAGGTTTTTGCCGCCCCCCAGACGTTGGGCGCTGAAGGCTACGAGTTTTGGCTGGATGTGTTGGATCTGGGCGATTGGGTGGGAGTCCAGGGGGAGGTGTTCACTACCAAGACCGGCGAGCTCAGCGTAGCCGCCCAGGAGATCGTGATCCTGGCCAAATCCCTCCGGCCCTTGCCGGAAAAATGGCACGGGCTGCGGGATGTGGAGACCCGCTACCGCGAACGGGCCTTGGACTTTTTGACTAACCCCAAGGCCCGGGAAATCCTCATCGCCCGCGCCAAAATCCTCCGCACCATCCGCAACCACCTGGATGCCCGGGGATTCATCGAAGTGGAAACCCCTATCCTTCAGCCCCTCCCCGGCGGAGCTTCGGCCAGGCCCTTCATCACCCATCACAACGAACTCGATCGAGACTTGTACCTGCGCATCGCTCCCGAGCTCTATCTGAAAAGGCTTTTGGTGGGGGGGCTGGAGAAGGTCTATGAGATCGGCCGGAACTTCCGCAACGAGGGGATTTCCTCCGAACACAACCCGGAGTTCACTGCGCTTGAGGCCTATGAGGCTTACACCGACTACCAGGGCATGATGGAGCTAGCGGAGGGGCTCATCGAGGCGTGTGTCCTTGCCGTGGCCGGTACCTCCCGCCTAGAATACCAAGGACGGTGGATCGAGTTCTCTCGACCGTGGCGAAGGGTTCCGCTACTGGAGCTCGTGGCCGAAACGAGCGGCTGCGATGTGGAGAAACCGCTGCCTGAGCTTGTTGAGGACCTGGAGCGCCGAGGGATCCCGATTCCCGAGCACCTGAAGCGAGGGCCCAGGGGAAAGGTGATCGAGCACCTGCTGGAGATTTGTGCGGAAAAAACTCTGTGGAACCCAACTTTTGTTCTAGATTATCCGCTGGACATCTCCCCTTTGGCCAAGCGCAAGCGCGACCGGCCGGATCTCACCGAACGCTTTGAGCTTTTTATCGCGGGAAAAGAGGTGGCCAATGCCTTCTCCGAGCTCAATGACCCCGAGGAGCAACGGTCCCGGTTCATGGCCCAGGAGAAGCTCCGCGCCCAGGGAGACGAGGAGGCCCAGCGCGTTGACGAGGATTTCCTACGGGATCTAGAACTAGGGATGCCGCCGGCCGGGGGGATCGGGATCGGAATTGACCGCCTGATTATGATCCTGACCGATGCGCCCTCAATTCGGGAGGTGTTGGCGTTTCCGTTGTTAAGATGAGAGGCGTAGACGCGCTACGGCTCCGGATAGGACGGCTGACAGCGCACCTAGACCGGGCTGTGGAGCGGGTACTCGTCTGGGATGCCGAGACCCTGGAGCGCTTGAGTTCTGCGCTTCAGCCCCTGCATTTTCCCCTTCTCATTGCTACTTATGTGGGCTACGGCTACCTCTGGGCCGCGATGGCCTTGGCCCTCATCATCTTTGGCACGTCTGCCGATCATGCCAATGTGCTCATCGGCGTGGGAGCGGCGGCCAGCGTGGTCCTCTTCTGTCAAGGGGTGAAGGCCCTGACCAACCGGCCGCGGCCGTACTTCGTGCGCCGCGGCTTCCACCACCAGTTCCTCACGTCCTCCTCCTTCCCCTCCAACCATACGGCGGTGGCCTTCGCCATGGCTTACCTCGTCCTCCGGCTTTATCCCGGTTGGTACAACGTCCTCCTTCTGTACCTTTTGGCTAGTCTGATCGGCCTTTCCCGGGTGTACCTGCGGGAGCACTACCCGTTGGATGTGTTGGGCGGAGCGGCCCTGGGCACGTACCTCGCCCACGGGCTTTTCCCCTGGCTTGCGCAATGTGTGCGCTAAAAGAGGGGTGATCACGGGTGCTAAGATTTGCGGAGCGGACTAAGGGTGCACAGCGTTCGGCCATCCGGGAGCTTTTGAAGTACACAGAACAGCCGGATGTGATCTCTTTCGCCGGCGGCCTTCCAGATCCTGCCACCTTCCCTGTGGAGTTTCTGGCCAAGGTGGCGGAAGAGGAGATCCTCCACAACTCCCTGAAATCCCTGCAGTACACCACCACCGAGGGGAAACGCCCCTTGCGCCAAGCATTGGCTCAATGGCTATCCGAAGAGGGCATCACCCTGACCATGGAGGAAATCGTGATCACCAACGGGTCCCAGCAAGGGCTGGACCTTTTGGGTCGCGCTTTCCTGGACAGAGGAGACGCGGTTTTCGTGAGTTTGCCCACGTACCTTGGGGCGTTACAGGCCTTCCGCGCTTATCAGCCGAAACTGGTGGGTATACCCCTAGAAGAAGATGGGATGGACCTTTCGTTCCTACGGCGGGCCATCCGTCAGGCCCGCCGGGACGGACACGAGCCCAAGCTCATTTACGTTGTCCCAGACTTCCAGAATCCTTCCGGCATCACCTGGAGTCTGGAGAAACGTCGGGAACTTTTGCGGATCGCCGAGGAAGAAAACCTGTTCATCGTGGAGGATATCCCGTATCGCTGGCTCCGGTATAAAGGCGAGCCCATTCCCACCGTTGCCTCTTTGGATGAACGGCATCGGGTCATTGTGCTCCTCACGTTCTCCAAAATCCTCGCTGCAGGCTTACGCGTGGGGGCCCTCACCGGTCCAAAGGAAGTGGTGGACATGGTGGTGACGCTGAAGCAGGGCGCGGACCTGTGCGGTCCCTCCCTTACACAACGGTTGGTGGTGCGCTTCCTCACCGATTACGACGTGCGCGGCCACATCGCCCGGCTCTGTCAACACTACAAGGTGAAGATGGAAGCCATGCTGGCCGCCTTGGAGCGCTATATGCCGGAAGAGGCGGAGTGGACGAGGCCCGCGGGCGGCCTATTCGTGTGGGCTCGGTTTCCTTCTGCTCTGGACACCACCAAAATGTTGGAGCGCGCACTAGCCCACAAAGTAGCTTACGTTCCGGGCCAACCGTTCTTCGCTGATGGTTCTGGGCAAAACACGATGCGCCTATCCTTCGCCCTGGCTTCCTTGGAAGAGATCGAAGAAGGAATTAAGCGCCTTGGCCAGGTGGTCAAAGAGGAATTGGCCACTGTGGCTTTGCCGCAGCGGGAATAGGAGCCCTAGAGGATAGCTTTTTCTGTATCCCGGTCAAAGAGGTGCATGTGCTCGAGCATAGCTACAAACGTAACCTCTTGGCCGGGCTCGAGGGTTAAGCGAGGATCGAGCTTGGCCACGATCTCGTCACCGGCAATATCGGCATAAACGATGAGCTCATCGCCCAAGGCCTCGCGGACCTTCACCCGCCCTGGGAAGGTGCGACCTTCCGGAGGTTCCCGCACGGTGTCCAAGGTCCGGATGTCTTCAGGCCGCAGCCCGAACACCACCTCTTGGCCATTGTATCTGCGCACTTCAGGAGTAGCCTGTTCCGGCGGCAGAGCCAATTTAAACCCCCGCCCCTCCAGCCACACCCGCCCATCCCCTTCCACGACCCGGGCGGGGATAAAGTTCATGGGCGGGGAGCCAATGAATCCGGCCACGAACATGTTGGCCGGCTGATCATAAATCACGCGGGGATTGTCATATTGGAGGACCTGCCCGTCTTTCATGACGGCGATGCGATGCCCCAAGGTCATGGCTTCCACCTGGTCGTGGGTTACGTAAATAGAGGTGGTCCTTAGCCGCTGGTGGAGCTCCTGGAGCTCAGCCCGCATGCGCACGCGCAGTTTCGCGTCCAGGTTGGAAAGGGGCTCGTCGAACAGGAACACCTTGGGATTGCGCACGATAGCCCGGCCCAAGGCCACGCGCTGGCGTTGCCCGCCCGAAAGCTCGCGGGGTTTGGCCCGAAGTTTATCAGCAATGCCCAACATCTCCGCCACTTCCCGCACCCGGCGGTCAATCTCCTTCTTGGGAACCTTACGGAGTTTCAGGCCAAAGGCCATGTTGTTGTACACGTCCATATGCGGGTAGAGCGCGTAGTTCTGGAAGACCATGGCAATGTCCCGGTCCTTGGGGGGCACATCGTTCACCCGACGCCCGCCGATGTAGATCTCGCCCTCCGTGACCTCCTCCAAGCCCGCGATCATCCGCAGGGTTGTGGTCTTCCCACAGCCCGAGGGCCCCACCAACACCACGAATTCCCCATCCTGGATTTCCAGGGAAACTTTGTTTACCGCCAGGAAATTGCCAAATTTTTTGGACACCTCTTTGAGCAAGACTTCCGCCATGTCCTCCTCCTACCTGAGCCCAGGATACCGACAGCCCCCAGTGCCCGCAACTCAACCCCCGCTCAGGGGGATGAAAAAGGTTAGAACGTCACCGGGGGAGAGCTTCGTATGCACTCCCTCACGGTGATTGACATTTTCTCCGTTCACGAAAACATGGAGGTGGTCCCGGAGAACTCCGTTCCGAAAAAGGAGAGGCGCGAGTTTAGGCTCCAAGCGAGCTAGCTCCTGCAGAGCCTGCTCGCAATAAGCCCCAGGGGGGAGCTCCAGAACCAAAGCCGTCTTTCCCGCGGCCTCGCGGAACTCTCCGAAGAGCCGAACCTCAATGCGCATCGTCACCCTTTCTCACCTCGGATCTTTTCCCGAATCTCCCTCAATTTTTCCCGAATTTTCCCCTCCCAGCCCCGCGCGGTGGGCTGGAAGTACTCCCGCCCCTGCAAGTTCTCGGGAAGGCAAGGCATGGGGGCAATTCCTTCCGGAAGATCGTGAGCGTACTGGTAACCTTGGCCATAGCCCAATTTTTTCATGGTCTGTGTGACTGGATTGCGCAAATGCAAGGGAACCGGCTCGTTTTCCGTTTCCAGAACGTCGCGCCGGGCCGCCTCTTGGGCCCGATAAAGGGCGTTCGATTTGGGAGCCAAGGCTAAATACACCGCAGCTTGGGCCAAGGCCAGCTCGGCTTCCGGCAGCCCCAGGTACTCCACGGCCTGGGCCGCAGCTACGGCCTGCACCAGAGCCCACGGATCCGCGAGCCCCACGTCTTCCGAGGCCATGCGGATGAGACGGCGCGCGATGTACCGGGGATCCTCGCCAGCCTCGAGCATCCGCACGAGCCAGTACAAAGCCGCGTCCACATCAGAATTGCGCACCGATTTGTGCAAAGCAGAGATGAGATTGTAGTGTTCTTCCCCGGCCCGGTCGTAGTGCAGGCCCTTCCGCCCCAAAGCCTGACGGAGCCGGGGAAGATCGATTTCTCCAAAGCCCCAGGCCTCCACGGCTGTTTCCAAGGCGTTGAGAAGACGGCGGGCATCTCCGTCGGCCTGCCTGAGGAGTACCTCCTCCGCCTGCGGGGTGAGGCGGACCTGCCCTCCATACCCGCGGGGATCCTCGAGCGCCCGGCGCAAAAGCACCCGCAGTTCCTCTACCGCAAGGGGCTCAAACACGAATAGTTGAGCCCGGGAAAGGAGGGCTGAGCGCAGTACAAACGAGGGGTTCTCCGTGGTCGCGCCGATGAAGTAGATGGCCCCCTCCTCGAGGAAGGAGAGCAGAACATCTTGCTGTGCGCGGTTCCAGCGGTGGAGTTCGTCCAGAAACAGAAGGTCCCGGTTCCCTGTGCGCAGCCAAAGCTCCCGGGAGGACTCCAGTGCTTCCCGGACCTCGGAGACCGTGGCCAGGGCTGCGGATTTCTGGACGAATTTGGCGCCGAACTTTTGGGCAATGATCCGGCCTACCGTGGTTTTTCCTGTACCGGGCGGCCCCCAAAAAATCAGGGGCACCGAGAGCCCGGCCTCGATGAGGGCCCTCAGAGGCCCGTTTGGGCCGAGGAGGTGCTCCTGCCCCACCACCTCGTCCAGGTTGCGGGGCCGGAGGCGTTCCGCCAGCGGGTTTTTCCCCTCCCAAAGACCGGCCATGCACCACCCCCGCCATTTTACCCAAGCCTTGACAGGCTGCGCGCGCGGCCGCTAAGATTCTTTGGGGCCGTTAGCTCAACCGGTAGAGCAGCGGACTCTTAATCCGCGGGTTGGGGGTTCGAGTCCTCCACGGCCCATTTTCCTTTCCCTGGGTCGTTAGCTCAGTCGGTAGAGCACCGGCCTTTTAAGCCGGGGGCCGCAGGTTCGATTCCTGCACGACCCATTTGTCCCCGTCGTCTAGGCCGGCCCAGGACACCGGGCTTTCAATCCGGAAACGGGGGTTCGAATCCCCCCGGGGACAGTGGGGCGAGTAGCTCAGGGGCAGAGCATCCGGCTTACATCCGGAAGGCCAGAGGTTCGAATCCTCTCTCGCCCAGAGTTTGGCCTGGTCCCAGGCCAACGAGTACAATCGCCGTCGCCGGGGACGTGGTGTAGCCCGGACTAACACACCGGATTGTCACTCCGGAGAGCGCGGGTTCAAATCCCGTCGTCCCCGCCAGGCGAGGTAGCTCAGGTGGTAGAGCACCCGGCTGAAAACCGGGGTGTCCCCAGTTCGACTCTGGGCCTCGCCACTGTTTTGTCATGGGGCAGCCGTTCGAGGAGCTGTGGGCGCGGGTGCGCACGGATTTGGCTGAGGAGATCCCGCCCACGAGTTTTGCCGCCTGGTTTTCCACGGCCCGGGCCCGAACCGACGGCGAGGCCTTGGTTCTCGAGGTTTCCTCGGCCTTCGCCAAAACCGCCATCGAACAGAAATACCGCGATCTTTTGGATCGCCTTTTCCTAGAGGCCCTGGGAAAACCGGTGCCTTGGCGCATCGAGGTGGTCTCTTCCTCGGCGGAACCGAGCTTCTCCCTAGATCTTTCCGGCCACCGCTATTTGGGGTCTCTCCCCCTTAACTCCGACTACACCTTCGAGAGTTTCGTGCGCGGAAAAAACTCGGAGTTGGCGTTCGCTGCGGCGCAGGCCGTGGCTCAGTCCCCAGCCCGGGCTTACAACCCTTTGTTCATCTACGGCAAAGTGGGCTTGGGTAAAACCCACCTCCTTCAGGCCATCGGCAATCACGTGCTCAAGCTTCACCGGAACTTGACCGTGGCCTATACCACTTCTGAGCGGTTCACCATCGAGCTCATCCAGGCCATCGGCGCCAACACCACCGACCAATTTCGCTCCCGTTACCGCACGGTGGACATACTCCTCATCGACGACGTGCACTTCCTGCGCAACAAAGAGGGCACACAAGAAGAACTCTTCCACACCTTCAACGAGCTCTACGGAAACAGCAAACAGATCGTGCTTTCTTCGGATCGCCCTCCTGAGGAGCTCCAAGGGCTGCAGGACCGCCTCATCTCCCGGTTCCGTTGGGGCTTGGTGGTGGACATTCAGCCGCCAGATTTAGAGACCCGCATGGCCATCCTGCGGGAGAAGGCCAAGCGGCGTGGGGTCACTGTGCCGGACTCCATCCTGGAAATGATCGCCACGCGCATCACCACCAACGTGCGGGACCTAGAGGGCGCGCTCATCCGGGTCATGGCCTACCTGGAATTGGGCCAAGGGCCGCTCACCGCCGGTGTCCTGGAATCCCTTCTTCCCAAAGAGGAGCGGGTCCCAAAGCTCACCATCCAGTCCATCAAGGAGGAGGTGGCCGCGTACTACCAGATACCGTTGGCGGAACTGGATGGTCCCTCGCGGAGACAAGAGGTGGTTTTTGCTCGACAGATCGCGATTTACTTGGCGCGGGAGCTTACGGACACGTCCTTCCCAGCTTTGGGACGCGCGTTCGGCGGGCGCGATCACACCACGGCCATGCACGCCTACCAAAAAGTGCAGGAACTCTTGCGCGATGCGCCTCTCCTGCGCACAGAAGTGGATGAGCTTCGCAGCCGCATCCTTTCTAAATACGCTCGGTGATTCCCCAGCCCCCTGGGGAAAACCCTGGGGATAACCCCATCTCCCCCTGTGGACAAGTGCACCACCCCTGTGGAAAACTTCGGTGGACAAGTGCCAGTCTCATTTGTCTGGCCTCTTTATCCCCAGGCTGTCCCCAGGTCATCCACAGACTTATCCACAGCCCGCACACCAGGCTAGCTCCTCCCGCCCTCAGTTATCCACAAACTAGAGGTAGCCCCTACATCTACAACCAGGCAAAATACAAGAGCATGAATGGACCGAGTTGGCTGGCGGCCATGTCTAGCCGATGGGGAAGAGGCTGGCAGGAGCAGGAGGCGGTGTGGCGGTGGAAAGAGGTGGTGGGAGAAAACCTGAGCCGGCTTGCCCGCCCTCTCTACGTGGAACAGGGAGTTCTCCACATCGCTGTACCCAGCCCGGTGGTGACCAGCGAGCTTCGCCTGTGGGAGAAGGAGATCCTCATACGCCTGAGAAAAGTTGCGGCCGCAAGCGCCGTGCAAAAACTTCGGTTTCACCTTGTGACTGAGGTCAGTGAGTCTACGCTTCCCCGCGTTGAGCCGGGACCTCAGGAACTGAATCGCGCTGATGGGGAAGTTCCCGAAAACATTCCCTCTGTCCTGAGAGACAAACTCGTGCGCCTTTTGGCCCAGGTTTTGGCCCAGGAGGCAGCAGTTCTCGCCGCCGGTGGCCGCCGCTGCCAACGGTGCGGTGTGGCTTTCTTGGGAGAAGGAGAAATGTGTCCGCTCTGCCGCATTCTTCCCTGACCTTGCTTTCCCCCACCACTGGGGATATGGTTCACGTTCGTTTCGCGGGAGGTGCACGATGGCCAAGGTGATCCTTCCCAACGGTGAAGTACGAGAAGCCCACCGGGTGAGCTTTCTTGAGCTTTTGGGTCGCGAGGCCAAATATGCCGCTGCGGTCTTGGTGAACGGAAAAATTTGGGACCTACGGGAGACCGTGCCCGCCACGGGCGAAGCTCGCATCCTTACCCTGTCTGACCCTCAGGCCCTAGAAGTTCTGCGCCACACGGCGGCCCACATCTTGGCCCACGCCGTGACCCGGCTTTTCCCCGGCACGAAACTGGCCATCGGCCCCGCGATTGCTGACGGCTTTTATTACGACTTTCGGTTCGAAAAACCTGTTTCCCACGAGGACTTGGCCCACATCGAGGAGGAAATGCGCAAAATCGTGGAGGAAGATCTGCCGCTAGAACGGGTGTGGATCCCCCGGGCAGAGGCCGAGCGCCTCCTGCGCGAACGAGGTGAGCTCTATAAGCTTGAGCTCCTCGCGGAGATCCCTGGTGAAGAAATTTCCTTTTATCGGCAGGGCGAATTTCTCGATCTTTGTCGAGGCCCGCATCTTCCCTCCACCGGACTTGTGCAGCACTTCAAGCTTCTGGACCTGGCGGGAGCTTATTGGCGAGGTGACTCCACGCGGGACATGCTGACTCGCGTCTACGGCACTGCTTTCGTCACTGCAGAGGAGTTGGAACAATTTCTGCGCTGGCGGGAGGAAGCGCGGCGGAGGGATCACCGCGTCCTGGGGCCAAAACTCGATCTTTTCTCCATCCAAAACGAGATGGTCGGGGCTGGACTTGTCCTTTGGCATCCCAAAGGGGCGCGCATCCGCCGCCTCATCGAGGACTTCTGGGTAACTGAACATTATAAGGCTGGTTACCAGCTCGTGTACACCCCACACATCGGGCGAAGCCGCCTCTGGCAGACCTCGGGCCACCTTGATTTCTACCGGGAAAGCATGTACTCCCCCATCATCATTGAGGAACAGGAGTTCTTTTTGAAGCCCATGAACTGTCCGTTCCACATCGGCATTTACAAAACCAAAACCCGCTCGTACCGAGAACTTCCTATCCGCTACTGTGAACTCGGCACGGTGTATCGGTTTGAGCGCTCAGGAGTTCTGCACGGGCTTTTGCGGGTGCGAGGGTTCACGCAGGACGATGCCCACATCATTTGCCGGCCCGATCAGGTGGAAGAGGAGATCAAAAGCGTCCTGCGCTTCGCTCTCTTTATTTTGCGCTCCTTTGGATTCACAGAATTCACCGCTTACCTCTCTACGCGGCCGGAAAAATTCATCGGCAATCCTGAGGACTGGGACAGGGCCACAGAAGCGCTGCGGCAAGCCGTGGAGGACGAAGGCCTCTCGTACGAGGTAAAAGCGGGGGAAGGCGCATTTTACGGGCCGAAAATTGACTTGGAGGTCCAGGACTCGCTCAAGCGCCCTTGGCAGCTCACCACGGTTCAGTTCGACTTCAATCTTCCCGAGCGTTTTGACATGACCTTCATCGGGCCCGACGGCCGAGAGCACCGGCCGTACATGGTTCACCGCGCTCTTTTGGGCTCTTTGGAGCGGTTCCTCGGGATTCTCACGGAGCATTACGGCGGAGCTTTTCCGGTGTGGCTGGCGCCGATTCAAGCGGTGGTATTGCCCGTGAGCGAAAAGGAGATCCCCTACGCGGAGGAGGTGGCGGCCAAGCTCTTGGCGGAGGGGATTAGGGCTGAGGCTTGGACGAAAGAAGGGAAAACTCTCCGGTGGTTGGTGCGGGAGGCCCAGCTCCAGAAGATCCCGTACATCCTCATCTGCGGAGCGCGGGAAGCCGGGGAAGGAAAAGTGGCTTTGCGTCTGCGCACCGGCGAGGATCTTGGCCCACATCCTCTTTCGGAGGTGATCACCCGGGTCCAGGGAGCGGTGGCGAACCGGAGCACGGTCCTTTGATTTTGTATAATACCCTTAGCTATGGAAAGAGAGCGGTACCTCAACACCTCGTTGGCTAAAGCCCTGCGGGTTTTGGATTTGTTCAACGGTGTGGATGGGGGGTTGAGCCTTTCGGAAATCGCTCAACGCATGCACACCCGGCCCGGAAGTATTTACCCTATTATTCACACGTTGCACAAGTTCGGCTATCTCGAGCGGGACTCCGAGACGAAAAAGTACAGTTTGGGGTTACGGATCTTAGCTTTAGCCAACCAAATTTTGGCCTCTTTGGACATCCGCGAGAAGGCCAAACCGGTGTTGAAGCGTTTGGCACGGGAGCTCGAGGTAAACGCGCATCTTGCTATTCTCTACGAAGGTGAGGTTCTGTACCTGGATCGGGAGGAGGCTGCGCCGAGTGTGGTGATTCCTTCGGTGATTGGGCGGCGGGTTCCCCCACACTCTACTGCCTTGGGGAAGGTGTTGTTGGC
>CALKCH010000010.1 GCA_938083225.1 Candidatus Bipolaricaulota bacterium
ACAGCACAGAGGGGGACAGCGGTCGCCGAAAAACTAGGAGGCTTGGATATCGAGGCTGCAAGGAGATCGCCTGGCTTGCAAAAATGCAGAAGCAAGCGCTTGCCTTTTTCTGCGCTCACGGTGAGGCGGGCAGGGCCATGACAAAGAACGGCCCACCCTGTAAAAGGAGTCCCTTCGTGGACGATGGTCTCACCCTTCTGGAACCAAATCCGGTGAACTGGTGACGCTGAACTTATGAGGGCCTCGGGTTCCCTATGGCGAGGATGCACCGGGACCGAGAGGCACAGGAAACACAAGTTGGCCTCATGGCGCTCAGGCCGCTCATTGCGTGGGATTATAGAGCCCTTAAGGTGCTGAAAACGCGACATCGGTTACAGCCAGCCTCCCGAGCAGCCCCAGCTGGAACCCCATGGGGAACATGGCGATGGCCTCGTAATCTTCAAAAAGCTGCGAAACTTTCACGGGTTTCCGCAGGGTCATGCCTAGCCCATCCAGAGCCCTAGGTGCTGCCCTCCACGCTCAAGTGCTGTCTTCCCAAAAGTTCGCGCGTTCCCTTTCTTTCGGCGTACAATAGCGGCAAATGGGATTCCGGTGGGCGTGTGCGGCGGGCACGTTTTATCCAGCTGACCCGGGACGGCTCTCCCACGAGATCGCGCGGTGCCTGGGAAAACCGCGGGAGGAACTAGGCCCAGGTGGGCCGCCTTTGGTGCATCCCGTAGGGCTCGTTCTTCCCCACGCCGGTTATCGTTACTCCGGCACCGTGGCCGGCACGGGATTCATGGCTCTTTGGAAAATTGGGCGCCCTGAAGTCGCCGTGATCTTGGGCACTAACCATACTGGCCTGGGCTCAGCCCTTTCTCTAGCCGAGCCAGGGGAATGGGAGACACCTTTCGGGAGCATGCCCATCCACCAGGAGCTCACCCACGCCATCGCCGAGGCCACCGGGGCCGAGATCACCGACGCACCTTTCCTGGAAGAACACTCTGTAGAGGTTCAGCTGCCGTTTTTGCATTACCTTTACGGAGCAACTCCTCTCGTGGCAGCCGTGGTTCAGCCCCTTCCTCTAAGCGAAGCGGAAGGAGCCGGAAAGAACCTCGCCCAATTGCTCACGAAAAAATCTGTGGCCCTCATCTGCTCCACGGACTTCACCCATTATGAGCCCCACGCCATTGCCAAAGAAAAGGACATGCTGGCTTTGCGACACATTTTGGACCTCGATCTCTCAGGTTTTCTGGAGGTTGTGCGGGCTCGACGCATCTCCATCTGTGGGGTGGGGGCCTTGGCGCTGTTCGTTTCTTCGGCCAAACACTTGAACCTGCGGGCGGCAGAGCTTCTCCTCTATCGAACCTCCGGGGAAATCGCGGGCATGATGGATCAAGTGGTGGGCTACGCCGCAGCTCTGTTCCGCGAGGTGAGCGAAGTTGCGTAGCATGACAGGATTTGGCCGCGGCCGTGCCGCGGCCCAGGGCGTGGAAGTCCAGGTGGACCTGCGCACCCTGAATGGTCGTTTTCTGGAGGTGCGGGTACGCGGCCTTTCCGATTTTCCCCTTCTTGTTCATCGCGTCGAAGAAAGACTGCGAACCTCCTTTGCCCGAGGCACGGTAGAGGCCATCTTCCGCCTCCTTCCCCTTACCAATGGGGCCAGAAAAACGCTGGATGTGAATTTAGCCAAGCAGTACCTTGCGGACTTGCGGGCCCTGCGCGCGGCCTTGGGAGTCGAGGAAAAGCCTGGCCTATCCCACCTCCTGGCGCTGGGGGTGTTTCAGGAGGCCAAGCTCGAGGAGGAGGCCCTGTGGCCAGCACTGGAGGAGGCCTTGAACCAGGCCATCGCCGCGGTGGAGAGGGAAAGGGTTCAGGAGGGCGAAGCCTTGCGCCAGGCCCTCCTGCGGGAACAGCGGCTTCTGACCGAGCTTTTGGCCAAAGCTGAAAAAATAGCCAAAAAGGAGCAGAAACTCGCGGAAACGCGGCTGCGCACACGGGCCAAGGAATTGGAAGCCGTGGACCCTGGGCGACTTAGTGCCGAGATATCTCTGCTTTTGGCGCGGTCCGACGTGCGGGAAGAGCTGGATCGCCTACAAGCCCATGCTCAGGGGCTAGAGCGAACGCTCTCGCGGGACGGCCCGCTGGGAAAAGAGCTCGAATTTTTGGCTCAGGAAATTGGGCGGGAAGCGGGAACGCTGGGAGCCAAGGCCTACGGACCCGAGCTCGCGCAGCTAGCATTGGAGCTGCGCTTGGCGGCAGAGCGCCTGCGGGAACAGGCGCGAAACGTAGAATGAAAGAGCTTCTGCCCCCGGGCGTGCAGGTGCAAGGGGAGATGGGTATTGCTTTCGTCATCGCTGGCCCCTCTGGTGTGGGAAAATCCTCGGTGATTTCGACTCTTCTTTCCCGGGATCCGAAGCTTTGCTTTTCCGTATCCGCCACGACCCGTGTGCGCCGGCCCGATGAGATTCACGGCCGCGACTACTACTTCGTGACCGAGGAGGAATTCGACCGCCTGATCGCCACGGGGGCGCTATTGGAGTGGACCACCTATCAGGGGCATCGTTATGGCACCCCGAAAAGCGAGGTCCTTGGTCGGTTGCAGCGTGGGTTGGATGTGGTTTTGAAGGTAGAGGTGCGGGGAGCCCAGACCATTCGGCGCGCTGGGCTCGGCTTTCCCGTGGTCCTCATCTTCCTCGTGCCGCCGAGCTGGGAGGAATTGGTCCGGCGGGTACGGAGCCGGGGAACGGAAAGCGAGGAGGCTCTGGCTGAACGGCTGCGTATCGCCCGCGAGGAACTCCAGCATATTCCGGAGTTCGACTATCTTGTGGTCAACGATGAGCTCTCCCGGGCCGTGGCCGGGGTAGAAGCAATTATTCAGGCCGAGCGAATGAAAATCCTGCGATGCGCATAGGGATTGACATTGTGGAGGTCCCCCGCTTTCAAGCGTTCCTGGCCCGGCGGGGCGAACGGGCCCTGACCAGGCTTTTCACCGAGGCTGAGCTGGCCTATGCCCGCGCTGGCCGGAGTAGTCTCTCCGTCCAGCGGCTGGCCGCGCGGTTTGCCGCCAAAGAAGCGTTCTGCAAGGCTCTGGGACATGGGGTCCCGTTTCGGGAGATCGAGGTTTTGCCCAGCAAAAAAGGACCCCGCCTCTTCTGGCGTGGTCAAGAATTTCCCGTGTCCCTCTCCCACACGGCGACCTGGGCCGCCGCGGTGGTGCTCATCCCATCCCCAGCTCCCGCAACCTCTCCCGCAGAGTGATGGTTTCCCGCACCGGTTGCGTGAACAGGAACTTCTCCGTTTCCTCTTGGGTCACATCCTCCTGGAGCTTTTTGATGGACAGCCGCACTTGCCTCTTAGCCTCGTTGATCCCGATGATTTTGGCCGTCACCTCTTGGCCCAAGCGGAGCACTTCCTGGGGATGGCCGATCCGCTCGTTGGAGATCTCCGAAACGTGGATGAGGCCCTCCACGGCGGGGGTGATGCGCACGAACGCCCCGAAGTCCTTGATCTGGGTTACTGGACCAGAGACCACTGAGCCCACGGAGTACTGCTCGAGAAACTCCTCCCACGGATCCTGCTGCATGGCTTTGAGGGAGAGGCTGATGCGGCGGTTTTGGGGATCCACCCGCAGCACAATGGCCCGCACCTTCTGCCCGGGCTGGACAACCTCGCTGGGATGAGAGATCCGCTCCCAGGAAAGCTCGGAAACATGGATGAGGCCCTCGATGCCAGGCTCGAGCTCCACGAAGGCCCCAAAATCCGTAACGTTGGTGACCTTCCCCTCCACCAACGCGCCCTTGGGGTAGCGGTGCTCCACGTCTTCCCAGGGGTTAGGCAGGGCCTTGCGCAGGGAGAGGCTGATGCGGTGCTCCGCTTCGTTGACGGCCAGCACCACCACCTCCACCTCTTGTCCGGGCTGCACCACCTCCTTGGGGTGCTTCACGGGGGTCCAGGAAAGCTCGGACACATGAACGAGACCCTCCACATCCTCTTCAAGCTCCACAAAAGCCCCAAAATCCGTGAGGGACACCACTTTCCCTTTAGCCTTCGCGCCCACGGGATAGCGCTGGGCGATGCCCTCCCAGGGGTTGGGGCGGAGACGCTTTATTGACAGGGAAATACGTTCCTCCTTGCGGTCGGCCTCAAGGACCATGACCTTGATTTTTTGGCCGGGCCGGAACTTGCCCGGCGGCGGAGCAGGAATGTCCTTCCAGCAAATCTCGGTACGGTGCACCAGACCGTCGTGGCCACCTACATCCACGAAAATCCCGAAATCCACTACGCTTTTCACTTTGCCTTCGATGATCTTTCCCGGGGTGAGGGACGTGAAAAGCTCGTCTTTGGCGCGCTCCTCCTCCGCTCGCTGCCATTCTCTGCGGGACACCACAATGTTGCGGGTACGTCGAGAGAACTCGATGATCTTCAGGTCCAAAGCCTTCCCGCGCAGACGCTCGAACTTCGTGGAAATGCCTTTCCCCAGGTGAGAAGCAGGCAGAAATGCCCGGATCCCTCCGAGATCCACGTGGAACCCGGCGCCGGAAACCTCGCCCACCACCGTGCCCTTCACAGCCAACCCCGTGCGATACGCGTGTTCCAGCTCGGCGAACTTCTTGGCGAAATAGGCCTGGCGCTCAGAGATGTAGACTGTGCCGTTTTCCTCGTCGATGTAGGTGATGAGCACTTCCAGCACTTGTCCGGGCTCCACCGTTTCGTGCCCCGGGGCCAGTTCCTCTTTGGGGAGCACCGCCTCAGACTTGTACCCAATATCCACCAAAATCTCGCTTGGGCTGAGTTGAACCACTCGGCCTTGCACCGTATCCCCCCGGCTGAACAATCGAATATCGTTTTCGCCGAGGGCTTCCTCCATCTTGATCCGCTCCGCCATACCGATCACCTCGATTGGTTTCCCCTTGCGGGCCCGAGCATAAAGACTCAGGTTAACGTGGGGCAATCATATACGTAGAAAACTTTCCCCTCAAATCACAGGCTGAGGAGGCGCTCCATGAGGCGCTGGGAAAGAATACGGTACCGCTCGGCCTTAGGGAGATCGGGGGGAAGATCCGCGGCCAACTCGGCCACGGTGAAAGACGAGCCAATCCGCACCTCCACTTTGGGAAAGCGCCAACGGGGCCGGGGAGGATAGGGTCCATTGGGCACTAACCGCACAGGAATAAGTGGAAGGTCCAAAAGCTCAGCGAGGCGGATCGCGCCGGGCTTGGGCTGGGCACCCGGTCGCGTCGTGCCCTCCGGAAAGATTCCCAACCAGCGGGCGCGCTTGGCCGCCCGCAAGGTCTTGCGGAAATCCCGGGTCCCAAATTCCTCCCGATGGATGACCACAGCAAAACCCCAAACAAAAGGGGCGAATGCCGGGTTGCGCAGAAGCCCATGCCGGGCGAGGAACACGATGCGCCGGAACGGGCCAAAGGCCACGCACAGAATGGGAATGTCCCAGTACGAACGGTGCGGGGCCACCACAAGACCTCGTCCCCTGGGCTTTCCCCGCACCGAAAGGCGGAATAAAACCCACACTATCGGAGTAGCCAGAAGGACAAGAACGGCGTAAACGGCGTCACGAATCCGCTCGACAAACGAAGCCAGCACGTTTTTCCTCCACGAGCTTCAGGACCACAGCCAAAACTTCATCGGGAGTTTTATCCGTGGTGTCCACCACCACCGCGTCCGGAGCGGGCCGCAGCGGGGCACAAGCGCGGGTGGAATCCCGTTCGTCCCGGCGACGGAGCGCCTCGAGGACCTCGGCGAAATCCCCGCCCTGCTCGCGATGGCGGCGGCGAGCTCGCTCCTCCAGCGTGGCCCAAAGAAAAATTTTCACCTCCGCGTCGGGCAACACCACGGTGCCGATATCCCGCCCCTCCATCACCACCGAGCCAGCTTCCGCGATCTTTCGCTGCAGTTCCACCAGCCGGGCCCGCACCTGTGGGTCCACGGCCAACCGGGAAGAAAGGTCGTCCAACTCCGGATTGGCGAGCAAGTCCGTGACATCCTCTCCGTTTAAAAAAACGCGGCCGTTTTTGTCCACCATTATCTCCGTGTTTTCCAGAGGAATCCCGCGTTGGTGGGCCAGGGCCGCCGCTCGGTACATCGCTCCGGTGGGAACAAAGAGAAATCCCAGCTGCTGGGCCAGGCGCTTGGCCAACGTCGTTTTTCCTGCCGCCGCCGGACCATCAATGGCTATTTTCATCCCACGATCTTGTACCCGCGGCCCACCGGCCGTGCAACGTAGAGCGTCACCCCGCTGAGCGTCCCCAACTCCGCCCTAGCCCTTTCCGCTTCTTCCTCCGAGGAAAAGGCCAAAAACAAAGCGGAGCCCGAGCCAGTCATCCCCACGCCCAGGCTGGGCACTTCCGCAAGACGAGCGCGCAGGCGCGACAACTCTGGCTGGATCCGCACGGCCGCTGGCCAAAGGTCGTTGGGAAAAGGCGGGATCGAGGGTACCGGTCCTGGAGGGGAAAAAGGAATCCCAAGCTCGTCGTAGAGCTGGTACACCGTCCGGGTGGGGCAAGAAAAAGGAGGAATCACCAAGAGAAACGCAGCTGGTAGGGGGATACGTACGGGCTTAATCCGCTCACCCACCCCTTCCACCCAGGCTGGACTGGGGCCGAGGAAAAAAGGTACATCTGCTCCAAGCTGTAGGGCCACGCGTGCCAATTCCTCTCGCGTTTTCCCGAGCCCATAAAGGATATTGATCCCGGCAAGGACAGCGGCAGCGTCTGCACTTCCTCCGCCTAGACCAGCTCCCACAGGGATTTTCTTGCGTAAATGAATCCGCACACCTGGTCCGCCTTGGCCAAGAAGGGCTTGGGCCGCCCTAAAAGCCAAGTTGTGCTCCGCCGGACCAAGCTCTGCCGGCGCTTCCAAAACAATTCCCTTGGGCAGAGCCTCAAGCCTGATCTCATCGCAAAGATCCACCGCACAAAAAAGGCTCTGGAGAAGGTGATAGCCGTCCTCCCGCCTTTCCACGACGCGCAGAACCAGATTCAATTTGGCGTAGGCCAAAACCTCCAGAACTTTCATGGCCACCCGTTTTCTCTTCACCAAGGCGGAGATTCTACCCCCACCATACAGGGTCCTGGTTTGTCCTCCGGAAAGACGGAATCAGAGTATGATGGGGTATGACCAAGCGTTTAGGCATTTTGGGGATATCGGCGGTCTTGCTAGTTTTTCCCGGAGAGGCTGCTTGGCCAGCCGCGGGGCAGCAGTTTTTCGTGGGCACCGTGCTCGGCTACCTCGGCGGATTCGTGGGAGCCCAGATCGGGGCGGCGGTGGCCCAACAGGCAGGCTGGGGCCTCATAGACGGTCTCCTGGCCCCCATCGTCTGTGCTTACGTGGGCTATGCCATGGGTTCCACATTTGGAGCCTGGACCGGCGTAACTTGGACAGGTTTTCACCTGGAGCTCCCCGGAGATCCGCTGGGGAGCTTCCTGGGCGCAAGCCTTGGCACAGGCCTCGCTTACCTTATCGCTTCCTTTGCGGACTGGGAATGGGCGTTGCCCTTGAGCCCCCCGCTAGCCGCCTTAGGTGCCACCCTCGCTTTCTCTTGGCACCCGTCAGCCTCCCTGGCTTCTCCGCCTGAGTAGAAAGCCCTCTTCATGAAATCCTAGGACGCCATGGAGCAAAGCCCGGGTCTCCACAAGGTATTCGCGCTTTTTTCTAAGCCGGCAGGCCTTGGAAAGCTCTGGTGATTGTGAGCAACTCTGGCCAGCGTTCTTCTTTTGTACTCGCTGAAGTTCCGCTAAAACCTCGGCCAGTCCTGTATATGACCGGTCCAGGTGTTTGACCCATTGATGGCAAATTCAGTTTGGAGTAAGCGCAAAAACAGAGTGGCATAACTTCCAGCGGGAAGCGCAAAGGAAAGGACGAGCTTCAGACAACCGGGGAAGAGTTCGTCTGGCTCAGGATTGCCAATCTTGGGCTCCTTAGGGAGAACCCAAAGCGCTCGCAGGCCCCGCGCGAGGTAGGCCCGCTTCAGGCCCCGCGCTCTGAGATCTTCCGGAGAAAGGCCTTCTTCCCGCAGTACCTGAGCCAAAATTTCCTGTACCAGGCTTTCTCCACCCTGCCTTTCTTCCCCTCGGGAAGAGGAGAGTGAGGGGAGAGCCTGTGGTCTGTGGACCGGCATTCTCGCCGAAGGAAGCGGAAGAGAGAGGCCGACTAGTTTTTCCCGCAGCGGGGAGGGAAGAGGGTAGCTAGGAACCGCCACTTTTCCCCAGGGAAAGGCGAGGAACTGAAAAGATCCACGGTCTTCAGCAAGCGTCTGGATGAGGAGGGAGGCGGCCCGGTTCCACAGGAAACTTTGGTAAGCAGAAAGCCAAAGGGACAGAATACGAGGAGTGATGAGGTTCACCGCCCGCTTGTAATCCTGGGGATGATCACACAAAAACGTCAGGACGCTGCGGAGGTTTCCACGCGGGGCCGCTTCTTTGAGAACCTTCCACTGGTCCCAGTGCTCCCGCGCCGTTTTTTTGAACCGCAAAACTTGGGGCGCGTCACCGAGGAGAGGCTCAGCAAGATAGGCCCGAAGGGCGCTCTCCCAATTCCCAAGGAGCAGGTGCCTCCCAGGAAAACCAACTTTGGCGCTCCAAGAGCCAAACCGCTGGAGGTCGAAGTAATTGGGGAAGCCTTCTTTCCCCGCCACCTGAAATTGCTCCCGTATCCGCGCGACTTCTTCCTCGGTCAGTTCCCGCAAAACCACCGTGAAGCGATTCTCCGCCAGATCTTGGGGACGGAGGGGCCGGGCGAGAAACCCGGCCAAGGTGGCGCGAAACCCCCGGCCATGGAGCTCCTTCGGGGGCTCCAAAGGAGATTTGACACTGGCGTACTGCACGGCCACCGCCACCTTATCTTTGAGGGCCGGGAAGGAAATGCGAGAAGGCGCGACCTTCAAGCGGGCGGCAAGAAAAGTTTGGACCTCGAGCGTCGTGATGTTTCTTTTCTCCACGCGAAAAAGGGCATAGGGGCCACGCGATTTCCCTAAAGGGACGAGAACTTCCTCCACCCGAAAATCCTCAGGAACTGTTTTCACCCGCATGAGCGATCCCTATTTGGAGAGTTTTTTCGGCCGCGGACCCTTTCACCAACGTTCGCTGCCACCCTCTCGAAAAGAGCATGAAGAGGGCAACCAATCCGCTCACCGCGGTCATGACTACAAACCCGAAGGCCATACTGGACTGGCCCAAGGCTGCGCCCAAAATTCCCAGCCAGGGAATGGGCCTCCACCCCAGCACGAGAGGCGGGGCCAAAATCATGTTCAACACAGTGCCTCCGCCCATAATCAAAAGAGGGGCGAGGGTATCGCCTGTGGCGGCCAGGGCCCCAGCTCCGCTCCCGCGGGCAACCAACCAATCCAAAAACAGTGTGAAGACGAGGGAGCCCAACACGGCCGGGAAGCCAATCCGCACCATGGTGGGAACAATCGGGCACTGCGAGATCTCCCAGGTTGAGGGAGGCTGTAAACCCATAAAAGAGTTTAGCCCAGCCTCTCTTCGGCTACGCATTCGAACTCCTCGATCTTTTCCGCAAGATACACCATTCCTTGTCCCCAGAACTTCCGCACGGCGAGGTCGAACCCGAACCGTCGGGCCAGCTCAGCTACCGGGTACATGCCCACCGCGGCCAGAAGCTCCTCATAGCGAGCGAGGAACTTCTCCCCTTCCTCCCGGTAGCGCGCGTAAAGCCCCAAGCCAAAAAGAAGGCCAAACGTGTAGGGGAAGTTGTAAAAGTCGGCCCCGTAGTAGTGGGGCTTCACTGCCCACATGTAGGGGTGGTAGGTGGCCAAAGCCTCGCCGTACGTGGCCTTTTGCGCTTCCACCATGAGGGAGCAGAATTCATCAGGTGTGAGCTCCCGTTTGGCCCGCCGCTCGAACACCCAGGACTCGAACAGGAAACGGGAGTGGATGTCCACGACCACCTGCGCCGCGCCCTGCAGGTAGGTCTCGAGGACGGGGAGCTTCTCGTTCACGGGAAGGGCACGCAAAGCGGCCTCCACCAC
>CALKCH010000011.1 GCA_938083225.1 Candidatus Bipolaricaulota bacterium
GTGGGGCCCGTGTATACAAGGACCCAGGTCTGATTGTCGGGGGAGATCTCCACCGTGAGCGTCCCCTGGCAACCCTCGGAGAGTCCCGGGGTGTACTCGAGGATCAGGTGCACGTTGATGACCGTCTTCTGAAGGTCGTGAACGTGGGAGAGTTGGTACCAGCTGCAGCAGTCGGGCGTTCCGCAATGGGGATCTCCTCCCGCCGGGCCCGGGAGCGAATAACCGATCCCGTTACCACAAACGTCAGAGGGACCCAGCTCGCCACGGAAGCACTCGGTGCACTTTCGCTCCGGCATCAGGGTGTACTGGGCCTGGGCCTCTTGGATGGCGGGTTCCAGCACCACAGTGACTGGATCTGCATTCAAGGAGGGCGGCGCTCCCGTGACCTTCCAGTGCCGAAGACGATGCAGATCATGCTCCTCGGGAGCGTCCAGGATCACCTGGAACCCTGCGGGGTAAACGAAGGTGCACGGAGTTTTCTTCGTTCCTCTTTCGACGACAACGCCCAAGGGGTCCTTCACCTGGTACACCACGGGCACGTCGAGAAGCGAGTAAGGGGCGGGCAGAGTGACGCATCCTGCCATAACGGACAACTTCACCGCCGCGCCTTGGATCGTGATGGTTCGATCGATGCAGTTGTTCGTCTCATCGGCCTCTGGGACGATGTTTGTGGCGTCCATGCACGCTTCCACCCGGAAGGTGCCACCCTCCCACGTGAGTTGAGAATAGGAAAACGTGGTCACGGTGGCTACAAGCGTCTGGTTAGGATTGAGGTAGCCGGAACTCCAGGTTGTCCTTCCCATGACAATGGGTTGACCATCTTTGATTTTGTACAGCTCCAAAACCACGCCCGCCAAGGGTGCCCGTTCACCTCCCACATTTGTGACCATTACCTCGAAATTGACGTAGCGATCCCCTACGGTTGGGGTCACAGGGCTCCAGCGCATGGCCTCAATGAGGAAGTCTGGCCGAGCGCTGCGAACCTCGAAGATCTCCAATCCTCCAAGGGGCTGGCCGTTGTGCACCACCAATACGGAATACCGGCCTGGTGAGAGTCTTCCCAAGGAAACCCGGAGCTCCCAGGGGGTGATTACGGGAAAGCACATGGGGGACTTATTGCTCGTGAAAACTGTGATATTGTTCCCGACGATGAAGACCTGAGGGGACCCTGGAACGCAGTTATCACACCACATCCCGGAGAGGATGAGGGTTATGGAGTCGTTCGATGTCGGTTGTGCTGGGTCCACCGTGACTTCAACCCAGCGGCCGCACGCTTGCCCCTTGGCCAGGCTTGGGACAGCACCCGTCGCCAAAACCGCTACTCCTATGAGAACAGCCCATCTCCCCACGCTTTTTGCCCAAGGGTGCAGGACCAAGCTCACCCCTCCTCTTCGCCGACTCGAAAGAGGCATAGCCCACCTCCTTTATTCCACCATTTTCACCCAGTTCCTCCTTTACACTTCACGTTTGCCCGAGACCCCAAGGGGCTCGGCAGACTTAGACCGTCTGGACAACGCCTCGCGTCCGGGGAAAACGACTCGTCACCTCCTGGCCAGGGCTAGGAATCCGCGAGGAAGCCGGGCACACAAGGCTCCGAGCCAAGACGCCGTAGAGACTAGGGAAGGCCCCACGCCTCGACAGGAGATGCCACCCCCTGGTCGCTGGACCTTATCACCGCCAGAGCGAGAAGGCAAAGCAGTCCGACTTCAGTCCTAGGCCGCATCGCCAAGCCATCCTCCCGTGATGCTTGAGAAGCAAGGGTCCCGGAGGTCTTGGGGTTGCCTCAGCACGACGGTGCTCCATGGAGCCGCGTTAGCCGTTGGGAGTTCTTCTGGATCGTGCCCTCCGCTTCTCGGGGTTCAGGGTCTTGTGGACTTCCTCCAACCTGGCCTTAGTTTCCTGGCTCACCCAAAAGGCCGTGGGTGAAGGTGATCCACGCTTTGCGAGCCACCGTTTTTCCAGGAAGCGTTGGCTTCTTGCTGACGGTTTCAATGGGCGAATTCGGAGCTTGACGAGGTGTGGTAAAGTGTTATGTTTTTAAAGGGGGGTGGCTTATGCGCACTGCAAAGCTCTTTGGATTGGGCCTGGCCTTGGCTGGAGGATTGAAGGGCGTATTGGGCTGGCCCAGGGGCAGATCCCTCCGGTGCACACCCTGGGCTTCGGGCATGTTTATTCTGTAGCTTTCTCGCCGGATGGGCGGTATCTTGCGGCGGGCGGGGCTGCCGGTGCAGTCCATCTCATTGACACCACAAGCTGGCAGGTGGTCCGGCCCCTGGAGGGGCACACAGGCCTTGTGATTTCCGTGGGGTTCAGTCCCGATGGGCGGCTTTTGGCCTCCGGCTCCGAGGACATGACCATCAAGCTGTGGGATGTCAGCGATCTTTTGGGGAGGTGAGGGCGTGGGGAGTAGCCGCTTGGCACGCCTGAGAATTGCCCAGTAAGATGAACTGTATGCAAGAGATCATCTTCATTGTGGAGGAGTCTGCCGAAGGCGGCTACGAGGCCCAGGCCCTGGGCCACGCGATCTTCACCGAAGCGAACACGCTCGAAGAACTCAAAGCCCAAGTCCGCGATGCCGTGTTGTGCCATTTTGAGGAGCCCCAGCGGCCGCGCCTCATCCGACTCCACCTGGTCAAGGATGAGCTTATCGCCGTATGAAAGCATAAGCCCTTGCGGCTAGGGACGCTCAACCGCGTTCTCAGGGAGGTAGCCCAGCATTTAGGGCTAGACAAGCAAGAGCTGATCCAAAGATTGTTCTCTTAGATGTAAGCTGTGGGACATTAGCGATCTGGTGGGGAGGTAGGAGTAGGGAGCGGGTCGGGCCGCCGGCGCGCCCCCTTTTTCGTATACCGACGCCGGTGGGACATGAGGTCCCGAGCGCATCCGAGTCAGGCCCAAAACAGGGCGCCAGCACGCGGGTACCGCGCTCCATAGCGCCGGGGCTTGACCATTCTGGCCATATCACGTCTTGAGAAGCGAGGGCCGATGAAACTCTTATGGTGCCTCAGAATAATCGTTCTCCATGGAGCCTTTTTACCCGTTGGTTTTTGGCGGCCATGCTTGTGCGCGGCGTTCTCAGCCTTTTGAGAGACCAGTGAGCCCTTCCCCAACCCTTTCGATGACCCCATTAACCTGTGTCGACCAGGTTCAGGCGGAGGGATATACTTTTAAATTTGGAGCGGCCGTGTTTTGCACAACGCTTGATCGGCTCGTGGTTCGTTTTGGCCTCAAGAGGGCCATACCAAGCGGGAGGCATGTTCTCCGATGAAACTCGTGATCGCGCAGCTTGACCCAAAGGTGGGGGATCTTCCTGATAACCTAGCAAAGATCCGCACGGCTGTGGACCAGGCGCACCGAGCTGGAGCGGATCTCTTGGTGCTTCCAGAGTTAGCTCTCCTTGGTTATCCTCCCCGGGACCTTCTCCTCCGCCGCGGCCTGAAAGAGGAAGCAGAAAAAGCTTTCCAGGTCATCATTGCGGAGAGCCCAAAGATTCCTGTGGTGATTGGACATATGGTCGAGGTTTCCCCACCTCCCCAAAATTTTCGTGATCCAGCCGCCCTGTATTGGCGTCCCCATCATTTCTACAACGCCGTGTTCCTCCTCGGTGCCGGAACCATCCTGGGTTACCAAGCCAAAATTCATCTTCCTTCCTTCGACGTGTTTGAGGAAGAGCGGTACTTCCTTCCCGGGGAAAGTGTGGAAATTTTCGATTGGC
>CALKCH010000012.1 GCA_938083225.1 Candidatus Bipolaricaulota bacterium
ACGGGGACGAGCCCGTGCTCGTTCGGCAAGGGCCTCTTTTGGGAGCTACGTTCCATCCGGAGCTCACTGAGGACCTGCGGATTCACGAATTTTTCTTGAGCTTGTGTAGAAAGGAGTGAGCATGGCGCGAATAGCGATTAACGGTTTTGGTCGCATTGGGCGAGTTACGCTGCGGATTTTGGTCAAACGAGGCTGGCCGGTGGACTTGGTAGCCATCAACGACCCCTTTCTCTCCCCCGCTGTGGCCGCCCATCTTTTGAAGTACGACACGGTGTATGGCCGGGCTTTCTTCTCTGTCTCTGCTACGGACAAGGCGCTGATCGTGGATGGCCGCGAAATCCGGTTCTTCGGGGAGAAAGACAACTATAAGGATCCGGCCACCATCCCCTGGAAGGATTGGGGAATCGATGTGGTGATCGAATCAAGTGGCGCCTTCACCGATCCGGCCAAGGCCGCCGGGCACCTCCAGGCCGGCGTTAAGCGCGTCCTTATCTCCGCTCCGCCCAAGGGCGAGGAGTCCACGGATGTGCCTCAGATCCTCTGGCGCGTCAATGAGCATCAGTTCGACCCGCAAAAGCACAGCATCGTTTCCGCGGCCTCCTGCACCACCAACTCCCTCGGGCCTGTGGTGAAGGTTCTCCACGAGGCGTTTGGGCTCGAGCATGGATTTCTCACGACGGTGCACGCCTACACCGCGGATCAGCGGCTGGTGGACGCGCCGCACCGAGATTTGGCTCGGGCCCGTACCGCGGCAGCCAACATCGTCCCCACTTCCACCGGTGCAGCCCGTTCCATTCCTAACATCTTCCCCGAGCTCAAGGGAAAGATGGATGGGATTGCTATGCGCGTTCCCGTGCCCTGCGGGTCGGTCTCCGACTTCGTGGCCAAGCTGAAGAGGCCGGCGGGATCCACCGTCAAAGAAGCGGTGGAGAACGTGAATCGGGCGTTTGAGGAGGCCGTGAAAGGCCCTCTGGGGGAGGTCTTGGCCGTGACTCGGGATCCCATCGTGTCCTCCGACGTCATCGGTGAGGACCATTCCGCGGTGGTGGCCTTGGCCTACACCATGGTCCTCTCTTCTGTCCTGGACGTGGTGAAGGTCCTCTCCTTTTACGACAACGAGTGGGGTTACTGCTGCCGCTTGGTGGATGTGGCCCAGTACATCGCGGGCCGCTAGGTGGCTGGCGGGGTGGGCAGGACTCCTGTTCCCACCTCGCTGCCTCGTGTGCGGAAGGGAAGTGGGGGATCTCACCCCGATTTGTGCGAGCTGTTGGGCAGAAATTCCTCGCTGGGATACGGTTTGTGTTGTGTGCGGGGTGGGGGTGGAGCCGGGGTTAGATCTGTGCCCGGAGTGCGCCGTGGAGGCCAGGCCCTTTGCCTGGGCCCGTTCGGTGGGGCCGTACGAAGGAGTGCTGCGGGCTTTGGTCCTCCTTGTGAAGTACGGAGGCGAGCGAGCAGTGGCCAAAATTTTGGCCCGGGAAATGGCGGAACGAGTGGCCGGGGAGGTAGCGATTGTCACTTGGGTTCCTGCGGATCCGCTGCGCCTACGGGCCCGGGGTTTTCACGGGGCCGAGATTCTGGGTCAGGAGGTAGCCAGGGCTCTGGGGATTCCTGCCCAGGCTCTTTTGCGCAAGCTCTCCCCTTCCCCGGAGCAGGTGGGAAGGCCGCGGGAAGAGCGGCTCAAAGCTATGCACGGTTTGTTTTCGGCCACCAAGAAGGGCCGAGGCCAACCCGTTCTTGTGGTGGACGATGTGATGACGACCGGAGCCACGGCAGGCGAGGCTGCACGAGCTCTTTTGGCTGCAGGGTTCGGAGAGGTAGGGGTGCTCACGTGCGCCCATACTGTGGGGAAAGAGTGATGGAAATCAAGCGTTTTGTGGTGGGTTCGCTTTTTACCAATGCTTATCTTCTCGTGGCCGGGGAAGAGGTGGCTCTCGTGGACCCCGGTGGAACCTCGGCCGAGCTTGAGCTCGCGCTTTCCCAAGTGCGGCTCAAATACATTCTCCTCACCCATGGCCATTTCGACCACGCGGACCATGCTGAAGCTTTTCGTGCTAGAACTGGAGCGTCCATCCTCTATCATCCCCAGGAAAGGCCCACTTTTTGGTCCATGGGGCGAACCCCGCCTCCCTTGGATCGGGCCCTGGCCGATGGGGACTGTTTGTCGTTGGGCCAAGAAGAGCTTTGGGTTTGGCACCTGCCCGGGCACTCCCCTGGTTCCCTAGGTTTCTTGTGGGAAAAAGGGAAGACGATCTTTGTGGGAGACGTGTTGTTTGCCGGCTCGGTGGGGCGCACCGACCTTCCCGGCGGGTCTTGGGAGGAACTTTCGCGGTCCTTATCCCGCCTTCTCGGCCTGGGCGATGGGTGGCGGGTTCTGCCGGGACACGGTCCGGCCACGGAGCTCTCTTTGGAGAGGAAACGCAACCCGTTCCTGCGGGAGCTTGGGCATGGGCACCCTTGAGGAGATCAAAGCCCGGGTGAACATTGTGGATCTCATCGGCCGGTATGTGGTGCTCAAGCCGGCCGGAAAAAACTACAAAGCGCGCTGCCCCTTCCACCCCGATGATACCCCCTCCCTCATGGTCTCCCCGGAGAAGGGGCTTTGGCACTGTTTTGGCTGTGGAGCCGGGGGTGATGCCGTGGGTTTCCTCATGCGTATAGAACGCCTCTCCTTCCCCGAAGCCGTGGCCAAGCTCGCGCAAGAGCTCGGCATTGAACTGCGTTCCAGCGGGGATGGTAAGTCCCGACTCTTCCAGGTGAACGCTGAGGCCCTGCGCTTTTTCCAGCAGGCATTGCGGAGTGCTGCAGGAGAAAAAGCCCGAGCCTATCTTCTTTCTCGGGGAATTGGCGAGCCCCTTTGGGAACGGTGGGGAATCGGTTATGCTCCGCCCTCTTGGGATGGGCTTCTCCGGGCGTTGAGCCGGTTTGGCGTCCAAACTCTCTTGGACTTGGGCCTGGTGGTGATGGGCGAGCGCGGTCCCTATGATCGCTTTCGTGATCGCCTCGTTTTCCCCATCCGGGATGAGCAGGGCCGGGTGGTGGCCTTCGCTGGCCGGGCCTTCGAAGGCGAACCCAAATACCTGAACACCCCGAACACCCCGCTCTTCACCAAAGGGACCGTCCTCTACGGGTTGGACCTAGCCAAAGAGGCAATCCGACGAAAAGGTCGGGCCGTGGTGGTGGAAGGGTATACGGATGTGATTAGCCTTCACGCCGTAGGAATCGAGGAAACCGTGGCCTCTATGGGCACCTCCCTCACCGAGGACCAGGCCAGGCTCTTGGCCCGGTACACCGAGGACGTGGTGATTGCCTACGACCGTGACGCCGCGGGCGAAGCGTCTTCTCTGCGGGGCATGTTCGTCCTGTACGGGGCTGGGTTACGCGTACGGGTGGCTTCTTTCCCTCCCGGAGAGGACCCGGATTCCTTTGCCCGCCAGGCTGGAGGAAAGGCGGTGGAAGAAGTTTTCGAGCAAGCACAACCTTTCCCTGAATTTTTTGTGGCCGCTTTATCCGCGCGCCACGACCTCACCTCTGCGGAGGGGAAAGAAGCGCTCCTGCGCGAGGCGCAAACTTTTTGGCCGGAGATCAAAAGCCCTGTGTTAAGGCTCACCATCGTCACCGGTTTTTCCCACCTCTTGGGCGTTCCTCCCGAGGAGGTCCAGGAGGCCCTGCGCGGTGTAGCTCGCCCTGTGTCCCGCGCCCAGGAAGAAGGAGGACCTTCCCTCACTCCCGAAGACCTCGTGGTGAAATTCTTGGTGGAGGGGAAAGTGCCGGACTCCGTGGTACCTGAGCTTGTCGGGGAGGAAAGGAGGTTCAACGAGGTTTATCGGGAGGTAGTGCGGCGGTGGGCCGAATGCTGGGCCCAGGGGGAAAAACCTGCCCCGGCTGCCCTTGTCGCCGGTCTTTCTCCTCAAGGGGCCGCACGTCTCTCGCGCTTGCTCCTTTTGGACCTCAAGGTGGCCCAGGAATCTCAGGCTTTGGAAGAGGCTTTGGTGCGGTTTTTGTTCCTCCCGCGGCTCACGGAACGCATGAACCAGGTGCAACTCGCTCTGAAGGAAGCGGAGAGGCGGGGGGATCCTGAGGCGGTGAGGCACTTGAGTTTGGAGTTTCAGCGGCTTTGCCGCGAGCGGATTGAGCTTTTGCGGAGGTCGTGATGGAGCCCGAAGAGCGCCCCCCGAATAAGGGAGGGCCGGAGAGCCCCGACCATGAGGACTCTGTGGAGGAACTGGCCGGGCTGATCCCCTTTATTCTGGAAATGGCGGAGGCCGAGCCCGAGGAGGAGGAACGGGCCCAAGATCCCATTCGCACGTATATCCAGGAGATCAGCCGCATTCCTCTGCTCACGAAAGAGGAGGAGGTGGGGCTCACTCAGAAAATTGAGGCTGGGCGGGAGGCGGCGCGGCGGTTGGCTCAGGAAAAGGACCTCAGCCCCCAGGAGCGCGCCAAGCTTGAGGAGTGGGTGCGTGAAGGCCAGCGGGCGCGGGAGAGAATGGCTGCCTCCAACCTGCGCCTTGTGGTTTCCATTGCCAAACGGTACATGCACCGCGGTCTTTCCTTTTTGGATTTGATTCAGGAAGGGAATATTGGCCTCATGCGGGCCATCGAGAAATTCGATTGGCGAAAGGGCTTCAAATTCTCTACCTATGCCACCTGGTGGATCCGCCAGGCCATCACTCGGGCCATCGCTGATCAGGCTCGCACGATCCGCGTTCCCTCCCACACCATGGAGGCCATCCAGGAGTTGCAGAGCCTTCGTCAGGAATACGTGCGGGAGCACGGTGTGCCTCCCACTTACGAGGAGTTGGCCGAACTTTTGGGAACCAGCGTGGATCGGGTGAAAAAACTGGAGCGCGCCCTCATGCCCACCACTTCTCTGGAACGGCCCCTCTCCGAGGAAGACGAGGAAACCTTGGGCGATTTTCTTCCCGACGAGAGTGCGCTCTCGCCCATGAAGGAGGCCCTCAAGGCCAGGCTGAAGGAGGACCTCCTGCGGGCCTTACAGGAACTGGAGCCGCGGGAACGGGAAATCCTTGAGCTGCGCTATGGGCTACGGGATGGACATCCGCGGACCCTAAAAGAAGTGGCTACACATTTCGATATCACTCGCGAACGCGTGCGACAGTTGGAGCTCAAAGCTCTGGAAAAGCTGAAATTCCCAGCACGACAGCGTTCTCTCCGCTATCTCTACACATTGCTCCTCTCCGAGGAATGACGGTCCTCCTCGTCCTCGGCCCCACCGCGGTGGGGAAAACCCGGGTGGCGGCCTATGTGGCGGAAAAGGCAGGAGCCGAGGTCATCTCTGCTGACGCCCGCACCCTTTTCCGGGACCTCGTGGTGGGGGCCGATCGGCCTCCTCCCATCCTCCTGGCCCGCGTTCCCCACCACTTTGTGGGGGTGCTTCCTGCGGAGGCCCGCTACGATGCCGCCCAGTTTCGCGCCGATTGCGAGCGCCTCCTTTCTGAAATCTTTGGCCGGGGGAAGCGCGCGATCATCGCGGGCGGAAGCACCTTGTACATCCGCGCCCTCACCCGCGGGCTTTTCCCTGGACCTGCGGCGGACCGCCAAATTCGTGCGGAACTCGCCAAGCTTCCCACCGAGGCCTTGCGGGAGGAGCTCCGACGGGTGGACCCCGTGAGCGCCCACAGGATCCATCCGCGCGATCGGGTCCGCACCATCCGGGCCCTGGAGGTCTTCCGCCTCACGGGGAAGCCCATCTCCGCCCTGTGGGGGAGCGAGAAGCCCTTTCCCTGGCCCCTGGTGAAGGTCGGACTCAGCTGCTCCCGGGAAGAACTGTATCGGCGCATCGAGGCGCGGGTGGAGCGCATGTTCCAAGAGGGCTTGGTGGAGGAGGCCCGCAAACTTTGGGCCATGAACCTCCCTCCGGACGCCCCGATCCTCCGCACCATCGGCTACCGCGAGCTCTTCGGGTTCTTCCGCGGCGAATATCCCCTGGAGGAGGCCAAGCGCCTTGTCGTCCGCCACACCAAGGATTACGCGCGCCGCCAACTCGCGTTCTTTCGGGCGGAGAAGGACGTGCACTGGCTGGATGTGACGGGGAAAAGCGTGGAGGAAGTGGGCGAGGAGGTGCTCGCCCTTTGGCGGAGGCAGGATCCCAGCCTACAATGAGGGCCATGCTGCCGGTTCTTTCTGGGCAATCCCTTCGGGAACTGGATCGGCGCGCGGAGGAGCTGGGGGTCCCTTCGCTTCTCCTCATGGAGTCTGCGGGCCGCGGCGCGGCGGAGGAGATCCGGCGGTGGCTTTTGAACCTTGCGGGCCGGCGGATTCTCGCCGTGGCGGGAAAGGGCGGGAACGGCGGGGATGCCCTGTGCGCCCTGCGCTTTTTGGGGCTTTGGGGGGCGGAGGTGCGGGCCGTGGTGCTGGGCGAGCCCGCCGGCCCCGCCGCCCTCGAGCTTCAGGCCTTCGCGGGCTCCTTCCCCGGCAAGGTCCAGATGGTGCGCACCGAAAGAGAGCTTTCCCACTTGGAGGAGGCGTTAGGCCGGGCGGAGGTGGTGCTGGACGGAGTTTTAGGGGTAGGGGTGCAAGGGCCGGCCCAGGGGCTGGCCCGCGCGGCCATCGAGACCCTCCAGGATTTCCCCGGTCTGGTCGTGGCCATCGATCTTCCCTCCGGGCTCAGTGCCGAAAGCGGCCGCACTCCCGGGCCCGCGATGAAGGCTCATCTCACCCTGGCCATGGGTGCCCTCAAGCCCTGCCATCTCCTTCCGCCCGCGGCCGAGCTGTGCGGGGAGGTGCGGGTGGTGGAGGTGGCCTACCCCCCGGCAGCCTGGGACAGCGTGCGTCCCGAGGCGCAGGTGTTGGACGCGGGCTTTTGCGCCTCCCTTCTTCCGCCGCGGCCGCGGTTCGGTCACAAGGGCACATTCGGCCGGGTGCTGGTGGTGGCGGGCGCGGTGGGCATGGCCGGGGCGGCCGCCCTTTGCGCCGAGGGCGCCCTGCGCGCCGGTGCCGGCCTCGTCCACGTCCTCGTCCCGGAGCCGGTCTTTCCCATCGTGGCTGGGCTTGTGCCCGAGGC
>CALKCH010000013.1 GCA_938083225.1 Candidatus Bipolaricaulota bacterium
CCGAGGAGTGCTGCACGCGGTAGCCCGTGAACACCTCGACGTGTCCGTCGTCCATCCTCACGGGGATGGAAACTTCCAGCACCCGTTCGGGGGTCTGGATGATCTCCAACAGGTCTTGGGGCAAGCCAAGTTTGGCCCCAGCAAGCCGGATCTGGGTTTTGAACATCTCGTAAGGATTGACTTCCACAGCCTCCAGGGCCTGGGCCACTGCCCCTTTCTCTTGGTGCTCCATCTACCCACCACCTCCGCGGATAAACCCTATGGGCCAAACAGGGAAAGCACATTGGCAAACTGAGGAATTCTTGGCCCAATCTGACAAAAAGGTGGACCCTTGAAAGGCGAATTTTGGACTTGCAAATGCCAGGAAAACGAGGGACTAAAAGCAGGAAAACCTTGGCAAAAGTAGGAAATGCGTATTGTCAAAAGCTGCTCGGTTTCCCTGTTAGGCGCAATTGGGCGGAGCTTCGCGCAAACCGAATATCTTTCCCGATGCCTTCCACTTCTTCCCTGGAGCTTGTGGAACGCGCCCGGGCTTGGCCCGGCGTTCTTCCCGTGCGTTATGCTGCAGGCGAACTGATTTTTCCCGCAGGCGGCTTTGCTACGGGTGTCTACCTCCTCGAGGAAGGCCTGGTGGGCCTGTCTCCAAAAAGGGAAGGACCGAAGCCCGTCTTTCACCTCGTGGGCCCTGGAGAATTCCTGGGGCTGGAAGGGTGGCTCAAGGAGAAACGCCCTCGGTACCGGGCAGCAGCCCGCGCCCTGACCCCGGCCAATCTCCTCTTTTTCCCACCGCCTGTCTGGGAAAAAGCCGTGGCCGATGCGGAGTTTCGCAATCTTATCTTCTCTACCCTGGGCCAGATGTGGGCGAATTTCTTGGCCAAAGACTGGGAGCTGGGCGATGGGCAACGGGCAGTGTTGTGGGCGTTTCAACGCTGGGGCGAACGAACTCCCCGGGGGCTGTGCTTGCCCCTCACCCCTGGGCTTTTGGCGCAGGCCCTGGGACTTTCCCGCACCACGGTGAAGCAAGCCCTGGCCCGCTTGGATGTGGCTCAGGAGGGCGAAGTCTTAGTTATGCGAAAACTCCCAAGCTCACAGGGTTTCCTCGATGATGTCGAGGTAGAGCTCGGGAGTGCTGGCCAGGTCCTCTAGCTTTTCCTTGGAACGGAGGACAAGCCCGCCGTGCTCAGTTCGGACATAGCCCCGCTCCCGGAACCGGCGCAATACCCGCATGAGCGTCTCCACGGAAACGCCCAGCAGTTCAGCCATGGTCTGGCGGGTAAGAGGAAGTTCCAGGAAAACCGAGCCATCTTCTTTCGTCTCCCCGTATTTGTTGCCCAAGGCCAGAAGGAGTAGGGCCAGGTTGCGGTCTGCCGATTCCGTGGCCTCTCGGGTCAGCTTGAACTCCAGCATCGCCACTTCCCGGGCAAACCAGCGACAAACATCCCGCATGGCATGAGGATGATGATCCAAAAAGGCGCGAAAAGTGGCGGTATCGAAGAAAAGCAGGGTAGATTCTACGATAGTCCGCGCAAACTGGAAGTTGACCTGGGCGCGGCCAAGGAAAAACGGCTCCAAACCGTACCATTCTCCGGGAGCCAAAAACCGGAGCACCCGCTTTTCCTGGGTTCGCGGGGAGTATTTCCCGATGTACACCAGCCCCCGGCAGACCAGGTACACTCCGGAAAAATAGGCGTTTTCTTGAGCCACAAGCTCGTCGGCATCGAAGCGCAAGATCATAGCCAGCCTTTCCAATTTCCCCCGTTCTTCTTCGGATAGGGAAGGAAAAGCCTGGGCCAGACATTGGGCCACGGGCTCTTTGTACACAACCTTCGGCATCGGTGAGCATTTTACGAGCGCCAAGCGAGGTCCACCATGTAACAGAAAAAGGGTGCCGCAGGGCACCCCCGAACAAGCTTAACCTTATATTTTAAGCCCAGCCGCGCAGACGCACGGCTTCCGCCACCCGCTGCACGGACACCAGGTACGCCGCCAACCGGTTGTGGACCTTGTACTCCTGGGCGGTCTTGTGCACAGCGTGGAAGGCCACGGTCATCTTGCGGTCAAGTTTCTCGTGGACCTCCTCCGTCGACCAGTAGTACATCATGGCGTTCTGTACCTGCTCGAAGTAGGAGACCGTGACCCCGCCGGCGTTGCACAAGAAGTCGGGGATCACGTAGACCTTGTTCTTCGCGAGGATCTCGTCGGCTTCGGGCGTGGTGGGGCCGTTGGCCAACTCGGCCACGATCTTGGCCTTGATGCGACCCGCGTTGGCCGCGGTGATCTGGTTCTCCAGCGCGGCCGGAATCAAGATGTCCACAGGAAGCTCCAAAAGCTCGGCGTTCGTGACGGTCTTGGCCCCCGGGAACCCCACGACCGACCCGGTCTTCTCCTTGTGGGCGATGACCTCCTGGGCGGGAAGCCCGTTGGGGTTGTAGATCCCACCCCGGGAATCCGAGACGGCCACCACCTTGAGGCCCAGGAGCTCTTCCCCGAGAAGGTGCGCGAATTGGCCAGCGTTCCCGTAGCCTTGGATGGCGCAAGTAGCCCGTTTAGACTCGATCCCCAGGGCTTTGCAGGCCTCGCGAATGCAGTACATGCCGCCGCGGGCGGTGGCGTCGCCGCGCCCGGCCGAACCCCCCAGGGGAAGGGGTTTGCCCGTGATCACCCCGGGTGCGCTCCTCCCCAAGATCGTCTCGTACTCGTCCATCATCCAGGCCATGATCTGGGGGTTGGTGTACACATCGGGTGCGGGAACATCGATATCTGGCCCGATGTAGTGGGCGATGGCCCGGATGTAGCCGCGGGAAAGGCGCTCAAGTTCGCGCTCAGAGAGCTCTTTGGGGTTGCAGATCACCCCGCCTTTTCCGCCGCCCAGGGGCAGGTCCACCACCGCCGTCTTCCACGTCATCCACGCGGCCAAGGCCCGCACGGTATCGAAGGTCTCCTCGGGATGGAAGCGGATCCCGCCCTTGCAGGGGCCACGGGCCCAGTTGTACTGCACCCGGAACCCCTCGAACACCCGCACGGCCCCGTCGTCCATGCGCACGGGGATGCGCACGTGGAACTCCCGCATGGGCCAGCGCAAAAGCTCGTGCATCCCTGGGTCTAAGCCCAACATCTTGGCCGCCCCGTCCAGCTGCCGCTGTGCAATTTCAAACGGGTTCAACATCACTTTTTCCACCATCAACCCTCCTTTTTTCCGTACCGCGAGCAGAGGTACTCGTGGATGGCGCGCGCTGCGCGCTTGCCCGCGCCCATGGCGGAGATCACCGTGGCCGCACCGGTCACGATATCTCCGCCGGCGAAAACCCCCTCCCGCGTGGTTCGGCCCTCCTCATCCGCTACCACCGTGCCGTGAGGCGTGGTTTTTAGCCCCGGCGTGGTCCTGGGCACCAAAGGATGGGGATCATTGCCGATGGCCACGATCACTGTGTCGGCTGGGACGATAAAATTGGAGTCCGGAACAGGAAAAGGTTTGCGTCGGCCACTCTCGTCTGGTTCTCCAAGCTCCATTCTTATGCACTCCACCCCCGCCACCTTCCCCTGATCCCCCAAGAACCGCACGGGATTCACGAGGAAGTGGAACTCCACGCCCTCCTCTTTGGCGTGGTGGATTTCTTCCCTTCGGGCGGGCATCTCCGCCTCCGTGCGGCGGTAGAGGACCACTACCCGCTCGGCTCCCAAGCGCAGGGCGGTGCGGGCGGCGTCCATGGCCACGTTCCCGCCGCCGACCACCGCCACCACCCGGCCCACCTTCACCGGGGTGTCGTACTCGGGGAAAAGGTAGCCCCGCATGAGGTTGACCCGGGTGAGGAACTCGTTGGCCGAGTAAATACCGATCAGGTTTTCTCCAGGGATCCCCAGGAATTTGGGAAGTCCTGCGCCGCTGCCCACAAACACCGCGTGGTAGCCCTGCTGGAAAAGCTCGTCCACGGTAATGGTGCGCCCCACCACCACGTTGAGCCTGAGCTCCACGCCCATCTTGAGGAGGTTTTCGATCTCCGCCCGCACGATTGTTTTGGGAAGACGGAATTCAGGGATGCCGTACATGAGGACCCCGCCGGGCTCGTGCAGGGCCTCGAAGATCGTGACGTCGTGCCCCAGGCGCCGAAGATCCGCAGCGCAGGTGAGACCCGCAGGACCAGAGCCCACCACCGCCACCCTGAACCCGCTAGGGTCAGAAACGGCTGGGATCTCCACACCGTTTTCGTACTCCCAGTCCGCCACAAATCTTTCCAACCGGCCGATGGCCACAGGTTCGTACTTCTTGCCTAAAGTGCATTCTGCCTGACATTGGGTCTCCTGAGGGCAGACCCGGCCACAGATGGCCGGGAGGTTATTCGTCTCCTTGATGGTGGTGATGGCTGCACGGAACTCGCCCTCTCTCAGTTCCCGGATAAACTTTGGGATATTGATTTGCACGGGGCAGCCTCGGATGCACGGGGCATTTTTACACTGCAAGCAGCGCTCGGCCTCGGCGATGGCCTCCTCCGGGGTATAGCCGAGGGGAACCTCCGCGAAGTTACGGATGCGTTCTTTGGGGTCCTGCTCACGCATGGGAACCTGGGTGGGGCGGATCATCGGCGGCCCTCCTTGACCTGCAGGTACTGCTCCAGGGCGCAGCGTTCCTCTTCCTTGTAGGCGCTGAGCCGAGCCAAAAGGAGGTCCCAGTTCACCTGCTCGCCTGGGAACTCCGGACCATCCACGCAGGCAAACTTGGCCTGTCCCTCCAATTCCACCCGGCATCCTCCGCACATCCCGGTGCCGTCCACCATGATGGGGTTCAGGGACACGGTGATGGGCACCCCGAACTCCTGGGCCGTGCGGGTCGCGAACTTCATCATGATCGCCGGCCCAATGGCCCACACGTGACCCACGGGGCGGGAGGCCAGGATTTCCCGCAGGGGCTCCGTGACCACCCCCTTGCGGCCGTAGCTTCCGTCATCGGTGGTCACATGAAGCTCGTGGCAAACCTCCTCCATCCGGTCCAGCCAAAACAGGAGTTCCTTGGTGCGGGCGCCCACCACGCCGAGCACCTGATTTCCTTTTTCCCGGAGAGAGCGGGCGATGGGGAAGATGGGAGCAATTCCCACTCCGCCCCCCACGCACACCACGGTGCCATAGTTCTGGATTTCCGAGGGGTTTCCGAGGGGACCGACCACGTCCAGGATGGCGTCGCCCACCTGGTACTCTTCTCCCAGCTGGTGCGTGGTTTTGCCCACCATCTGGGCCACCAGGGTCAGCGTGCCCTCCCGGGGGTCCCAATCGGCCAGAGTGAGGGGAATGCGTTCACCTTTGTCGTGCAGGCGCACGATCACGAACTGGCCGGGGCGAGCTTTGGCCGCCACGAGAGGAGCCTCCACCTCCAGCTCCACCAGGTTTGGCCCCAAAACGCGCTTCCTCACAATACGGTGCATCTTTTCACCTCACAAACAAAACCCTGATCCTCCTGGACCAGGGGCAGTCATTTGACAGCCTGTCTTTCATGGATTCCTTGGCTAAGCTTTTGGAATTGTACCGGCTTCTTGGGAGCCCGCAATGAAGGGGAGAAATGTCCGCACTCGCCCCCCTTCACAGCCGGGGCCTGCTGGTGTATACTATGGCTGCGACATATCGCTATGGCTTAACCCCTCTTTTCTTTGCCTTGCGGGAGCAACGCAGGAGGTTTTATGGAGAGTGTGCGCTTTGAGAACGATGTGAACCACGAGGAGCAAGCCCTCGTGGATGAGGATCTTATGTGGCTAGAGGACGAGGACGAGGGGAAGAGGTCCCCGGAAAATCCGATCCGCACGTATTTCGACGAGATCGCCCGTGTGCCCCTCCTCACCAAAGACGAGGAGGTGGAGTTGGCCAAGCGCATCGAGGCCGGGGATGAGGAGGCCAAGAAAAAGCTGGCCGAGGCTAACCTGCGGCTGGTGGTGTCCATCGCCAAAAAGTACCGAGGCTGTGGCCTGCCCTTCTTGGACCTCATCCAGGAAGGGAATGTCGGCCTCATGAAGGCTGTGGAGAAGTTCGACTGGCGCAAGGGCTACAAGTTCTCCACCTACGCCACCTGGTGGATCCGTCAGGCCATCCTCCGGGCTATCACTAACCGTTCCCGCACCATCCGCGTGCCCACCCACATCAACGAGCTCATCCGCAAGATCCACGAGGCCGAGCGCCAACACATCAAGGAACACGGAGCTGGTCCCACCTTAGAAGAGCTGGCCGAAGAGCTGGACACCAGCGTGGACAACATCGTCAAGGCCAAGCGTACGGCCCAGTACACTGCCTCCCTGGACACGCCCATCGGCTACGACGAGGAAGGCGCTGTGCTCGGGGACTTCATCGAGGACGAGGACGCGGTCTCTCCCACCCGGGAAACGTTCCGTGAGCTCCTCATCAAGGAGATCCGAAGCGCTCTGAAGGAGCGGCTCACGCCCCGCGAGCGGCGGGTCCTGGAGCTCCGCTACGGCTTAGATGGCAACCCGCCCAAAACTCTGGACGACGTAGGCGAAATCTTCGGGATTTCCCGCGAGCGGGTGCGCCAGATCCAGAAGGAGGCTTTGGAGAAGTTGCGGGGCTCCGAGGTCCTCCAAAAGCTCGAGAAGTTCCGGCAAATTCTGGGCGAAGACTAAGCTCCAGGACAATCCGGATTCGAACAGCGTAGCCCACGGCGGGGGTCCTCGTAGAGGACCCCCTTTTCGCAGTAGGGGCAAGGTCCGACTGGCCGGCCCGGAAGGCGAAACGTGCAATCCGGATACCGCGAGCACGCGTAAAAGACACGGCCTTTACTGAAGCGTTCCACCAGTTCTCCCTGGCCGCATGCCGGACACACCACTCCCGTGGGCACAGGCGCCGTAGCCCCGCATTGGGGACAGCGTAGATACCGGCCATACCGGCCGTGCCGTACCTCCATGGGCACTCCACAGGTAGGGCACAGGCGCTCGGGGGCGTCCTTAGCCTTCTCCAGGCTTTCGGCCAGTTCCACCCTCCCGTCCCGGTAGCGGAAGCTCAGGTCCCGGGGAAGATCCCGGGTGTTCTTGCACTGCGGGTAGCGGGAACAGGCGAGATACAGGCTTCCGTCCCAGAACCGCACCTCCATGGGCGCCCCGCATTTTTCGCAGGGCACATCGGTGAGGACCTGAAAAGGCTTACGGCGCTGGGAAAGAAGTTCCTCCACGGTCTGAAGTTTCGGGGAAAACCAGGAGTAAAAAGAGCGCAAGAGCTCTTCTCTTCCCAATTCGCCCTCCTGAATGCGATCCAGATCGGCCTCCATCTGGGCGGTGAAGTCCTCCCGCACCGTCTCCGGAAAGTACCGGCGCAGAAAATCCGTGACGATGAACCCCAGAAGGGTGGGCTTAAGGCTCCCGTTTTCCCGGCGCACGTAGCCCCGCTCCTGGATCACCGACACGATCTGGGCATAGGTGGAGGGCCGCCCGATCCCCTCTTGTTCGAGTTTCTTCACCAGGCCCGCCTCAGTGTAGCGCTTTGGCGGCTCGGTCTCTTTTTCCTCCACGAGAAACTCGGGCCGCGGAAGCGTCTGGCCCGGGACGAGGACGGGCAGGTCCACCCCCTCATCGGGCAGCTTCTCCAGCTCCAACACCCGGGCGATCCCTGGAAACTCCGGCCAGGAGGTGGAGGCCACGAATTCTGCCTCCCCAAGGCGAACGGTGACCTTGCGGCGCACCCAGACGCCCTCGGCCATTTGGGTGGCCACGAACCGGCGCCAGACGAGATCGTAGAGTTTGAGCTGGTTCGGGGTCAGGTAGGGAGCCACGCTTTCCGGGGTGCGGGCCAGATCCGTGGGCCGGATGGCCTCGTGGGCGTCCTGGGCCCGGGTTTTGTTCTTGAACCGCCGCGGCTTTGGGCTCAGATACTCCTTGCCGAAGGTCCTCCTTATGAACTCCCGGGCTTGGGCGAGGGCGGTCTCCGCCACCCGCACGGAGTCCGTGCGCATGTAGGTGATGAGCCCCACGGGCTTGCCCTCGATGAGGACGCCCTCATAGAGCTCCTGGGCGATCTGCATCGTCTTGCGTGGGGAAAAGCCTAGCTGGGTTCCCGCGGCTTGCTGCAAAGTGGAGGTGATGAACGGCGGCGATGGCCGGCGCAGGATCTTTTCCTCCTCCACCTGGGCCACCACGGCCTGGGCCTGGGACACCAGCGCCCGGAGGCGCTCCAACTCCTCCAGTTTTTCCAGACGTTGAGGGTAGCGAGCGATGAACGGCGGATCGGTGGGGAATTGGAGGGCCACCTCCCAGTAGGGCTGGGGTCGAAACTCCTGGATCTCCAGCTCCCGGTCGCAGATGAACCGCAGGGCCACGGACTGCACCCTTCCTGCGGACAAGCTCTCGAACTGCCGGCCAGCTAAAACCCGCGCGAGGAGGGGGCTCACCTGATAGCCCACCAGGCGGTCCAGGATCCTGCGGGCCCGCTGGGCCTCCACCTTTTTGAGATCAACTTCGCCCGGGTTCTCGAGGGCCGCGCGCACGCTTTCGGGGGTGATCTCATGGAGAAGGACGCGGGCAAACCTGTGCCCGTCCTGGAGAAGCTCCATGAGGTCGTAGGCGATGGCCTCGCCCTCGCGGTCCGGGTCGGTGGCCAGGTACACGGCTTCCGCCCCTTTGGTTTTCTCCCGGAGCTCCGCCACCACCTTGCGGTTGCGGATGACCCATTTGGGGGCAAAGCCATTGTGGATGTCCACCCCAAGCTCATCCTCGGGCAGGTCCCGCACGTGCCCTCGCGAGGAGAGCACAAGGAACCCCTTTCCCAAATAGGCAGAGATCGTGCGGGCTTTGGTGGGCGATTCCACGATGACAACGTTGTCTGGCATAGTAGCGCTTTCTCATTATGCAAAGGACCGGGCAAGCCCGCAACTTGTCGCGCAATTTTCGCAGGCTAAAGATGAGGGGAATTTGCCAAGGCTGAGGAAGACCTGGTATATTTTCTCCGTGGCGAAGGCCCATGCTTTGGTGGCCACCCTGGGTACCGAGCCCCAAGTGGTCTTTTTAGCGTTCAAGCTCCTGGTACGCCAAGGTTTGCCATTACGGAGGTGTCTGGTCTTCCATACTGTTTCCCCTCAGCCTGCAATCCGCGAGGCTGTATCCCACCTCAAGAAGCTCTGGCCTCGCTGGAGCCAGAGTGTGCCGCTGGAGTGCAAACCCCTCCCCCTTGAGGACTTAGATTCCCATGAGGCCCTAAGCCAAGCCTACCGGGTCATTCGCGCGGGAATCCAAAGCCTGAAACATGCTGGGTTTACGGTGCATCTTTGCGTGTCCGGAGGCCGCAAGCCCCTGGCCCTGGCGGCCTTTCTCACTGCGCAATTCCTCTTCGGCCCTCAGGATCGCCTCTGGTACCTTTATTCCCCTCCTGGCGAGGAAAACCAAGATCCCACGCAACTGGTTCAAAACCCGCGCGTCCGCCTCTTGGAGCTCCCTGTTCCCATTTGGACTCACCTTCCTCTCTTTCTCGAGGCCGTCAGCCAATACCAGGATCCGTGGACCGCCGCGGAGGTCCAACGGTTCCTCGTCCAGCAAGCGGAGAAAAGCCAGGTCTTCCAGCTTTTCCGTGAAAAATTCACCCAAGCCGAACAGGAAGTGGTGCGCGAGCTTGTTCTTCGGGGCGGCACCAATCGGGACATCGCCCAACGATTGGGAAAAAGCCCGCGTACTGTCGGACACCAACTGGCCTCTGTGTACGAAAAATTGCGCCAAGAGCTGGGGCCGGGCGTGCCCGTGGACCGCACCACCGTGGCCAGCCTTTTTGCTCCGCTTTTGCGCTTAGGCCAAATGACCGATGGCGTGAGGAACAAAAAAAGATAAAATTGCTTGAGGGAGGTGGAGAATGAATGAGGATTTAGGGAAGATTGCGCTGGCTGGTCTCCTCCACGATATCGGCAAATTCGGCCAGCGGGCCGGCGAAACCTCCAACTCCAAAAAGGATCATCCTTCCGTAGGAGACAAATTCGTCAGGACCTATGTGCCCAGGCCCTGGCGGGACGCCCTGGCTCCAGTGGGTTGGCACCACGGTGATCCCGAGGGCAAGGCCCATGAGCTCTACCCTGTTCAGGTGGTCGTGGTCGCGGACCGCCTCTCCGCGGGCGAGCGGGAGCACCGGGAAGAGGAGGAAAGAGGCGCCCTCGCCCAGATGCTCAGCCCGTTCAGCCGCCTGGTCGCCTCCTCCCACCCTGCTTACCTCCCCCTTACCCCGTTGAAACTCCATCCGGATCACCTCTTTCCTCACGAGCAACCTTTGGACCCTGAGCACATCCGCCGCGCTTGCCAGCGGCTGTGGACGGAGTTCTGCCAGGAGGCCCAGAAGCTTTGCACCCTGCACGAGGCCTCCCCCAGCCTGGAGACCTATCTCCTGAGCCTGTTGGACCTCCTTTTGCGCTACACCTGGTGTGTGCCCTCCGCCTACTACTATGACCTGCCTGATGTTGCGCTTTATGATCATTTGCACACCACGGCCGCCTTGGCGGCCTGCATTTTCGCCACCTTTCGCAGGCGTCCGGACGAGCTCCGCCAACTCGCGCATCAGACGCGGGACCAGGAGGCCAAGCTTTGGCCCAAGGAGCCAGTGGTCGCTGGCCTGGTGGAGGGAGATCTTTCGGGAATCCAAGACTTCCTGTACGCCGTGAAGCATCCCAAGGGCGCCGCTTCGGTGTTGCGGGCCCGCAGCTTTTACCTCCAGGTGCTCACCGAGGTCATCGCCCGCTGGATCCTGCGGAAGCTCGCTCTTCCGCCCACGAACCTCCTGTATTGCGGGGGTGGCCGCTTCCGCCTCCTTGTGCCTCCCCAGAACCTGGCCGATTTGGAGAGCTTGCGCCTCACCATCAATTTGGCGCTCCTGCGCGCCCATGGGGGGCTGATCTACCTGGCCCTGGCCGGGGTGCCCCTGACCCCCGCCCATTTCGCCCCCGCGGAGGTCCGCCCGGAGCCCCAAAAGGGAGGGGTGGCTGAACGGGGATTGCGCCAAGCCGAACAGGAGCTGCACCAACTTCTTTCCTCCCAGAAGAATCGACGCTTTCTGGAGCTCCCTCCCTCGGACTTGGCCGAGATGTTCCGCCCCTACGGAGAAAAGGGCGAAACCTGCCAGATTTGCGGCCAGCCAGGCGCCGTGGAAAGCGACGAGGACGGGGTGCGTTGGTGTCGGACCTGCGCAAGCTTTCGCGACCTGGGCCGAAAGCTGCGCAACACCCAGTTCCTCCGCTTGACCTGGCGCGAGCCCAAAACTCTTCCGGAAAACCCCACCTGGCAAGACGTGCTCGCTCAGTTTGGCTTCGATCTTGAGGTGAGCGGGGACCCCCCGAGACCCTCGCCTGCCCCCTCCATCCTGTACCGCCTGACGGACGAGCCCCTTTCCCCTCGCACCGCTCAGGAGGCGGTGGTCCGGAAGTTCCTGGTGAACGTGGTGGCCATCTGGCAGGAGGACGAGGGCGTTCCGGCGGAGGACCCGGAGTACGCGCCCCAGCCCGGTGAGATCAAGCACTTCGGCGTCTTGGCCCGCCAATCGCAGGGCGCACCTTACCTGGGCATCCTGCGCATGGACATGGACAACCTCGGCTGGCTTTTCCGCGACGGTTTCATAGAGAGCAAAGATGGGGCTTGTTGGGACCGCGGAACCTTTTCCCGCAAACAAAGCCTGAGCACGCTCCTCACCGTGTTCTTCGAGGGGTACGTGGGGCAGATGGTGCGCACGTGGGCCAAAACGGAGAGGAAAGAGCGTGTGTACGCCGTGTACTCTGGGGGTGACGATCTCTTCTTTGTCGGCGCGTGGGACGCGATGGTGACCTTGGCCAGCCGGGTGCGCGCGGAGTTCGCGAAGTTTGCGGGCCGGCCGGACCTCGGCATCTCCGCCGCGCTTGTGCTCGTGGACGAAAAGCACCCCTTGTACCGCGCCGCCCAAGAGGCCGGAAAACGCCTTGAGGAGGCCAAGGAAATGTTCAAAGAGGAGGACCAGCTGGGCTGCATCCGCCGAGAACTCAAGGATGCTGTGCATTTCTTGGGGCAGGTGCTGCGCTGGTCGGCGTTTGGGGAGGTGGAGGAGTGGAAGGAGAGGCTGGAGAAGGCGGTGGAGGAGGACGAGGCTGCCCGTCGGTTGCTGTTTGTGCTGCAGGAGGTGGGGGAGGCCTATACGCGCGAAAACGAGAAGCGTGAAGGGAAGCGAGGTCTTTGGGGGCCGTGGATGTGGCGCACGGCCTATTGGCTGGCCCGCCAGCGGGAGCTGGCCAAAACAGCGGGGCGTGACACCACAATTTACGAGGAGCTCCAAGAAAAGCTGGGCGGGGAAAAGTTTGCCCAAAACATCCCGCTTTTGGCGTTAGCAGCCCGCTGGGCGGAGCTGAGCACCCGCAAAAAGGAGGAGGTGAAACGATGAGGGCCCAGTCTAAAGTCAGGGAGGAGGAGATTCAGCCCATTGTGAACGCTGTGCCCACCATCATCACGGGGGCAGCCGAGGAGAGCGCTAAGGCCATAGTGCAGTGGGCTGAAGTTCTGGCCAGAAAGCTCAAAGTGCAGGATTTGGGGAAAACCCAAGTGCGCAGCGTTTTCGATGAGCTTTGCCATATTGAAAGCTTGTTCGAGAAGAAAAAACACGAGGACGCTTTGCATCGCCTGCATCTTCTCAAGCCTCGCCTTATCTATCAAACCGCGCGCATTTCGGGATTGGCGCCCTTGGTCAAGGTGTTGGAACGCGCGATCGATGAGGTAGTGAACGCTGAAACAAAAGAAGACAAGCGTGAACGGTTCCGGCGCCTTATGGAGTTCGCCGAGGCCGTCGTGGCCTACCACAAGGCCTATGGAGGTGAGTGACCATGCCCGCCGTGAAGAGTCTGGTGGTGCGAGCCAGGGTGTTCGTGGAGTACAAGCTTCAG
>CALKCH010000014.1 GCA_938083225.1 Candidatus Bipolaricaulota bacterium
CCGATCCTCAACGACGTGACTCTTGCCGATCTTGCCGAGGTGGGCATCCCTCCAGAGGTGGAGGTGGTCACCACCGGCGCGGATATCCCTGGTGTGTTCCTGCCCCTTTGTTCTTCGGAGTTTCGCGCGCTTTTCGCGCAGGCCGAGTTCGTATTGAGCAAAGGCATGGGCAATTTCGAGGGCCTGGCCCAAGAGCGTGGTCCTATTTTTTTCCTCTTCCAAGCGAAATGCGTGCCGGTGGCCCAGGAAGCGGGTGTTAGGGTAGGAGAGCTTGTTCTGGTGGGACCCAACCGAGAAGAGCGTGAGGGTCATGAGCCGGAACGTTGATGCCCAACAAGCCTTCGTGAGCTTTCTGCGGGAGGCGGGGCTGAACGTGACCCGCAACCGGCTCGCTGTCCTCCGGGCTTTGAGGGAGCTCCCCCGCCATTTCGAGGCGGCCCAGGTTTGGATGGCTCTGCGGTCCCAAGTCTCCCCGGCCACGGTTTATCGAACCTTGGAACTCCTGGAGCGGGCGGGATTGGTGCGCAAGGTGGAGTTCGGTGAGGCCCACGCCCACTACGAGCGCACTTTTGGCCGAGAAGATCACGGGCACCTTGTGTGTCGGGTCTGCGGGCGAGTTCTGGAATTTCCCGGGGCAAGCGCGCGGCGGACTGTGGAAGAAGCTGCAGCTAAAAACGGGTTTGCCCTCAGCGAGGTCGTGATCCAAGGGTACGGGGTGTGTGCGGACTGCCGGGCAACCGGAGCCGAGCGGGTATAATTTGGATAGGCCGAGGTGGCGGAACAGGCAGACGCGCGGGACTCAAAATCCCGTGCCCTGCAAAAGGGCGTGTGGGTTCGACTCCCACCCTCGGCACCCATGACCTTCCTTGATCTTTTACGGGTGCTATCGCATCTTTTGCGTGGCCATCTCCGGCTCTATCAGTGTTACACCAACGTCAACTGGCGCACCTGTGAGGCCTGCCTTGACTGGCACGGCCGGATCGTCGCCCATCCTCGGGAGTTTCCGGCACACGATAGCTGCCCCCACGAAGTTCTGGCTTTCCCCGTGTGGCGGCTTGGGGAGCACCGAAGCAAAGGGGAGCGCATGCGCGCTAAAGCCCTGGAGGAAATAGGCCGGCGGGAGACGTGGCACAAAGCTCGGGAGCTCTTGCCGCGGGACCCTCAGCGTGCCTTGGCCCTCTTTGAGGAAGCAGTTCAGGTGGACGTGTACCTCCCAGAGGTGGAAGAGCTCGTGAGACAAAATGACCGCTGGTTTGAGGAAAACCCGGAGGTACGGGCAGCGCTCCGCCAAATTCTCTTGGCCGGCTGGAAGGCGAAGTTTGCCAAAGAGCGGTATGAGCGGCAGCCGGAGCAAGCCCGAATGGCTCAGGAGAAATTCGGGATCGAGCGGCTCCAGGAGCTGTTGGCCTAAAGCCCCGCCGCGATTCTGGGCCGCTCTTTTCTTGCTTTTGGCCGTCCTGGTCTACACAGGAGTGCAGTGGATTCCACCAAAAAGACCTGCGCAGCCAAAATGGCAACCTCTGGAAATCCAAGCGTCGGTCTTGCCCGTGGTGTTCGTGGAAGCGGGCCCGCTCGACCTGAACCGCGCTACCGCTTTAGAACTGGAAAAACTTCCAGGAATTGGGCCCACGCTGGCTGCCCGCATCGTCTCTTGGCGGGAAACCCACGGGCCCTTCAAATCTGTGGATGATCTCCTGGCTATCCCAGGTATCGGCCCAAAGACTGTAGAGAATCTGCGGGACAAAGTCACAGCAGGGGTGCCATGAGCATGCTCAGATCTCCCGCAGCGTTTTCCACCTGATCTACGGTGTCTCCCAAAAGCAGGACCAGTTGCACCAGGTGGTAGCGGTCAAATGCTGGAAGGTTCTCCGCTCTGTAGACGGTGGCCACGATCTCCCGCTCCAAGAGGTCCGATTCGTGTTCGAGACGGTGGACCAAGTCCACCTGAGCGCTGAGATCAGAACCCTTCTCTTTGATTTTCCCGACCACATAGGCCTCTTCGAAGGTGGCCACGGCTTGGGCGTAACCGTGGACGGTCTTGCTCATAATCTCTCCCAACGCGCGGAACGCATCTTCGAGTTCCAGGGGAAGCTCGGGCCGGCACAGGGCCATGAGAAGTGCTGCATCCTGGGAAAGATCAGCGATTTCGTCCTGATGCCATAGAAGCTCCAAAAGCCGGTCCTTGGGAAGGAGCAAGCGAGACCGGGCCCAAACCAGGCGAATCTCCCGCTTCACCAGGTCCGCCTGGTGCTCACGCTCGCTCACCCGTTCCGCCTCTACCGGCTCCTTCCGTACCCAAGCCCGGAGCTGTTTGCCCAACTCCTCCACTGTTTCCTGTACCTTGGACACGTGATCCTTGAGGCCCAAGGGTTTTCTTGAACCCCTTTCCCACCACGCTCTCACCTTCGTCACCCCCTAGAAAGAGAGGCTGGCTGCCACGGCCACCGTGAGGAGGTCGGCCACATCTTCCATGGCGTTGGCACAGCCTTCCAGGTGGCCGAGGAAATCGCGCGCTTGGATCTTCTCGGCCAAAGGGGTTTCCGTAGCAAAAAGACGGAGGATCAGGCGCCGGTGAATCTCGTCCAAGTGGCTTTCCAAGTGGTCTACCTCCTCACTTAGGCGCACGGTTTCCGCGGCATCCCCAGCCAAAAATGCTTCCACTGCGGCCTTGAGCTTCTCCCACTCCTCGCTGAGTCCGTTCAGGAAATCGCGGATTAAGGGATGAAGAATTTCGGGAACGGCCACACGCTGGTAGACCAGGAAGTCCACAGCGGCCTCGCCGCTGTTGGCCACCCGGTCAAGTTCGTCCAAGATGTTGAGGAGGTTTCTTCGTGTGCCCACAAGGAGAGCGCCGCGCACCAAGGTCATCTCCGCATCACGCCTGGCGTCGTCGGCGCGGCTTTCACGGCGATGCACCTCCACGGCCTTCTCCTCCAAGGCTTCCCAGCTCTCACCCCTCACAAAGGCTTCCACCGCTTGCCTCATGGCGCCCAACGTTTCCTCTACCCAGTGGAGGTGTTCGCCCACCAGGTCTCGGACCCTGTGCACCGCGCGCCCCCGCAATCCGAAGATGCTCACTTTGTCCCTCCTTCAGCTCTAGGATATACTGGCCCAAACGTCTGGGGCAACCCTCGAGGTGATCTGAATGGGAAAACCTTACAGCGTTTGTCTTATTGGTCACTCCGGTTCAGGAAAAACTGCCCTGGCTGAGGCCATGCTCAAGGTGGCCAAGGCCCCAGAGCCTGAGTTCGACCGCAGTCCCGAAGAGAAAAACCGCGGCATGACCATCGACCTCGCCCTAGGAGCATGCACGGTGAAGGACCGGAAGGCCACGATCCTCGTGACCCCCGGGTTGGGAGAGTTCGTCGAAGAAATCTATAAGGCGGTGGATGTCGCGGATTTAGCGGTGCTCGTTGCCAATGCGGAAAAGCCGGTGGAGGTTGTGACAGAAGCCAGCTGGGAAATCGCGCGCAACGTGTACCGGCGCCCCGCGCTCGTTTTCCTGAACATGATGGACAAACCCCTCGCAGACCCTGTGAAAGCCCTAAACGAGCTCAAGAACTCATTGCCCGGGAAATTCGTTCCTCTCTGCTTCCCAGTCCGGGAGAATGGGATGCTCACCGGGCTTTGGGACTTGGTGGAGGGAAAAAATCTCCCGCCGGCCGGAGAGGAGTTCCGCGCCGGGCTGTTGGAAGAAGTGGCAGCCTACGATGACGCCCTCTTAGAGAAGTTTTTGGCCGAAGAGACCCTGGGGTCCGCGGAGGTGGTGAAGGCTCTCCGGACCGGGGTTCAGGCCGGGGAACTCGTCCCCGTTCTCTTCGGCTCAGCCACGGCAGGGATAGGGGTGACCGAACTCTTGGAGTGGACGAATTTATTGGCCCCAGACCTTCCTGAAACCCCCGAAACCAAGCTGCGCTGTTTCAACCTCGCCCTCGATCCCTACTTGGGACGACTGACTTACGTGCGCGTCCTTTCCGGGGGAATCAAAGAGGGCGACGTCCTGTACGACCTTTCCACGCAGAACAAGGTGCAGCTCCGCGATATCTATGGTTTCGCAGGAACGAAAATGGAAAAGACTGGGCGGGCGGAAGCCGGGGAAATTGTGGCCTTAGGGAAAATCGAAGGCATAGGCCTCGGTGCTACGCTCAGCACTAACCCTGATGCGGAGCCCCTTGCGCCTATACCCTTCCCGAAACCTGTGTTCATGCGGGCTGTAGCTCCCAAGTCTCAGGCCGACGAAGAGAAGATGAGCATGGTCCTGCGGGATCTGGTGAGCGTGAAAGCCACCCTCAGCTACACCCGTGACCCCGTGACCAAGGAAGGAGTGATTTCGGGAATGGGCGACATCCACCTCGATGTCTTGGCCGAGCGGCTGCGCCACCGCTACGGGGTCGAGGTGACCTATCGGCTCCCCAAAGTGCCCTATCGGGAGACGATCCGCAGGACTTCCACGGCCAGCTACCGGCACAAAAAACAAACGGGAGGCCGTGGCCAGTTCGGCGAAGTGCACCTGCGCATTGAGCCCTTGCCACGCGGCGCGGGCTTCGAGTTCGCGGATGAGACCAAAGGGGGCGTCATTCCCCAGGAGTTCATTCCCGGCGTGGAGAAAGGCGTGCGCGACGCCATGGACGAAGGGTTCTTGGCGGGGTTTCCCATGGTGGACATCAAGGCCGCCGTGTTCTATGGCATGTACCACGAGGTGGACTCCTCCGAGATTTCCTTCCGCATTGCTGCTCGGCAGGCCTTCAAGCTTGCCGCGGAAAAAGCTGACCCTGTGCTGCTTGAGCCCATCATGCTTCTCACGGTGACCACGCCCGAGGCCTTCACGGGCGACATCATCTCCGATCTCAATGGCCGGCGTGGCCGCATTCTGGGCATGGAGTCCGAGGGCGGCCGCACCAAGATCCGCGCGGAAGTGCCCCTCGCGGAAATCCTGTCCTACGCGTTGGACCTCAAGTCCATGACCCAAGGCCGGGCCACCTTCCAGATGGAGTTCCTCCGCTACGATTACGTGCCCGGCCAGCTCCAAGAGCGGGTTCTGACTCAACTTAGGGCTGCGGCCAATGGTGGTTAAGGAGTGGATGAACCCGGGTGCTCCCGCAGTGGTGGACTCCACCCCTGCCCGTGAGGCTTTGCAGTACGCCGAAGAGACGGGGTTGGCTGTGCTATTTGTGGTGGACGAGGCCAGAAGGCTGCGCGGTTTCCTCACCAAAAAAGCTTTGGCCTCCGCTCCCTCCCCGGACCTTCCGGTGGACAAAATCTTGACCCCGCCTCCGGATGTTTTGACGTTGAGCGATCCTTTAGAACGCGCGGCAGCCTTGCTTTCCCACTATGTCGTCCTTCCCGTAGTGGATGAGGAGCGGCACTTAGTGGGCATTCTCTCCAAGGACGGGCTCCTGCGGGCCCTCTCCCACCTGGCCGCGCTGGACGAAGAAGGCCTGCGCATCCGCCTTCGTCCCCAACACCCCGCGGAAATTTACCGAGCTTTAGCCGTGTTAGCTGAAGAAAATCTCACGCTGGTCGCTGTCCTGAGGGGCCAAGAGGGGGAGGTCATCCTCCACGTACAAGGAGTTCAGGATCCCCAGCGACTGGGAGCAAAGCTCGAGGCTGCACTGGCATGACCCCGAACAAGAAAGAGATTGTGGTGCAAACGCGGGCTAAAGAAGAGGTGAGGGACATCACCGCTGAGGTCAACGCGGCCGTTCGGGATTTAGCTCTCTCTCAGGGGATGGTCCTTCTCTTCTGTCCTCACACCACGGCGGCTCTCACCGTGAACGAGGCTGCTGATCCGGAGGTGCGGGAGGATTTCCGCCGCGCCTTTTCCCGGATGGTCCCAACCATTCCCTTTGAGCATGCCGAGGGGAACTCCCCGGCCCACGTGCGGGCTGCCCTGCTTGGGCCGTCCCTTCTTCTGCCGGTGGAAGAGGGGCGGCTTGCGCTGGGGACTTGGCAGGGCGTGTATTTCTGCGAGTTCGACGGGCCGCGGTCCCGGCGGGTTTGGGTGTACGCTTGGGTTGAGGAGAAAGGGGCGCAACGCTAGAATGGGTCCGGCCAGTGTAGCTCAAGGGGTAGAGCATCCGCCTTGTAAGCGGAAGGTTGCCCGTTCGAGTCGGGCCACTGGCTCCCGCCGGAGGGGTAGCGAAGCGGCCAAACGCACCAGGCTGTAAACCTGGCGGCCTTCGGCCTTCGGGGGTTCGAATCCCTCCCCCTCCACCACTTGCGTGAATCGCGATAATTCGGGTAAACTTAAGTTTTGAGCCCGTGTAGCTCAGCAGGCAGAGCGTCCCGCTGGTAATGGGAAGGTCGCCGGTTCGATTCCGGCCGCGGGCTTTTGAAGGCCCAAGTTGAAGGAGGTTGGTAATGGCCGCAAAGGAGCAGTTTGTACGAACGAAACCGCATATCAACGTGGGGACCATCGGTCACATCGACCACGGCAAAACCACCTTGACCTCGGCCATCACGAAGGTCTTGGCCTGGAGGGGCTTTGCCAAGTTCCGCAGTTATGATGAGGTGGCGAAGGCCGACGCCAAACTCTTCCGTCGCGACGAGACGAAAATCCTCACCGTGAACGTGGCCCACGTGGAGTACGAGACGGACAAACGCCACTACGCCCACATCGACTGCCCCGGACATCACGACTACATCAAGAACATGATCATTGGCGCCGCCCAGATGGATGGGGCCATCCTGGTGGTGTCCGCCGTAGACGGCCCGATGCCCCAGACGCGAGAACATGTCCTCCTGGCCCGCCAAGTGAACGTGCCGGCCATCGTGGTGTTTTTGAACAAAGTGGACCTCGTGGACGACCCGGAACTATTGGACCTCGTGGAGATGGAGATCCGGGACCTCCTCTCCAAGTACGAGTTTCCCGGAGACGAGGTTCCGGTGATCCGTGGGTCTGCCCTCAAGGCCCTGCAGGCCAACTCCATGGACGATCCCGCGGTGAAACCCATCATCGAGCTCCTCGATGCCCTGGACAACTACATCCCCCTGCCCAAGCGGGAGGAAGACAAGCCCTTCCTCATGCCCATCGAGGACATCTTCTCCATCAAGGGCCGTGGCACCGTGGTGACCGGCCGGGTGGAGCGGGGCCGTCTGCGGCCAGGCGACGAGGTGGAGATCGTGGGGCTCACCGACGAGATCAAAAAGACCGTGGCCACATCTATCGAGATGTTCAACAAGACCTTGGACGAGGCCATGGCTGGGGACAACGTCGGCGTGCTCCTGCGGGGCATCGAGAAGGAGGAGGTGGAGCGCGGTCAAGTTTTGGCTGCGCCGGGGTCCATCACCCCGCACCTCGAGTTCCTAGCTCAGGTGTACGTCCTCTCCAAAGAGGAAGGAGGGCGTCATACGCCGTTCTTCACCGGCTACAAACCCCAGTTCTACTTCCGCACTACCGACGTGACGGGGGAGATCATGCTCCCGGAGGGCGTGGAGATGGTCATGCCCGGCGACAACGTGGATAATCTACGGTGCAAACTCCTCAAACACGTGGCTCTGGAAGAGGGCTCGCGCTTCGCGATCCGCGAGGGCGGTAAGACTGTGGGGGCCGGAGTAGTCACGAAGATCCTCAAGTAACATGGCCAAAAAAGAGAACGTACTCATCGTGGCTTTGGCTTGTTCCCAGTGCGGGCGGTACAATTATTACACCCGAAAGAACCGACAAAAGGTTCGGGCAAAGCTGGCCTTTCGTAAGTACTGTCGGTGGTGCCGCAAGCACACAGAGCACAAGGAGGTGTAAACCCCCGGGGTTTTTCCCGGGATCGGACAGGCCCGTAGCTCAAGTGGCAGAGCGGCGGACTCCAAATCCGCAGGTTGGGGGTTCGAGTCCTCCCGGGCCTGCCAAGGAGGAAGGATGTCGTTGCTGACAAGGGTGCGCGAGTACTTCGCCTCCGTGCGAGCCGAGGTAACACGGGTGAGTTGGCCCTCCCGCAAAGAAGTGGTGACGTTCACCGTGCTCGTTATCCTCCTCACCCTGGCCTTGGGCGTTTACCTCGGCGTGGTGGACCTAGTGCTCCAGCACCTCCTGCGACTCATCGTTACCAAGTGATCCGCGATGCAGCGCAAAAGGTGGTATGCTATTCAAACCCACACCGGCTCCGAGTTGCGCCTCAAAGAGGAGCTGGAGGAACGCGTGCGCCGACTCGGTTGGGAGAAGTATTTCGAGCCGGTGAAGGTGGGGGATGAGGAAGAACTGTTCTTCGTGCCCGTGGAGGAGGTAGTGACTTCCCGGTCCGTGCGGGGCCGCACCACCGACTACCGCGTGCCTTACGATTACGACTTGCTCGTGGCCAACAACAATCGGGTGCAGCGGGGTGAGCTTTTGGCCCGTAAGCCTCCCCGCCACGTGCCAGAACCCGCGGAGGTGTTGGCACTCGAACCGTACTGGCGAATTGTGGTGGAAACACCGAATCACACGGAGAAGATTTACCTTGTTCCGCAGAGCAAAATTCTGCGCCGCGATGTGCGGGTAGGCAGTCGTGTCCGGCCCGGTCTTCCCATGACCGTGGACGCTGACGAACGCTACTCCTTTGACCAACCGGGCGAGATCGTCGCTCGGGAACGCGTGAAGAAGGTTGTCCTGCGCTACGGATCCGGCAAGACAGAGGAAGTCATTGTGCCCGAGGCCCTTCTTCCTTCCGGGATTCGGGTGGGCGCAGCGCTTCCCGCTGGAGCAGAGATCGAGCAGGAGCACAAGATCTACGCGGAGGCCTCGGGGCTGGTGAAGGTTCGGGAGTACAAGGACAAGCGGGTGGTGACGATCCAACGCATCGAGAAGCGCCGGCTCATCCCGGGCTACGTGTTCGCCAAGATGGGATTGGATGAAGAGCAGATGCGCGAGCTTGTACGGGGCTTGGAGCGCGCGGCGCGGTTCGTGGGTAGCCGCTCTACTCCCGTTCCCATCGACGGTCCCGAGGCCACTGTGCTCGGACGCCTCACCGGAACCACCACCGCTCCCGCAGTGGAGGGCAAGCCCAAGGTGGAGGTGGGCTTCGAGGTGGGCGAGGTGGTGCAGATCGTGGAGGGGCCGTTTGCCGATTTCACTGGCGAGATCAAAGAAATCGACAAAGAGGCCGAGGAGGCCGTGGTCATGGTGCGGATTTTCGGCCGAGAAACACCGGTCCGCATAAGCTTAAGCGGGATCGAGAAGATCTAAGGAGGGGAGATGCCCAAGCAGGTGGTGGCCAAGATCAAGCTGCAGATTCCCGCCGGGCAAGCCAACCCAGCTCCGCCCGTGGGGCCAGCCCTGGGCGCCCACAAGGTCAACATCATGGAGTTCTGTAAGCGCTTCAACGAGGCCACAAAGACCGAGGAGCCCGGGACCCTGATCCCTGTAGAGATCACCGTGTACGAGGATCGTTCCTTCGACTTCGTTCTCAAGCAGCCCCCGGTTGCTGTTCTTCTCAAGCGGGCCGCGGGAATCGAAAAGGGCTCCTCCGAGCCCAGCCGGGTCAAGGTGGGCAAGGTCACGATGGAACAGGTCCGCCGCATAGCGGAAAAGAAGATGCCCGACCTCAACACGGATGATCTGGAGGCCGCCATGCGCATGGTCTTGGGAACAGCACGCAACATGGGACTCGAGGTGGTGCCATGAAGCACAGCAAACGGTACCTCCAGACGGTAGCTCTGGTGGAACGGGAGCGGGTGTACCCCGTGCGGGAGGCCATTGCTCTGCTCAAGCGCACGGCCACCGCGAAATTCCCGGAAACCGCAGAAGCAGCGTTCGCGCTGGGCATCAACCCCAGCCAATTTCAGGTGCGCGGAACCTGTGCTCTTCCCCACGGCACCGGGAAATCCGTGCGCGTCCTGGTGTTCGCCAAGGGTGAAAAGATACGGGAAGCGGAAGCCGCGGGAGCGGACTACGTAGGCGGGGAGGATTTAGCAGAAAAAATCCTCAAGGAAGGCTGGCTGGAGTTCGATCGGGTCGTGGCCACTCCGGACATGATGCCCGTGGTGGGGAAACTCGGGAAAATCTTAGGTCCCCGGGGCCTCATGCCCTCTCCAAAAACAGGCACGGTCACCCAGGATGTGGCCCAAGTGGTGCGGGAGCTCAAGGCCGGAATGATCGAGTTCCGCGCCGACCGGTATGGCATTGTCCACACGGTGTTTGGAAAAACCTCCTTCACCGAGGACCAGCTTTACGAGAATCTCTTGGCCCTCACCAAGGCCATTCTGGAACGCAAGCCCGAGGGCGTGCGGGGTCGTTATGTCCAGGGAGTGTCCATCTCCTCCACCATGGGGCCAGGGATCAGGGTGGACGAGCGCGAGCTTCTGGCGTTGGCCTCGCAGCTGCGCTGAGGAGGGGGGTATGCCTAAACCCGAGAAAATCAAGGCCGTACAAGACCTGCAAGAGAAATTCGCGCGCTCTTCGGCTTTGGTGGTGATGAGCTTTCAGGCCGTGCCAGCGATAGAGATGACCGCCCTGCGCCGGCAGGTGCGCAAGCGCGGGGTAGAGGTACAAGTGGTCAAGAACACCCTGGCCAGGCTGGCAGCGCACGGGGCGGGAATCCAGGGCTTAAGCGAGTTCTTAAAGGGGCCAAACCTCGTCATCCTTGGCCGGGATGATCCTACCGTCCCGTTCAAGGTGGCCCTGGAGTTCGTCCAAAAATACCCCAACCTTTTTCAGGTCCGAGGCGGGGTGTTCTCCGGGGAATTGGTTCCCGCTGATCAGGTCAAGTGGTACGCCACCTTGCCTGCCCGAGAGGAACTCTTGGCCAGACTCGCGGGGACCATGCTGGCCCCCGTGCAGGGGCTGGTCTGGACCCTCTCGGGAATCTTGCGCAAGTTGGTGGTGGCCCTAAGCGAGGTTCAAAAGGCAAAAGAACAGAGGGGTGAACAATGACGAAGGAAGAGATCATCCAGGCGATCGAAGGGATGACGGTACGGGAGCTAGCCGAGCTGGTGAAAGCTCTGGAGGAGAAGTTCGGGGTTTCGGCCCAAGTGGCCGCACCGGTGGCGGTAGCGGTAGCACCTCAGGCCGGCGGGGCGGAGGCCCAAGCTCCGGAGAAGACCACAGTGGACGTGGTCATCACGAACCCCGGGCCACAGAAAATTCAGCTCATCAAGGTCGTCAAGGACATCACCGGTAAAGGCCTGAAGGAGTGTAAGGATCTGGTGGACCAAGTGCCGGCGGTGGTGAAGGCCGGGGTTTCCCGGGAGGAAGCGGAGGAGATCAAAAAGAAGCTGGAGGCTGCGGGCGCGGAGGTCCAGCTTAAGTGATGAACATGCGGCGCTTTTACAATCGGGTCAGGCCCCGCTTGGAGCCCCCCGATTTCGTGGCTCACCAGCTTGGGTCCTACGAGCGATTCCTCCGAGAGGGGATTCCGCAAGTGTTCGCGGAGGTGAGTCCCATCCGGGCTCCCGGCCGTGACGATCTGTACCTCGAGCTCGTGGACCCTTATCTGGGCGAGCCCCGCTACGACGAGTGGGAGTGCCGGGACCGGGACCTGACCTACGCAGCCCCTCTCAAAGCCACAGGTCGCCTCTACGCCGAGGGGAAGCTTCGCCAAGAGGCCGAGCTCTACTTGGCAGACATTCCCCTCATGACTCCCCGTGGCACGCTCATCATCAACGGTACGGAGAACGTGATCGTCAGCGAACTCGTGCGTTCCCCTGGCCTCTACGTGACCCAAGATGAGCCCCATCTCTTCCGCGCCCATTTCCTTCCCGAACAGGGCGCCTGGTTGGAGATCGAGCTAGACGTGCGGAAGTGGACGCTGAAGGCCCGGTTGGACCGGCGGGCCACTGTCCCCGTTACCACCTTCCTGCGCGCCCTGGGATTGGACACAGGCGAAGTCATTGCTCGCTATTCCGTGGCCGGGCCGGTGGAGGGGCTTGCGGACCTGTTGTCGCAATGGAAAGCAGTGCTCTTGGCCGAAGACATCCCCGTGGGGGAGGGGGTATGGCTTTCCGGGGAAGAGCTCACCCCGGAGCGCGTCAAAGTTCTCGGTCGCACGGGCCGAACCCAGGTCCGCCTGGTTCATCCAGCCATCGCGCGTTCCCTTCAGGAAGAGAAGGTGGCCTCTAAGGAAGAGGCGATCCGCCTCATTTACTCCAAATTCCGCTCGGGAGAGCGGGTGCCTCTTTCTCAAGCGGAGGAGTATATCCTGCGCTTTTACTTCCGCCCGGACACCTACCACCTGACCCCAGTTGGCCGGTTCAAGATCAACCGCAAGCTTGGCCTCAGCTCCACGGAAACCCATCTCACGCCTGAGGATGTTTTCGCTGGCCTGGAGCTGCTTTTGCGCGCTCCGGAAGACCCGAATGTCTTGGACGAGCCAGATCATCTCGCCAACAAGAGGGTGCGGCTCGCCGGGGAGCAGGCCCAGGCCGCGCTGCGGGAGGGTTTGGTGCGCATGGCCCGCGTGGCGGAGGATAAGCTGATCCACCTCGAGCTGGAGGAGAAGGATCTCATCCGCCGCCTCGTCTCCACCCGCACCATCCAGGCCGCCCTAAACGGTCTCTTCTACACAGGCAGACTTTCCCAATTCTTGGAGCAAACCAATCCTCTCGCGGAGCTCACCCACAAGCGCCGGTTATCAGCTTTAGGCGGAGTGGCCGCGGCCGCTCGTCGGGCCAAAGTGGAAATCCGCGACGTCCACCCCTCCCACTACGCCCGTATCTGCCCCATCGAGACACCAGAGGGCCAGAATGTGGGCCTCATCACCTCCATGGCCGTATACGCCCGAGTCAACGAGTATGGGTTCCTCGAGGCGCCCTACGTTGTGGTCAAAAACGGCCGCGTCACCAGCGAGATCAAGTATCTTATGGCCGACGAGGAGGAACACTACAGGATTGCTCTCGCCACAGTGGAAGTGGACGAAAACGGACGCATCCTGGGAGACCGCGTGCTCGTGCGGATGGGTAGGGAAGTTTTTGCCTACGTTTCTCCCAAGGAAGTGGATTTGGTGGAGGTGGCACCAAACACGATCCTGGGAATTTCAGCAGCGCTCATTCCCTTCCTCGAACATGACGATGCCAACCGAGCCCTCATGGGAGCGAACATGCAGCGCCAGGCCGTGGCTCTCCTGCGCCCCCAGGCACCCCTCGTCGGCACAGGCTTGGAGCGAAAGGCGGCCGTCGATTCAGGCGCCGTGGTGGTGGCTGACGAAGACGGCATTGTGACCTATGTGGACGCACAGAAGATTGTGGTGAAAGGGAAGCGCGGGGAGAAAACCTATCGCCTGCGCATCTTTGAGCGCTCCAACCAGAACACCGTCATTCACCAGCGGCCTTTTGTGCGCAAGAGCGATAAGGTGAAGAGGGGCGATGTGCTCGCGGACTCCCTGTTCTCTGAGGGCGGGGAGTTGGCGTTGGGCACCAACCTCCTTGTGGCTTTCCTTCCCTTCGAGGGCTTCAATTACGAGGACGCCATCGTCGTTTCCGAACGACTGGCGCGCGATAATGTGCTCGATTCCATTCACATCCAAGAATTTGAGGTTCGCGCTGAGGACACCAAGCTCGGCCCCGAGGAGATCACCGCAGACATTCCCAATCTCCCGCGCTCGGCCATGCGTAACCTAGACGAGCACGGGATCGTGCGGGTGGGAACGGAGGTGCGCACGGGCGACATCCTTGTCGGGAAAATCACGCCCAGAGGGGAAAGCGAGCCCACTCCGGAGGAGCGCATATTCCTATCCATCTTCGGGGAACGCATGCGCAATTTCAAGAACACGTCGCTGCGCATGCCCCCCATCACGGGCACAGCCACGGTGATCCGGGTGAAGCGGCTCTCCCGAGCGGCTGGGGACGAGCTGGAGGCAGGAGTGAACGAGCTGGTCAAGGTTTACGTGGCCCAACGTCGCAGAGTAGCCGTGGGGGATAAACTTGCGGGCCGCCACGGGAACAAAGGCGTCATCTCCGTCATCCTCCCCGAGGAGGACATGCCCTTCCTCCCCGATGGCACACCAGTGGATGCGGTGTTGAACCCATTGGGTGTGCCCTCCCGTATGAACCTGGGGCAGATTTTCGAGACCAATCTGGGATGGCTGGCGGCGCTGCGCGGCGAGAAGGCGGCCTCTCCCCCATTCGATGGAGCCAAAGAGGAGGAGATCCTCTCCGAACTCGCTTTGGAGCTTGAGAAGCGCGGGCTTTCCACGGGCTCCCGCGCGGACGGAAAGGTGATCCTGCGGGACGGCCGCACCGGCGAGCCGTTCGCATCCCCGGTTACGGTGGGGGTGATGTACCTCCTCAAGCTCGAGCACATCGCCGCGGAGAAGATCCATGCCCGCTCCACCGGGCCTTATGCGCTCATTACCCAGCAGCCCTTGGGCGGACGGGCCCATTTCGGGGGCCAGCGCCTGGGCGAGATGGAAGTGTGGGCCCTGGAAGCCTACGGCGCGGCTTCTTTGCTGCAGGAAATGCTTACCTTAAAAAGTGACGACGTGCGGGGCCGGGTGGCTCTCTATAAATCCATCCTCCGGGGAGAGGACTTCCCCCGGCCGGGAATTCCCGAGTCCTTCCGCGTGCTGTGGCAAGAGCTGCGTTGCCTTGGACTGTCTCTTAAGGCCTACGACAAGAGCGGGCGGGAGTTGGATATCATTTAACCCGCCATGGAAGAGCGGGCGGCAGGATTGATCCTGTTTCGAGAGGCTTCCGGGCCCCGCAAATACCTGATCATCAAGAACCGCCGAGGCGGCCACTGGGGGTTCCCCAAAGGCCACGTGGAGCCCGGCGAGGATGAGCTTCAGGCTGCGGTGCGCGAAGTGGCCGAGGAAGTGCGCATCTACAAGTTCAACATTGTCCCGGGTTTTCGCACCACTGTGCGTTACACCTTTTTCCGCGACGGCAAGCGCTTTCGCAAAGAGGTCGTCCTTTTTTTGGCGCAAACTGAGGAGGAAGGCCAACCGTTTGAGGGCGAAGTGGATGCCATGCTTTGGCTCCCCTTCCCTTCAGCCTTAGCCTGTATCACCTTCCCCGAGCAGCGCGAGGCCTTGCGTCAGGCAGAAGCCTGGCTCAACGCTGGTTAAAATCTCTCTCAACATGGGGTCCTCTGCAGCTTGGGCTTCGGTAGGCGTTTTTGTCTTTACCTACGCCTTGATTCTATCCGGACGCTTCTCCCAAACTCTGGGAGCGGTGGTGGGTGCGGTGGCCATGGCGGTGGTTGGCGTAATTTTTGGCTTCTATACCCCCCAAGCTGTGGCCACGGTCATTGACATAGACACGATCTGGCTTCTTTCAGGCATGATGATCATTGTGGGCCTCCTTAAGCGCACCGGTTTCTTCCAATTCATAGCCATCAAGACGGCCAAGTGGGCCCGGGGAAACATGGCGGCCCTCTTCGTGGCTTTAGCCCTGGCTAGTGCCGTGCTCTCCATGTTTCTGGACAACCTCACCACCATGCTGACCTTCGTGCCCGTGACCCTTTCCATTGCGGAGATCATGGGGGTCTCCGCTGTGCCTTTCCTCTTGGGAGAGGCCATTGCGGCAGATCTAGGGGGAGTGTTCACGCTCATCGGCGATCCGCCTAACGTGCTCATCGGCTCCGCAGCGGGCTTCTCCTTCAACGACTTCCTCACCCATACCGCACCAGTAGCCTTGCTGGCTTTGGCTGCTACCCTCGTCTTTTTGCTTCTCCAGTGGCGCAAAAGCTTCCGCAAAGAGCCCTCCCAGCTCCAGACCCTCACGCAATTGGAGGAAAGAAAATTCCTCTCGGATGCGAATTCCATGTACAAACTTTTGGGGTTGTTCTCCTTGGTGATCCTCCTTTTCTTCATTCATCCCATCATCCACTTCTCTCCGGGACTAGCCGCTATGTGTGGCGCTGCTCTGGCCTTCCTTGTGTTGCGGCCAAAGGTGGAAGCAGTTCTGGAAAGCTTGGACTGGGAGCTTCTCTTTTTTCTCTTGGCGCTATTCGTGGTGATCGGTGGGCTCAATCGCAGCGGCGCACTGCCTTTTCTCGCTCACCGCCTGAGCGAACTGGGGCGCGGGTCCACCCTGGTTTTGGCGCTTTTGTTTTTCTGGGGAGCTGGCATCCTGAGCCTCTTCATCAGCGCCGTTCCTGCCACGATCGCGTTCATACCACTGGTCCAGGAACTCGGCGCCCTGGGAATTCCTGCGAATCCTCTGTGGTGGGCACTCGCTTTGGGTATCGGATTCGCCGGGCCAGGAACGCCTTTTGCCACCGCCGCCAACATTGGAGTCATCAGCCTCTCCAAGCACAGCGCCCGCCCCCTCACCTACAGGGACTGGGTTTCTGTCGGGATCCCTGCTTTCCTCATTTCCGGACTCATCGGAACCTTTTTCCTGTGGTTAGGCATTTGGAGCGGGTGGTTCCTATGAGCCTGGAGTACGTCCAAAAAATCCTGCCCAACCTTTACCTGGTGGATGTGGAACATTTTGGTGAGCCGGGCCTGGGCGGAGCCTATCTGTGGGTGAACGAAGAGGCGGCGCTGTTCGATACCGGTACTTCACTGGCCAAAGAACGCATCCTGCGGGCGCTAGCGTGGTTGGAAGTCCCGCCCGAACGGGTGCGCTGGATTTTTCTCACCCATGTGCATTTGGATCATGCTGGTGGAGCTGGCGCCCTTTTTCCTCACCTGCCTGAGGCCAAAATCGTAGTGCACGCGCGGGGCGCCAAGCACCTGCTGGATCCTTCTAAGCTTTTGGCCTCCACCCAAAGCGCTGTGGGAGCTCGCTTCCGGTTTTACGGCACAGCTTGGCCTATCCCCCCAGAACGCCTCTACGTTCCCCAGGACGAAGAAATTCTTGAGCTGGGGGAACACCAGGTTCGGATCCTCGACACTCCTGGACATGCTCCCCACCACCTCTGCTTTTTCCTACCCAAAGAGGGTCTCCTTTTCACTGGTGATGCCGTAGGGCTCTATATCCAAGAGAGGCTCCTTCCTACCACAGTCCCCCCCAATTTCGATCTGGAGGCCTCCCTCCACACCCTCGATCGCTTGGAGTCCCTAGGGCCCAAGAAGCTTCTGTTCACGCACTTTGGTCCAGGCGAGCCTCGCCTGATCGGAGAGTATCGGAAACTCCTGCTTTCCTGGGTCAAACGGGTGGAGCGATACAGACACGAACCCGAAGAGTTCGCGATCCCCGCGATTCTCGCGGAGCTAGGGGCCCAAGGCTGGCCCGTGGGGCCGGGTGTCTCGGGAGATTGGTCCATGTCCATCCGCGGGGTTCTCCTGTACCTCCGGCGCCGGGAGGGCGGGGATTGATTGCCCTCGTCCTCCTCCCCATTCCTGGCACTACGGGCTTCGACTACCTGATCCCACAAGGAATGACAGTCCACCCCGGGGATTGGGTGGAGGTCCCGTTCGGAAAACGCGTTCTTTCGGGTATAGCAAGCGAGATTCGAGAAACACCGGAGTACACAGGAACATTACAGTCCATCCGGCGCGTTTTGGGTCCAGCGTTGCCTTCTCATCTCCTCCCCACCCTGGTCCAAACGAGCGAAGAGGCATGCACTCCCCTGGGCATAACCTTGGCTCATGTGGTCCCAAGGCCCGCAACTTCCCGCCCTCGCGCTCCTCGGCTCCCCTTCTCCTACACAGAAAAGGAAAAACAAGTGGAATTGAATCCCGAGCAAGAAAGGGCCGCGGAGGTTTTGAGCCAAGCCGTGGGCCAGGGGAAAAGGTTTTTGCTTTATGGGCCCTCGGGCTCAGGAAAAACCGAGGTCTTCCTCGGTGCCACCAGGAAAGTTTTAGCTGAAGGGCAGGAGTTCCTTCTCCTCGAGCCCGAGATCTCCCTTCTTCCCCAGCTTTGGGCCCGCGCTGGACGTACCTTGGGCATCGCTCCCCCGGTGTACCATGGGGAGCTTCCCGGCGGGGAGCGTTACCGGATTTGGGTGCAAGCCTTGCGCGGGGAAATCCCGGGAGCCGTGGGTACCCGTTCGGCTTCTTTCCTCCCTTTTCCCAAGCTCGGGTTGATCGTGATCGACGAGGAAGGCGAGCCTGGGTACAAGGAAGAGCGGGCTCCTCACTACCATGCCCGGCGGGTGGCCGAGGCCCGCACCCAAGAAGGGGCTACGCTGGTGTTGGTGGGAGCAGCGCCCTCCGTGGAGACTTTCTTTCGCGGGGAAACCGGGGAAATCGAAGTCCTTAGGTTGTCCCGCCGCGTCGCTGGCAAAGAGCCAGAAGTGCACGTCGTGGAAAAGGAGCCCGACGAGGTCCTGAGTCCGAAGCTGCGTCAGGCCATGGCGCGGCATCTGGCCCAAGGCGGTCAAGTGCTTCTCTTTCTCAACCGCTTGGGTTACTTCACCGGCGCGGTTTGCCGGCGCTGCGGGGAGATCTTGCGTTGCCCAGAGTGCGAGGTGGCGCTGTCCTTCCATCTGGCCGAAAAGACCTTCCGCTGTCCTGCCTGCGGCCAAACCTTTCCGGGCCCAGTTTGCCGGCGGTGCGGTGGCACCCAGTTCCGTATGTTCGGCATAGGCACGGAACGCGTGGAACACGAAGCACGCCGACTCTTTCCCGAAGCCCGCATCGCTCGCCTGGACGAGGAAACCACAAAAGATCGCGACCGCATCCTCACCGCTTTCTCCCAGGGAGAGCTCGATATTCTGGTGGGGGCCCAGATGGTCGGAAAGGGCTTGGATTTTCCGAACATCACTTTGGTAGGGATCATCGATGCCGATCAACTTTTGGCCCTGCCCACTTTTTATGCGGCTGAACGCACTTTCCAGCTTCTCCTTTCTGCCAGCGGCCGCGCGGGCCGGGGGGAGGCGCCCGGCGAGGTTCTTGTCCAGACGAACATGCCCGACCACTACGCCATTGCCTCAGCTCTCCGCGGGGATTACGCAACTTTCTACCGGGAAGAGATCAAGTTCCGCCAGATTTTGCGCTATCCACCGTTTTCCAGAATTGTGCGGATCCTTGCGCGAGGGAAACGGGCCGAGGTCCAGGCTGAAAAAACGGCGAAAACCCTAGAGGAGGCAGGATTGGAGGTATTAGGCCCGGCAAAACTCCACCCTTTGCGGGGTGAGCCCCGGTTCCAGCTCCTTGTGCGCGGTGCAGAAAATGTACCCCAGCTTGTGAACAAAGCCCTCCCCAAGATCCCGCTGAACTTGCGAGTGGAGCCTGACCCCTTCTGGTTGGGCTAGTCCAACGGCCAAAAGCCTCGTTCGTGCCAAATTCGCTGGCGAAGTTCCTCGTCCAAAGCCGTAAGCAAATCAAGATGTTTTTGTTCCCATTGGGCCAAACCAGTGTAGAGTTTGGCCAATGCGGGAGGTGCTGTCTTCGCTTTTTCTGTGTAGAACGCGACAGCCCGCTCTTCCAAGGCCATCCCCGCATAAATGGCGGCGGCCTCAAACCCCGCGGCCTCGATCTCTCTCTTCACGGACTCGGTCAGAACTGCAGAGGACACATCCAATGGCTCTAGACCCGAAGCCTCGATTTGTCCTGTGCGGAAAAGTTCGCTCAAAATCTTGGCCAAATATTCCTTGTGGCGTGCCTCTTCCTGGGCAAGGATCGTGAAAATCTCGCGCACACCAGGCGATTGGGCAGAAAGAGCGGCGTGCTCATAGAAAACGCGGCCACGCTCCTCAAGAAGGATCGCGCCCTTCAACACATCCTCTTGTGTCTTCACGTTCACCCCTTTCTTCTCCATTGTAACCGGGGCAATGCGGTCTTCCTGGGCGAGGGCGACCAATAGCTCTTGTCTTCGTCCCAGAGGAATTTGACAACGCAGGGTCTCACCCCGCACTTCCCCACACCCCAAAACCTCTCCTTCCAGGCACAGGGCCACATACCCTTGGGGAAGGCCGGGCTTGTTGATTGCTCGTCCCAAGAGGAGCGCTTTGAGCTCAGAGCGAGAGACCTCCACTCGGCGGGCTTTGATGAGCGGACCTAATGCCTGAAGGCCAAAGCTTGTGGGCTTCAGCTTGCCATTTTGTGCGCGCCAAAGCCGTACGCCCACCGCATGCACCCGTAGTCCCTTTGGTATCTCGGAGGCGGTGGTGAGCCAAACGTCACCGTGCCAGAAAACCAGTTTTCCCGGGAGGTCCTCCACCCCGAACTCTCGCAGATACTCGAGCGCAGCCTCAGCGAGGTCGGCGGAGTACGGCAATGAACCCCCCTTCGGAGTCGAAGTGGTGGGGATAGATGCGCACCGCCCCTTGCAATTCCGGGCCGTAGACTTTTTCTCCGAAGCGGCTGAGGCCCCGGTCGTGAGGAACCGGGGGTTCCCAGGGCACAAGCTCGGCTAATCCTTGGTCGAGCACGTGTTTTACGACCTCCTCGTTTTCCTCGGGAGCGAGGGTGCAGGTGGAGTAAACCACAGCACCGCCCGGCCGCACCAATTCCAAAGCCCGCACCAAGAGTCTCTGCTGCAGCGTGCTCAGGCGGCTGACGGTTCCAAGAGAGGCCCCACAGCGGAGATGCGGAAATTTGCGGGCTACCCCCTCGCCGGAGCAGGGAGCGTCGACCAAAACACGGTCGAAATTGCCAGGCCCTGGAAAGTTTTCGCCCGCAGCTTCTGTGACCACCACGCATTTGATTCCCAACCGATAGACATTCGCTAACAAAGCCTGAATCCTTTTGGCGGAGTTATCGTTGGCGATAAGCACCCCCTGGTCTTCCATATACTGCGCGCATTGCGTGGTCTTTCCTCCCGGCGAAGCACACAGGTCCAAAATTCGCTCGCCAGGTTTTGGTCCCAAAGCCTTCACAGGCAGAAGTTGGGAAGCTTCCTGCACGTAGTAATACCCCAGCCAATGCTCCAACGTATTCCCCACCGGAGTCTCCCCGTGCACTAAAAAACAGGTCCCATCCCAAGAAAGCGGCTGCAAATCGAAGCCTTTGGCTTCGAGACGCCTTTTGAGAGTTTGAGGTTCGATGCGCAGCGTGTTGGTACGAATCACGATGGGGAGCGGCCGTTCTAGGGCTTCCCAAAAGCTTGCCCAATCGGGGATGATCTCGCGATACCGTTCCATCGATCCTTAAAGCTTAACAGATCCAGCACACAAGCCAACCCATTTGCTTTAGCCCAAGCGCGACGCTAAGCTCAAGGCCTCTATGGTGGTTCGGAAACTTCCGCGCAACGTTTGGGCCGCAAGCCTCACGAGTTTCCTCATGGACATCTCCTCGGAGATGGTGTTGAATTTGCTCCCTCTGTTTCTCGCCAACGTCCTTGGTGCAGGAGGCACGGTCATTGGCGCGGTGGAAGGGGTGGCGGAGTCCGTGGCCTCGCTCTTACGCGTGTTCTCGGGATACCTTTCCGATCGCTTGGGGAAGAGAAAATGGCTAGCGGTTTTGGGCTATGGAATTTCTACCCTGAGCAAACCGTTTTTCTTTTTTGCTGGGGCTTGGTGGCATGTGGCCTTGGCCCGCTGGGCCGACCGGGTAGGTAAAGGAATCCGCACTGCACCTAGAGATGCACTCGTTGCTGACTCCATTGGCTCCAATAACCGCGGCCTGGCCTTCGGGTTCCACCGCGCGGCCGACACCGCTGGCGCGTTCCTGGGGATTTTGGGCGCACTTCTCGCGGTGTACCTCGTCCAAGGCGGGGCACTCGCCCTGCAAGCCAGCACGTTCCGCACCATCGTGCTTGTGAGCGTGATCCCCGCAGTTCTAGCCGTGCTCTCCTTAGCTCTTTTGGCCAAGGAGCCTCGGAGATCAAGGTCTTTGTCCCGCCCTTCGGTACGGTTCTCAGGCTTGGGACGCTCGTTCTTCCTTTTCTTGGGCCTTGTGGGACTTTTTGAGCTCGGGAACTCCGCGGACGCGTTTTTGGTCCTCCGGGCCCAAACCTTGGGGGCAAACGTCCTCGCCATCCTTGGAATGCTGGCCGTGTTCAACTTGGTGTACTCGCTCGTTTCCACCCCGGCCGGGGCTCTTTCCGATCGAATCCCGCGTAAAAACCTCATCGTGGGTGGCTGGCTCTTCTACGCCCTCGTGTACCTCGGCATTGGACTAGCCCGGGAAAGCTGGCAGATGTGGACGATTTACGGGGTCTACGGAATTTATTACGGCGTGGCCTACGGTACAGCTCGCGCTCTCATTGCTGACATTGTTCCCGCTGAGCTTCGGGGCACCGCTTACGGCGCTTATGCCACGGTGGTGGGGGCCATGGCCTTCCCCGCCTCCCTCATCGCCGGAATCCTGTGGGACGCCCTTGGTCCCTCTGCGCCCTTCTTCTTCGGCAGCGCTTTAGCTTTTCTCTCTTCCCTTGGTTTGGTTCTTTTTTGGCGCGTGTTTGATTGAGCTAGCCAGCTTCCGAAGCGCATCCAAGGCTTGATTTGTAAGCTGGGTTACTGACCAACGTCTACTACTTTGACCCTGATGTGCCGCTGCCTACTGGCCGGCTGGACCGCCCTTCCAATCGTACGGAAGCCATATTCCTCTTTGCTATGCGCACGAAAATTCTCGGCCTTTGTGGCATTATGGTGTGTGCGGTTGTTTGGGGGTGGGCCAACCAGCCCCCTTGCGCCCAAACCACCGTAATTTTTGCGGAACCTAACAAACCGGTAAACCTGACGCTCCTGGCGGAGGACCCGGACGGGGACCACCTCTCTTTTGAACTCCTTGATACTGCGCGCTTCGGGGAGCTTTTGGGTTCGCCACCGCATCTTGTCTATCGTCCCAACAAAGATTTTGAAGGGACTGAACGCCTTTCTTTCCGCGTCATTGACCCGTATGGCGCTTTCGACGTGGGTTTTGTGGAGATCCGGGTGAGCCGGGATGCCACAGCCCTGCGCATCATTCCCCAAGCTCCCAGGGATCCTTCTTTTTCTCAACTCGTTGAGTTTCTTGTGCAACAGGGGGTACAAACTTGGTACATAGTTGATTTGGAACCGCGTGCATTTCGCCCTGGGGTCCTCCCGTTCATCTTCGCTACTCCACATTTTGCGGCGAAGTTGTTCGTGGTGGGGCCGTTGGCGGCCCCGGAGATTCGCAGCGTCGCGGCGGGTCAAAGCTATGCATTCGCCGTGGATCTGCAACACGCTGCTCCAGGCACGTACTTTTTCCTTGCCATCGACGGTAATCAAGCTTTCTCTTACCCCTTCAGAATTATCCAGCCTGAACAGGGCAGGGTTCTTGCCCATGCTGGGTGAACGAAAAATGAAAAGGGGGTGCTTATGCGCACCTTTAGGCACAAGCTATCCACGCTAGCTGTGCTTCTGTTGCTCTTGACCGGCGAGGGCGTGGCCCTCGAATACTTCCCCTTGCAGGTAGTGTTCGTGCGGCCGGGAACGCCCACCCCGGTGGTCCTCGCTGTGGGCACGCCTGACGAGTTGGCAACGCTGGAATTCCTGATCATCGAACCCCCTAAATATGGGGTTCTTCTGGGAATCCCCCCGGATCTCATTTATGTGCCTCAGCCAGGCTTCATTGGCACCGATTGGGTCAGCTTCCTGATTCGCGCATCGGACGGGCAGTTTTTCGATTTTGGAACACTTCAATTGCGCGTTCTCGGTCCCGCGGAGCTTTCCGCACTCGCCCTGCGCTTCGAAGGAAGCCTTGCTTTCTCCGGCCCACCGTTCTCCCTGGATTCGTATAGCTTCCTGTTCGGAACGTACGCGCGCATGCAGTATCTTGATACCCAAGCCCTGGCCTCTTGGGGGCTTACCGGGGTCACAAGCTTTCAAACCGTGGCCAAAGCGGAGCTCGAGGGAACCTGGCCCGCGGCCTGGCGCTTGCCCATCACCTCCGCCCTCAACTTCAACCCGGCAGCGCTTTCCCTCACCTCTTGGACGGTGGATGCCCGGACCACGATCCTGGGTTGGAACCTCAGCTACTACTTTTACTATTCTGGCAGCGATCCAGAGACAAGCTCCTATTCCACCTACACCGTCCAGGGATCTGTCGATCGACTTTATCTTCTCAGCCGCACGAGATTCGCCACCCTCACCCCTACATTCGCTGAGCAAATTCTCACTCTTCGTGGGCCGTGGCTATGCGAGAACTGCCCCATTAAATGGGAAATGGAGTACGTCCACAAAAAGACGGGCTTCGACCGCCTCAGCTTCACGGTCCGCGAGGTGCCCATTCCTTGTCCAGGCTGTGGACCGCTCAGCACTTATTTGGACGTGAAAATCACGTTCACCACGACGGAGAAAAAAGTGGAGCCCACGCTGCGCCTGGTAGTCGGGGTCGTAGCCTGTGTGCGGCCCTTGGTCAGCTTGCTTACACCCGACACAGGTCTTGGGATCTCCAGCTTCGACCTGTATGGATTGGAAATTCGTTGCGATCTTCCTAACGGGTATAAAACTCGCTTTGCTACCTCCTTTAACCCGGCAAAAGACTCGGCAGTCACGGGTTACACCCAGTTTTTCGAGGTGTTCCAATGCGAAGGGCCCGTGGTTCCGTGCTGCGGTTCACCTGGCTGGTGGCAGGTATCCCTCTTCTTCAGCCGTGAGGCCGGACACCTTTTTGGTTTGTCCATGGCCGATGTCAACCTGCACTTCCCCATTTCTCGTGAGATGCTCGTGAACGTGCGCCTCAAAAGTGGCCTCGTCGACCCAGGGGATCCCGCGAAAACCTGGACCCTCACTTTGGGCTGGAAGGGGCTATTCTAGGGAGAAAGGTCGCAGCCAAATAGAGGTCGATGTCGCCACGAAAATAAAAAGGGGGCGGGATATGCCCGCCCCCTGAACCTTTTTCACGCGGGACGTACTTCCAGCCGGAGCACGAGGTAAGTGTTGGGGCCCAACACCGCCACTACGTAGTAGCCGCCTGCCTCCAGCCCTTCCGTAGAGAAGCTCAGTGCCACAACTTTGGTGAGCTTGTTCCAGACGACCTCATAGGCATCTGGGGTCAAGAAGGAGACACCGAGGATGGTAGTCCCATCGTTACCCAGCCGCACGAGGGCCACCGTGTGCTCCTCCGCCGGCCTGGCAGCAAGGCTGCGCGTCAAGGTCACTTTCTGCCCCAGCCCGGCCCGGAACGGCGGTTCGCCCTGAAGCGAGAGCACCTCCGGTTCATTAAGAGCCGCAGCGGTGCCACCCAACAGCACCCCCAATGCGTCTTTGCCCACGCGCACGACGCCCAGATTTGTCCACCAGTGCTCGTCCAGGTCCGGCAAATACGGTGCTCTACGTTCCATGGCCGCCTTAGTTCCGAGATCTCCGGCAGCCCAGCCCCGCGGCCGTCGCGGATCCGCATTAGCTGTGTCCACGATCCGGCCCTCGGGGTCCAGGAGTTGAATGACGTCGCCCTCCAGGGAGAAAAGGAGCGGGATCTCTTTGTCGCCAACCTTCATCGTCTTGGGGTAAACGAGGTTTGCCGGAATGTCCTTGACTACGTCGTCGTGGCCGCGCTCGAGGAGGAAGAAGCCCTGTGGCAGGAGAACACCCCGAAGCTCGATCTCCCGCCAGATCAGATCCTCCTCGGTCTTGGGCTCCTTCTTGCGCCAGCGGAGGACCCAGCCTGTAAGGTCGACCTCCTCATTGGTGACGTTCATGAGTTCGAGCCATTGATCATCCTGGCTGGCCAACGTTCCCGCCCAGGCCAGCTCGTGGATCACCACGGGCCCCACCAGAATTTCTCCAGCTGCGCCCACAGGAATCTGGCCACAATCCTCTACCTCGATCCGTACGGTTATGAAGGCCGACTCACCATAAGGATCGACCACGCGCACCGTGAACTCATCGACTCCAACGAAATTTGGATCAGGCGCATACAACATACTGAGCCCCGCTTGACCAGCGGTGTAGACCACATTCGACCAATCAGCGCTGACCGTACCATGCGCAGGCCCGCCCACCAGGGCGAAGGAAACGGGATGATCTGTGAACCCATCCCAAAGGATGTCCGGGTCATAGGCAATAAGCTCCGCTAACACCGCCTCATTCATGCACGTGCGAAGGAACACATCCTTCGCTGCAACGGGGTCGTTGATGACGAGCACCGCGATAGTACCCACCGCTGTGGCGCAATCCCCGTCGCTATCGCAGAGCTGGTACACGAAACTGTCTACCCCGTACCAGTTGGGAGCAGGCGTGTAGGTGAACGAACCATCCGAGTTCAGAACAAGGCTCCCGTGCGCCGGGTTCGTCACCACCACCAGGCTCCCGAACCCATCGGGGTAGGAGTCGTTCACGAGGACCCCCGGTGCAGGAACGATGAGCGGGGTGTCCTCGTTCGTGGTGTAGCTATCATTGATCGCCACCACAGGATCGTCCGCGCTCAGAACGGTGAGGGT
>CALKCH010000015.1 GCA_938083225.1 Candidatus Bipolaricaulota bacterium
TGGGATGGCGCAGGAAAGCCAACGCGCATAGATTTTGGTTTCCCAGCGGACACTAACCCGAGGATACGCCGTTTTCCAATGTCCTCGAAGTTTTCGGCGCGCTTCTTTAGTCTCTTCTTCTGTTTCCGCCCGGTACACGGCCTTTAGGTCCTGGGCTAGAAAATCGCGTGGGAACAGCGGCCAGCCGTAGCCTCTCTCAGCGGAGGAGCCCCTGTGTTGGGGGTCAAGGCCGAGCGGGGTAAAAGGGTGAGAGCCATCTTCACCTGATCTGCTTTCCCTAAGAGAGAAAGACCCATTTCCCCTTCCTCCCAAGGAAGGGAGAGGGGGGCGAACAAGGAAGGAAGAGGGGCGCGGGCTGGGTCGGGGGCTCTCCGGCCACGATGAGCCTTCCGGAAGGGGCGGTGGCCCGGCTGGGACCGAGATGGACCACGTGCGCGACTTACTCCCCGGACGGGAAATATTTGGAGGTCCTGCTCGCAAGGAAATGAGGGCCAGCGCTTCCATTCGGGTGGTTGACCTGGGGTCAGCCGGCGCCCAAGGAGCTGACGCCTAGCCCCTGGGCCGCTTTGCTGGGAAAGGCGTGGGCAAGAACTGCTGTCCTGCCAGGTTCCGCGCCACAAAAGGCCCCGCGAAAGGGACCAGAGGTTCGTGGACCCCCGCAGGGGAGGAAGTATAGTCCAGCCCCTTTTTTCCATAAACGGCGGACGGGGAAAACCCACCCAACCGAAGAACGAGATTTTGCGGGGGAACAGAAGGAAGCTACTATGGCGGAAGCGCTGATGACGAAAAAGATCATCGTGACGGATGACCACCCGCTGGTGCGGGAGGGCCTGCGAAAACTCTTGGCCCAGCAGGGATTGTCGGTGGTCGCCGAGGCTGCGGACGGTCAGGAGGCCTTGCAAAAGGCAATTGAGCTCCATCCCGACCTTGTCCTGTGGGATCTGCGCATGCCTGGAGGTGGGTTGACTGGGCTTCGGCGACTGAGGGAAGCCGTACCCAACGTGAAAATCCTCGTCCTCACCGCCTTGGAGGCGCCGACCTTGGCCCAGGAAGCCGTACGGACCGGCGCCCAAGGCCTCGTGGCCAAAACGGCAAGCCCAGAAGAGATACTCGCTGCTGTCCACACGGTGCTGCAGGGTGAACTTTTCCTCCCCAGAGAGGCCGCGCTCACCGCCCGCGAGGGCGAGATCCTCGCCCTCCTGGGCCGCGGGCTCAGGCTCGCGGAGATCGCCGAAAAGCTTGGGGTCTCCGTGAAAACGGTGGAATCGCACCTGGAAAACCTCAAGAAAAAACTAGGCTGTCGGTCGGTGCCGGAGCTGCGGGCCCTGGCCCTGCGCACCCCAAATCCTACGGATTCCCCATCCCCCGAGGAGAGGGGAACGCTAGGATAAGGGGACGTGTGTGTTCTGGTGGTGGATGACCATCCGGTGGTACGGGAGGGGCTCAAGGCCCTGTTGAGCCGGGCGGGGTTTTACGTGGTGGCCGAGGCCGCCGATGCCGCCCAGGCCTTGGAACAGGCGGCCAGGACCGGGCCGGACCTGGCCATCGTGGACGTGGCCCTGCCCGGTGTTTCCGGGCTAGAGCTGTGTCGCCGGTTTCGCCGCCGCTTCCCCGAGGTGAAGGTGGTGCTCCTTTCCATGTTCGACGAGCCGGAGTGGCGGGCGGAGGCAGCCCGGGCCGGCGCCTGGGCCTACGTCCTCAAGGACGCACCCTTTGAGGAACTCTTGGGGGTCCTGCGCCGGGTGGCCCAGGGAGAAAGGCTCCTTCCCGAGGTTGGGCCGGCCCTCCCCCTCACCGAGCGGGAACGGGAGGTGGTGCGGCTTTTGGCCCAAGGGAAAAAGACCACGGAGATCGCGGAACTTCTTTGCCGCTCGGTCACGACGGTCCGCTCCCACAAGGTCTCGGCCATGCGGAAGCTTGGGGTGCGCACCACCCGGGAATTGGTGCAGGCCGCGGTGCGCTTGGGCCTCGTGCCCTCCATGGATCTTTCCCAGCCATGAACGCCCTTACGCGCTATCGGCCGTGGGTGATGGAGGAGCTCCGCCGGGTTGCGGAACTTGACGGGCTTCTGGGGGTGTTGGTGCGTTATCCCTTGGGGCTAGCGGAGGCCGACGGCTCGCCCGGCCCGGGGATCGGGGGGAAACTCCTTCGGCCCTGTCTAGTGCTCTTTGCCTGTGAGGCGCTGGGCGGGGAGATCAAGCGGGCCTTGCCCCTGGCTGCCGCGTTGGAACTTGTGCACAACTTCTCCCTCGTGCACGACGACATCCAGGACGGGGACGAGTTTCGGCGCGGTCGGCCCACGGCCTGGAAGCGCTTTGGGGTGGGCCAGGCCATCAACGCGGGGGATGCCCTGTTGGTCCTCGCTCTCCAGGTGGCCCTCGCCGCGGATCTTCCCCATCCCGCGCGGCTTAGGGCCCAGGAGGCCCTGCTTTCCACGACCCTCCGCATGATCGAGGGCCAGGCCCTGGACCTCGCGGGAGAGGGAAAGGCCCTGGGAGTGGAGGAGTACTTGGCCATGGCGCGCAAGAAGACCGGGGCTCTCCTGGGCTGTGCTCTAGCCCTGGGGGCCCTCTCCGCCGGCCGGCCCGACCTGCAAACCCTCTCCCAGGAGCTCGGTGAGGAGCTGGGCCTGGCCTTCCAGATCAAGGACGACCTCTTGGGCATCTGGGGCGATCCAGAAAAGACCGGAAAACCGGGGGGAAGCGACCTTTTGCGCAACAAGCGCACGTTCCCTGTGTGCTTTGCGCTGGAGCGCGATCCCGAGCTTTCCTCCTTGCTCTCCGCCCCAAAGGAGCATCTGGATTCGATCCTTCGGCGCCTGGAGGAGGTCGGCGCCCGAAAGGGAGCGGAAGAGGAGATGAGAAAACACCTGAGCAAAGCGGAGCGATTGGCTGGGGAGCTTCCGTGGGCCTCGTGGGCCCGCGCCGCTTTTCAGGAGCTCATTACGTTTTTAGCCGCAAGGGAGGCCTGATGGGACGCCCGCTTTCCCTGAGTTTGGACCTCGCTCGGTACCTTCTTCCCAGGCGGAAGTGGCCGCAAAGGGGAAAGCTTTTCCCCATCGTGCTCATGCTCGAGCCCCTTGAGGCCTGTAATTTGCGCTGCGCCGGCTGCGGCCGGGTGCGGGAGTACGCCTCCGTCATGGACCGGCGCATGTCCGCCGACGAGGCGCTTCGGGCCGCCGAGGCCGCGGACGCGCCCGCCGTCTCCGTCTCCGGGGGGGAGCCCCTCCTCCACCCTGAGATCCCGGACATCGTGGAGGGCCTCATCGCCCAGCGGCGCTGGGTCTACCTTTGCACGAACGGCCTTCTTCTGCGGGAGAAGCTCGAGGAATTCCGACCCAACAAGCGCCTGTGCTTTGTGGTCCATCTGGATGGAACAGAAAAGGTGCACGATGCCATCACTGGCCGGCCCGGCACGTACGGGGAGGCCCTGGCGGCCATCACGGAGGCCCTGCGCCGGGGATTCCGCGTGGCCACGAACACCACGGTCTACCACGGCTCGGACGTCGCGGATCTCCAGGAGCTCTTCCGAACCCTGGCCGAGCTTGGGGTGGAAGGGCTCATGCTCTCCCCCGGCTACGCCTACGAGTCCGTCCCCGCACGGGAGCTCTTCCTCCAGAAGGAAGAGGCGATCAAGGTGTTCCGGGCGCTCCTTGCGGGCCGCAACGGCCTCCGCTTCTACGACAACCCTCTCTTCCTTGATTTTTTGCAGGGGAAGCGGGCGTACCGGGAGTGCGCAGCCTGGGCCATCCCCACCTACACCGTGTTGGGCTGGCGGCTTCCTTGCTACCTCATCGCCGACCG
>CALKCH010000016.1 GCA_938083225.1 Candidatus Bipolaricaulota bacterium
CGCAAGGCCCCGCCGCTTCACGCCTTCTACCGGGGCAAGGTCAGCGTCACCGCCAAGTGCGCCATCCGCTCCTACGAGGATTTTGCCATCTGGTACACGCCGGGTGTGGCCCAGCCCTGCCGGGAGATCGCCCAAAACCCAGAGAAGGTCTTCGAGTACACGAACAAGGGGAACTTCGTGGCCGTGGTGTCCGACGGCACCCGCGTGCTGGGCCTGGGCGACATCGGCCCCCTGGCGGCCCTGCCGGTGATGGAGGGAAAGGCCCTCCTTTTCAAGTATTTAGGTGGCGTGGACGCTTTCCCCATCACTATCGACACCAAGGACCCCGAGGAGCTCATCCAAGCCGTGAAGTGGATCGCGCCGGCCTTCGGCGGTATCAACCTCGAGGACATCGCTTCGCCCAAATGCTTTTATGTTCTCGAGCGCCTGAGGGCCGAGCTCGATATCCCCGTTTGGCACGACGACCAGCAGGGGACCGCGGCCATCACCCTGGCGGGTGTGTTAAACGCCCTCAAGGTGGTGGGCAAGGACCCAAAGAGGGTGACTTACACGGTGATCGGCGCTGGTGCCGCGAACATCGCGTTCGTGCGCGTCCTCCTTACCTACGGCGTTCCCGCAGGCAACGTCATCATGGTGGACTCTAAAGGGATCCTCCATCCGGGCCGCGAGGACCTGGAGGCCCAAAAGCACGAGAACCCCTATAAGTGGGATTATGCGAACCGCACGAATAAAGAACGTCGCAAGGGCGGGATCCCTGAGGCCCTGGAGGGCGCGGACGTATGCGTGGCGGCGTCCCAGCCGGGGCCGAGTGTGATCAAGCCCGAGTGGATCCGGCGCATGGCCAGAGACGCCATCGTGTTCGCCTGCGCTAACCCCGTTCCGGAGATCTGGCCTTGGGAGGCGAAGGAAGCGGGCGCGCGCATCGTGGGCACCGGCCGCTCCGACTTCCCCAACCAGATCAATAACTCCCTGGGCTTCCCCGGGATTTTCCGGGGCGTTTTGGACGTGTTCGCCCGCACCATCACCGACGAGATGGCCATCGCCGCTGCCGAGGCCATTGCCAAGACCGCAGAGGAGAAGGGCTTGCGCGAGGATTACGTCGTTCCCACCATGGAGGAGTGGGAGGTATTCGTGAACGAGGCGGTGGCCGTGGCCAAGAAGGCCATGGAGCAGGGGGTGGCCCGCCGCATCCTCTCTGAGGGCGAGCTTGTGCGGCAGGCGGAGACCATGATTCGCCGGGCCCATCAAGAAGTGGAGATTCTCATGAAATCTGGGCACATCCCTGCCCCACCGGCCGTGTAAATGACCCCTGCTCTTACATCTCTGGCGGTACTCGCGGCCGTGGCCGTTCTTTACGCCACGGAGTTCATCCCTCTGGGTTTGACTGCAGTGATCGGCTGCGTGCTTATGGTCCTCACCGGCGCGGCTGACTTCGCCACGGCCTTCCGGGGTTTCGCTGACTCCGTGGTGTTCCTCGTGGGCGGAATGATGGTGGTGGGCGAGGCTTTGTTTGCCACCGGTGCGGCCAAAGACATCGGCGATCGACTGGCCCGCCTGGCCCGAAATCGGGAGCGGGCCCTTCTCTTCCTCGTGATCCTCGCTTCCGCCGGGCTCTCTGCTTTCCTCAACAACACCGGGACCACGGCCGTATTCATCCCCATCGTGAGCGGTTTGGCCCTGGCCTCGGCCGGAGCGATCCGTGCTCAGAACATCCTCATGTTCGTGGCCTTCGCCGCCAATACAGGGGGAATGTTGACCCTGGTGGGGTCCACTCCGCCCCTCATCGCCCAGGCCGCCCTCGAGAACGCCGGCCTTCGACCTTTCGGCTTCTTCGAGTTCGCCCTGATCGGCTTGCCTATCCTTGCGGCCTATTTCGGTTACGTGCTCCTCTTCGCCTATCCACTTGCTCACCGGCGCTTCTCTCAAGCCCGCAGTGTTCCAGCGTTCAGCGCCAACGCCGATGGCGAAAATCGGGTGAAGAAACTTCTGGCTGTGGGCGTACTTCTTCTCTGTGTGGGTCTCTTTGCCACCGAGCCCATTCCTCTAGCTCTCACCGCAGTCTTAGGCGCCGTTTTGGTTCTTCTCTTCCGGTGTGTGGAGCCAAGGGCCCTTTTTGCCAGATTTGACTGGAACACGATCTTCCTTTTGGCCGGCGCTTTGGGGATGGCCGCGGCCCTAGAAAAAAGCGGGGGCGGAAGGCTCGTGGCCAACTGGGCTGTGGGCCTGCTGGGCACAGACTTCAGCCCCTGGGTGTTCCTGGCCGTCGTGAGCGGGGTTGGGCTCGTGCTCACCCAGTTCATGTCCAACACGGCCACCATGGCCATGCTCACCCCCATCGCCCTTTCCATGTGCCAGGCACTGGAAATTTCTCCCCACCCGGTGTTGATGGCCCTGGCCACCGTGACTGCCGCGGCCTACGCCACGCCCGTGGGAACTCCCCCCAATTCTCTCGTTCTCGTTGCTGGCTACCGCTTTCGCGACTACCTGGTTTTAGGCGGGTTATTCAACGTCCTGGTCTTTTCCCTCGTGGTGTTACTTGTTCCTGTGATTTGGCCTTTTTAAACCTCCGCGAGCACGAGGTCCTTGGCCGAGCGCACCTTGACCTGAGGGGGGAGGAGGGCCACGCGGCGGACCCCTTGGCCGTAAGCTTGGCTTGTGAACAAGGTCAGGCAATGCCCGCCGAACAGGAAAAGGGGGGCATCGGGCTGATGAGCCCGCACCAGAGCCCGCAGCCCCAGGCGCTCCATGACCTCCCAAAAATAATCGCGGCCGAAAACCGGCCGGCCCCAAAAACCAGGGTCCAGCTGATAGCCCGGCCCGTCCGCCCAATCCCCCCACGTCATTTTGCGCCAATTCGCCGAGCCCAAAGCCACCGCCTCGATTTCTTCCACTTCGTCCACGTCGGGCAAAACTCCGTGCACAGCCAAAACCCCGGCGGAGTGAACGGCGGCCAACGGCAAACGTATCAAAGTCTCGGCCAGGATCTTCGCCTCTTTGGGGTCGAGGGATCTCCAAAAATCGGCGGGCGTGAAGGGGGCTACAGCCCAGGCCTCGTGATTCCCCATGAGGAGAAAAATCCGATCGGGATGAGAGATTTTCGCGCGCATGAGGAGCAGGAGACTCCCCGAGGAGTCGGGACCCCGGTCCACATAATCCCCAAGGAACACGAGGGTGTGGGTCGCGTCGAAATAACGCCGCAGCACCTCCTCGGTGGCCTCCCGATCGCCGTGGGTGTCGCCTACGAACACGATGGTGTGGTCGGAGGGAAGGCGGATGAGGCGAGGCTCCCTCTCCAAAATCTTTTGAAATTCGGCCACAACGTTCAGGTCGAGCACAAGGAAATCTTACCGAAGCACGCCGAGGCGGGAGAGAGCCGCTCCCAGCCGCTCTAGCTCCGGGAAGTCCAGGGCTTCACCGCGTACTTTGGAATCGAGTCCAAGCTCGGCTAAAAGGGCGTCAGCCTGGGCAGGGGGGAGAATGGAGATGAGCACCCGACGCAAGGTTTTTCTGCGGTGAGAAAAAGCCAGGGCTAAAGTCTTTTCCCACTGCTCATCGGGCAAGGAAACGCGAGGCTGCGGGAGTTTTCGGAGAGAGACTAAGGCTCCGCCCACCTCAGGGGGAGGGAAAAACGCGGTTTTGGGGATCTTGCGGAGAAGGTCCACGGCGAAGTAGGTGCGCAGGTGAACGCCGAGACGGCCGGCCTGCGGCCCCGGCGAAGCTACAAGTTTTTCCCCAACCTCCCACTGCACGGTGAGCACGGCCCTGGCCACGTTCTCCCGCTCCCGGATGAGCTTCAGGAGCAGCTCGCTTGTGATCCCGTAAGGTAAGTTCCCCACCACCAGCAGGCCTTTGCCCAATCCCCCCAAATCCAGGGTCCGGAAGTCTCCGGCTATCACGTGCACGTGGCTGAAGGGTTGGACTTGGGCCTGAAGTATAGGGATGAGGCGGGAATCTACCTCCACGGCCCAAAGCTCCCGTACATGGGGAGCCAGGGCTACAGTGAGGGTGCCGATGCCGGCACCCACCTCCACCACTTTTTCCTCGGCAGGAAGGATGGCTGCCACAATTCGGGCGAGTACGTTGGCGTCGGCGAGGAAATGTTGGCCCAAGGATTTGCGTAGTGTAACCCCATACGCAGCCAAGAGGCTGCGAATCACCGAGGGCGAGGTCAATTTCTCCATGGGCGGAAAGAGGGGCGCGTTTGGAATCGTCTCGGGATCACCTGTTTTTCTGGGGTTTTAGATCATCGTCCAGAAGGACTCGGCAGCGGGCCTGAACCTGGGCATCGTACGCAGGCTCCATGCATTGAAGCTTTTCGAAGGCCAGGCGGGCCCGGGTTTGGGCCGCATTCACGGCCTGCTCCACAGCTGTCGCCAGTTGCGGATAGCCCGCGGCGCGTAAGCTCTCACTGAGCGCTCGCCAGAAAGCAAGAGGTAGCTCTAACCTCTTCCCGCTCTCTCCCGCCCAGAGCTCCTCGCGACCAGCCTTGAGGACCAACTCCAACTCGTTCATGGCAAGGAAAAGCTACCCCGGCGCGTACATAGGCGCAACAGGCTGGGATTTAGCAAGGTTAGCTAGCTGGCCCTGCGGGTGAGTGACGTCACAGCCAAAACAGCATTTATTCAATTTCAGCACCTTTTCTTGCTTTTAATTCGGTGAGACTTGCCCTCGTCTCTTACCGGTTCCTCACCTTACTAGATCTAACCCGAAAGATATCCGATGCTGAGATGCGAGGTGAGGATGCATTACCAGCGCGTAGTCAAGTGTAAAGAGACCGAATCTCACCCCGAGACCGAAGCTTGTCATAAGAGCCCCTTCACCGCGTAGTCCAAATCGGACTGCCAACGCTGAGGCGGGATACCACTCGAGGCCTAACCGCCCCCCCTTACCAGCCGCGAAATCCGCTAGCAGGATCCAAGAATCGAGAAGAGTGGCCGAGAGCCCAAACGTAATGGCCAGAGACCAATGTTCCTCATGCCCACTTCTATATTTAGTGGGGATCTCCACAACGTTCTCCATGATCATTCCCAGCCCGAAAGCAGTTAGAGGCCCAATTTTAGTTCCCTTGCTCGCAGCTCTATAAAAAAGTGAGAAGTCGAAGGCCCAACCACTCCCACTACCTGGTTCCAGAGTTCGTACTGTATAGAACTTTGCTTTTATTCCGAACCCAACATCCCGAAGGATGGGAATGCTGTGAAGACCTAAATCAGCGAGCGAGACGCCGGCTCCAGCCACCACCGTATAGGTACGGTAAGAGAACGAGCCAGTTACGTTGCCCTGCTCGTCGATCTGGGGAACGTCTCCAAAGTTAAAGAAATGGAGGCCTAGGCCAAGATGGGGCAAGGTCACAGCTATCTGGCCAGCCAGCCCATACCCAAGCCTCACTTCCCCAGAGGAGAGAGAGGAGACGCTGGTAAGCCCGGCTAATCCTGCTGGGTTGAAGAAAAGCGCGTTGCTATCGTCTGCAAGACCCACGAATGCTCCGCCCAAAGCCAAAGGTCGAGCCCCCATGCCCAGGTCCAATACGGCAGCAACGTTGGTGTACGACACCGCAAGGCAAGGAAAAGACAGAGATGAGCCGCCGAGGATCATGATCAACCACCAACGTCGTCTCCAAAGCATTGTCTACCCCCTTACCGTTGAATCACCATTTTTCCCTGTCCGATGACCTTGCCGTCGCCAACAAGCACATATATGTATGGTCCATTGGCCAGCGGAGTGCCAGTTTGATCCACGGGGCGCCATCGACCAACCGGCGGATAGCGCGTAGCTTTGGGGTCAAGGGATATTTCTGCCACTAATCGACCGGTTACGTTGTAGATGAGAAGCTTAGCAGACCTCGTTCCCTCAGGGAGTTGGAACCAGAACACACATCCGTCTTCAGGCACGGGGTTTGGGCCGTGATTGACCGCAGCCCCGGTCCGAAGGGCTGCGAATATCGCGTGAATCGTATGGTCACTTGTTACGTTGACGAACTTGTAAGTGCCCATACGACCCTTCATGACGACCTGGTCAAGCACCGATCTCCCGTCCACGAGTACATCGTGAATCACGTAGCCTTCGTCCGGTGTGATGGTGAACGTTTGATCAGCACCGTGGACCACTTTGACCGCTCCCGAAGGGACTATTACCCCACCTTTCCCCGCAGTCGCCGTTATCGTGTGTTGCAGTTCCTCCCCCGTAAACTTGCTGCCGCTCCGGAGCGTAAGCTCGAACACCCCGTCTCCGTCCTGGTCGACCTCGATTGTGACCCCCCTCTCACCACGAGCAAGAGACTCCCAATCAACCTTATATTGATGGATAGCTCCAGCCCTAGTATTGACCTCGCGGCTCTCAAATTGAAGAAAATCATCACCGGTTGCACGAGTTAACACCAAATCGTAGGAACCATCTGAACCCCCAATAACCACGTATCTGTAGGAAGGATCACGCCCAAAAATGATTACAATTTCATCCAAGTACGCAGAATCAGGAATTTCGTTTCGCACAACACCTTCAACCAGTCCAGTAACACGGCCGACCGGATCCCACACTTGAAGTGAAGCGGCGCTCTTGAGCTGAGCGTGAATATACTGACTCAATGTACCAGCAAGAGAAAGAAGTTCGTCATTTGTCAACGGCTTATAACCACCGGCTTCAAGCGTCTTATCATAGTTCTCCCCATAGTACTCCTTCAGTCTAGGAAGCCACGAGCCCACTTTAGCCGGATATGTTGGCCCTGTGTTATAGCAGCTGACAGCACCAAGAACGCTGTTAGTCTTATCTAGTCCGTATTGCAAAATCCGAAACGCATCCTTCACGTTTGCATAGATGCCTTGCGGAGTGTTCCCGTAGTAATCGTGCTTGTACACCATGTCCGCCACATATGCACCATTGTCGTATGCATGGTAATTTAATAAACCGCTTCCCCATCCCTTGTTGCAGCCAGCACACGGGAAGACACCACCATGAATCTGCATGACGCCAACCCCACCACTTTTGAGGTTACCCGCTCGTCCATGTTCCTGGTCATAGATACGGTTGTCAAAGCCGTATTGAGCAGCGCCTTCCTGGAGTGCGATGGCCATAATGAGTTCTATTGGAAACTTATTGTCCCTCAGCTTTTTGAAAGAGTTAGAAGGCTGTCCTTTATGTACACGATCACCGCTACTGTAAAGGGATCGCTCTGCACTCTCGTCAAAGTAGTAATGTAATACCGCGTTTAGGAAAACTTCACGACGGCGGCTTCGATCTTCTAGGTTCTGAGCTTTGGCAACTAGTTCCCGTTGTTCGATACGCCTCAGTATGTTTTTGTCCACCCAGCCTGTAAGTTCAGGGGGCCAGGTCGAGTCCCTTACCTCCCACCAGGTCACGCCGTCAGCCGTTCTCATATCATTGTAAGTATCGACGACAAGCATTACCCAACCATTAGGGGCAAAAATCATGGCCTGTCTTGGCGATGTGTATTTGTCATAAATCGTTACCCCGGACTCAGTTGAGTGAGCTACCTCCACCCAGAAAACTTTTGTAGCTACACGAACAAGCACAAAATTCAAAACGACCGTCTGTCCGGCCTCCACCGTTACCCCAGCCTTTGTCTGTGAAAGGTATCCATCTGCAACTGCAGTGATGTTATAGGTGCCGGCCGGGACATTGAACGAAAATTGCCCAGAATCGTCGGTAATCGGACAGTAGGTTAACGGATCAGGTTCCAGCAGAAGCATCGCCCCACTGACTCCTTTCCCTGTGGAGGCATCAACCACTCGCCCAGTAAGCCGACCTGTCACAGGTGTAGTTCCCCGAAGCTTTACGACATCAAATCCCAAGGCCCTTATCCCTGTACCGTCATCTGCAACGTGATTGACGAGCGCGAGAAATCCGCCATCCGCTGTAGGCCCCCCTATTACCACGTTGTATCTGGCATTCGGCGGATTCCAAGGTTCACAGCGCGTTAGCCATTCCCAAAGAATTGTTCCTTGTGCGTCCGTTTTTATCAGGCATCCAGACCCACATGTACTTAGCTGGGACTCGACCACCTGCCATACCAACTTTGCGCCGCCAAGAACAAATCCACCATCCTCAGCCTGCATTATGGAAAGAAAAGCATAGCAATACCCTTCATGCTGGTTAAAGAAAGATTTTTCCCAAATCACGTTGCCAAGGCTATCCATTCGCAGGAGGAAGGACTCAGTAGCCATTCCCCCTCCATCGCCGAGCCGATTAGAGAAAACTGCAGCAATACTCCCACCATCACGCGTCGTCCCCAACGCAGCAGCCCTGATATCACATCTTTTCTCTGGAAAGTACTTTTCCCAAACGATCTGTCCCATCGAGTTTATTTTTAACAGATACAACAACTCCCGCCCTTCAGAATGAGTTTTCGCAGCAATGATAAACCCTCCGTCTTTAGCTCTTCGAGCAGAAAGTGCTTCGGCTACACCTAATCCCGAAAAGGCTCTTTGCCAAATCACCGTTCCCTGCGCATCTGTACCGACTACGAAGATGTTAGAAGAGAAGGGCGCGCCATACGTCCGAGAATTTCCAATAAGAACGAAGCCACCTCCTGGTCTTTCATCAACATAGATCGGATGATCCTCTTCACTCGTGGAAACGTCAATAATACGCTGCCACTCTTGGTTACCGCGTTCATCGAGCTTAAGCAAGAAAGCGGATCTTGGTTTCTCAGGAGGGCTTGGAGCGACACCTGTGAGTACGCAGCCGTCATCAGAGGTGAGGCCGATATACTCTCCCCCTTGATTTGCAAAGGTCCTCTCCCATAGCGTATTCCCGTCTGGGCCGATGGCTAGCAAAAACATCCCCTGTGCTCGGTTACCTACAATCCGATATGACCCATCTTTCATTTGCTGGTATGACGCAATCAAAGCCGGCTCAGAAAAAACCCTTTGCCACTCTACAGAAGGAGGCTGCTCCGAAGCAAGGCCACCGGCCGAGGCAATGGCGAACAATAACCCTACAGCTGCCCTTCGAACTTTAGATAGGAAAACTTGGGACATGTAGATCACCCTCCTTTGCGACCAGGGCCGACGTGTGCCGCAATGTGATCAACGAGAGCGCTGACAATACTGCAAGAGCCTAGCACCAACTTGGAACCCGAAGATTTCTATCCTAGATACGTCAACCGTCTCTTCGGACTCCAGAGGCTCGAACGGAGATATGCCAAGCACCAGCCCGCTCCTTCTTTTGACCTTATACAATATATCTTTTACTCCTTGCTGTCAAGTTTTGTATGGCATGCCTACCAGAACACAAGGGCCTTTGTCTCACTTATGACAGAGCCAAAAGCTCTTTTCGGCCGAGTTAAATAACCAACTCAAAAAACACTTATGGCAAAGAAAACCTGGCCAAGGATATGTACAAGCGCCATGAGCCTGGTATAATGGGTGTTGAGGTAACCGGGGGAGCTCCGAGAGGGGCTGAGAGGAGGTAAAAAGCCTCGACCCCTTGAACCTGATCCGGGTAATGCCGGCGGAGGGAAGGTTACCGCGCTGGCCCCGCTCAGGTAGGGGCAAACGCTAAGCCCCCTCCCTTGGTTGCCGCCAAGGAGGGGTTTTCTCGTGCCGCGCACGGTGTTGATCCTGGCAGGCGGCGTGGCCTCCCCTGAGGAGGCTCGCGAGGCTGCTTGTGCCGCGGATTTCGTTCTCGCCGTTGATGGCGGATTCGACCTGGCCCAGAAGGCTGGGTTGACCGTGGACCTCCTCTTGGGCGACCTGGATTCCCTTTCTTCCCCTCTTCCTCCCACCCTTTCTGTGCGGCGGGTGCCCAGGGAAAAAGACGCCACCGACCTCGAGCTCGCGTTGGATCACGCGGTCTCTTTGGGTCCGGAAAAGATCTTGGTCGTGGGAGCTTTTGGTGCCCGCCTCGATCACACCCTGGCCAACGCCAACCTCCTGGAGAAGTATGACCTCCCGGTCGTGCTCTTCCACGACCGGGCCCGCGTGTACCTCGTGGTGGACCAGGTGGAGCTCGCAGGTGAACCTGGAGATCTCGTGTCTCTCCTCCCCCTGACCGCGGAGGTGCGGGGCGTCACCACCTGGGGCCTGCGCTATGCCCTCACCGACGGCGTCCTCCTGCGGGCCTCTACCCGGGGCGTGTCCAACGAAGTGGTGGCCACGCCGTTCGGCGTCAGCCTGCGCGAGGGAAAGCTCCTCCTCATCCATATGCCCAAAGGAGGTGGGCCATCATGAGGAAGTTTTTGGCGGTGTTGTGGGCAGTCTTTGCTCTGTGGGGAGCGGCTGAGGAACTGGTGGTCTACACCTATGATTCCTTTGTGTCCTGGGGGCCGGCCTTGGCCATCCAGGAGAAGTTCGAGGCCCTGTTCCCTGGGGTGACCCTTCGCTGGGTGGCGGTGGGCGACTCCTCGGAGATGCTCTCCCGCCTCATCGCCGAGCTCCAGTTGGGCCTGCCCACTGCTGATGTGTTCCTGGGCCTGGCGGACGTGGAACTCCCTCGCGCTTTAGCCCACAACGTCTTCCAGCCCTACGATCCCCAGCGGATCCCCAACCTTGCGGATGTGCCGGCCGAGCTCATCTTCGACCCCACCGGGCACGTCCTCCCCTACGACCACGGCTACGTGACCTTCGTGTACGACTCCGAGCTTTTGCCCGAGGAGCTCGTGCCCCAAGGCCTGGAGGACCTCTTGCGGCCGGAGCTGCGCGGCAAGATCATCGTCACTGACCCGCGCACCTCTTCTCCAGGCCTTTCCTTCCTGCTTTGGACGATCGCCCACTTCGGGGAAGGGTGGCCCGATTACTGGCGGAAACTCTTGCCCAACCTGCTGGCCATCACCAAGGGTTGGTCTGAGGCTTACGACATGTTCCTGGCGGGGGAGGCCCCCATCGTCCTCTCCTACTCCACAGACACAGCTTACTCCTACATCGAATACGGTTCCCTGCGGTATCGGGCCATCACGCTCGGGGGCGAGGCCTTCCGCCAGGTGGAGGGGATGGGCATCGTGAGGAACACGAAGGAGCTCGAGCTGGCCCACGCCTTCTTGAACCTCGTCCTTTCCGTAGAGATCCAGGAGCTCATGCCCACCACACAGTGGATGTTCCCGGTGAACGCGCAAGCCAAGCTCCCTCCGGGCTACGAGTACGCGGTGATCCCGGAAAAGCCAGTCTTCTTGGAACCGGAGTTGGTGGGCGAAAAGCTCGAGGAGTGGCTGAACCAGTGGCAAAAGCTGTTGATCGGCGGCTGATCCGGAGAAGGGGGGCAAGCCTGCTTTGGGCCGGCTTGCCCCTTTTCGTTTTGGCCACGGCCTTCTTTCTTCCCTTGGCCAACGTGCTCCTATTGGGCCTGCGGCTGGAGGACCAGTGGACCCTGGCCCGGGTGCGCGCGGTCCTCGCTGACCCCTATGTGCGCCACCTCTTCTCCTTCACCGCTTGGCAAGCGTTTCTTTCCACTCTTCTCAGCTTCGTCCTGGGCTTTCCTTTGGGGTGGTTCCTCACGCGGTACCGTTTCCCGGGAAAGAGCCTGGCCCGGGCTTTCACCCTGGCGCCGTTCGTGCTCCCGCCCATCACCGTGGCCCTCGGCTTTTTCCTGTTCTTCGGCCACACGGGCTACCTCAACCATGCCCTCCAAAAAATTTTGAGACTCCGGGATCCGCCGTTGAAGCTGCTTTATTCTCTTTGGGCCATCGTGCTTGCCCATGCCTTTTACAATGCACCTGTGTTTGCCCGCTTCGTCCATGCCGCATGGAGCTCGCTTGACCCCGCGTTGGAAGAGGCTTGCGCCGTTTTGGGGGTCCGGAGGTTCCGGGCCTTTCTCACCGTGACCCTACCGCTCCTGCTGCCCGCGATCTTCTCCGCCGCGGCCCTGGTCTTTGTCCTGTGCTTTCTCTCTTTCGCCATCCCCCTGTCGCTGGGCGGGGCCCGCTACGCCACAGTGGAGGTGGGGGTTTATTTGTACGCGCGGGTGTACGTGGACCTGCCGCGGGCCGCGGCCCTGGGCCTGGTCCAGCTCCTGGTGACCCTGGGTTTGGCCTACCTTTACGTGCGGGGCGGCGGGCGGTGGTCCGCCCCCCAGGAAAGGCTGCGTCCCCTCCCCACCTTGCCTTTCCCCTCCCGTGCGGCCCATGGGCTTTGGCTCCTTTGGCTTTTGGGAAGCGCTGTCCTCTTTTTCGGCCCCATCGGTTCCGTGGTCGCCGATTCCTTCACCCGACCTTTGGGCGGCCGCCCCGCGGGCTTGGGCTGGTATCGCTTCATCTTTTCCCCCGAGCACAACCCGTTCATCGGCACCTCGCCCTTGGGGAGCGTTCGGGTGAGCTTGGAGGTGGCCGGCTTCTCCACCCTGTTGGCGTTGGCCTTGGGGCTAGGGGTAAGCGGTGCCTTGCGGGTCCTGCGCTCTAGGGCGCTGGAGGCCCTGCTCATGGCGCCCCTGGCCGTGTCCTCCGTGGTCCTGGGGCTGGCTCTGCTTCTGGCCTTTCACCGTCCGCCTTTTGTTTATCTCTCCGAGAAGCACGCGCTCATTCTCGCTCATGCTCTTTTGTTCTACCCCTTTGTGGTGCGGATCGTGCGGCCGATCTGGGAGGGGTTGGCGCCGGGTTGGGTGGAGGCCGCCCGGGTGCTGGGAGCAAGCCGCCTGCGTGCCTTCCTCACCGTGGAGGCGCCGCTTCTGGCCCAGGCCCTGCTTGTGGCCGGGGCCTTCAGCCTCGCCCTCTCCCTGGGCGAGATGACCGCCGCGGCCATGCTCTCCCGGGGAGAGCTTGTGACCCTGCCCCTGGCCATCTACCGTTTCCTTTCGGCGCGACGGTTCGGTGCCGCCTCCGCCATGGCCTCCCTCCTCATCCTCATCACCGTGGCCGCGGTGATCGTTTGGGAATGGCTGGGCGAACGGAGCCTGCGCCATGGCCAAGCTTGAGGTGGAAAACCTAACGAAGCGCTTTGGCCCCGTGGTGGCCGTGGCGGGAGTTTCTTTTTCCGTAGACCCCGGGGAAATTCTTGTGCTCCTGGGTCCCTCAGGGTGCGGGAAGACCACGGTTCTTCGGTGCATTGCGGGTTTGGAGCACCCCGATGCCGGGGATGTACGGTTGGATGGCCGCTCGCTCCTTGGGCTTCCGCCTGAGCGGCGCGGTGTGGGACTGGTGTTCCAGCATTACGCGCTCTTTCCCCACCTTTCTGTGGCCGCCAACGTGGCCTATGGGCTTCGCCACGGAAGGCTTCGTCTTTCCCGAACGCTGCGGCAAAAGAGGGTGGCGGAGCTTCTCGCTCTGGTGGGGCTTTCGGGTTATGAGCGGCGCAAGCCCCACGAGCTCTCGGAGGGGCAGAAGCAGCGTGTGGCTCTGGCCCGGGCCCTGGCGGTGGAGCCCCAGCTGCTTCTCTTGGACGAGCCCCTGTCTGCGTTGGATGCGGCTTTGAGGATGGAGCTACGTCGGGAGCTCCGGCGCATTCTGAAAGAAAGAAACACCACCTCTGTGTACGTCACGCACGACCAGACGGAGGCCCTGGCCTTGGCTGATCGGGTGGGGGTGATGCGTGAAGGCAAGCTGGAGCAGGTGGATCGCCCTGAGGATCTCTATGAGCGGCCGAAGGCCTCGTTTGTGGCGCAATTTTTGGGCCGGGCCAACCTGTGGCCGGCCCGCGTGGTGCGCCTCGAGCCCCCCCGCGCCTGGGTGGAGGTGGCCGGCGTGACGGTGGAAGCGGAGGTTCTGGCCCCTCCCCAGGGCGAGGAGGCGCTTCTCTTTTTCCGGCCGGAGTGGGTGGAGCTTGGTCGCGGCCCATTCCGGGCGGAGCTCAGGGAGGCCGAGTACCTGGGCGACCACTGGGAGGCGCGGGGGAGGGTCCAGGGTCTTCCGCTTGTTTTGCATACCCCTACCATTCCCGCAAATCCCCTGAATTTCCAGATCAAGCGAGCGTTCCTGCTTCCCACAGGGCACTAGGCGCGGTGCGTGGGGCTGGCCTCCCCCGGCCGCCTCGTCCCCTCGCGGCTCATGGAAAAGGCGTGCGCGGGTTTTGCAAAAAGCTCGGTGTTCCCAATCTTGCGTTCGAGCCTTTCCTTACACTACAATGCTAGAGAAGTGTTGAGCCAGCTGGAGGAGGGGCATGATGTCTTCGAGCGCAGTTTGGTGGTTTATGTTGGTGGGAGCGATGCTCCTCGCGGCTGGGCTTCGGCCTGTGGTCCCTGAGCCAAGGGTCGTCCAACACGTGGATTTAAAGCGGTACATGGGGAAGTGGTACGCTTTGGCCCACATCCCCAGCTGGTTTGAGCGGGGCTGCCAAGCGGACACGATGGCGACTTATACCCTGCTTCCGGACGGCGCCATCGAGGTTGTGAACGAGTGCTACGATGCTTCCGGGCATAAAAAGGTGATCCGCGGCCGGGCCTGGATTCCGGATCCTAAGGAACCAGGAAAGCTCAAGGTGAGCTTCTTCCAGCTCTTCGGGCACTGGTTTTTTGCCGGGAATTACTGGATCTTGTCTTTGGGGCCGGATTACTCCTATGCCGTGGTGGGTGAACCGCAACGGAAGTACGGCTGGATTCTGAGCCGCACTCCCAGCCTGTCCGATTCGGTCTGGGAAGAAATCAAAGCAGTTCTTAGAGAAAACGGTTACGCCTGGGACAAATTCGTGCTCATTGACCAATCCCCAAACTTAGGGACAGCCCACCCGCGTTGACCGACTTGGTGATACTGGGCCACGGCGGCTCCACCCAGGCGCGTGGTTTTTGGGGTCTTCTTTCGCCAAGGGAGTCCGTGGGGGCACCGGGATACAGGTCTTTCCCCTCGCGGTTTTAGGCCCTTCCCCACCTGGTCCTACGGCGTGGCCTCAACATGCGGGGGACCGCCGCGCTGTTTACGGCCATCCTCTCGGAGAGGCTGCCTGTTCCCAGCGGCTCCAGCTAAGGGAGGCTCTTAACTAACGCTTCCGAATGGCACTTAGCACATCCCCTTGTTACCGTCCGACTTCGAACCTGTTTAGCACTCCTGTTGTCGGCGGGTAGTGTCTCGGGAAGTGTGTCTGCGGGGCAGCGTGGTAGCCTTCCCAGAAAAACCAAGATAAGAAAGGAGGGCCCCTAGCGGACAAAACCCGCGAAGAGATCGCAAAAGGTGGAAGAGCGGATCGGTGTTCCGTGGGAAGGAAGCGGTGGAGAAGCCTCTGTACTTGGCGCTGAGCAACCTAAACGAAAGGCTAGAAGGGCCTCGCCTACTTGGCCTTGCGGAAGTAGGGATGGGAAGCCACCATGTGGCCCAGACACACTAAACGAGGCACTATGAACGGAGGTGGGCGAGTAAAGAGAGGAAGTGGACAGAGGTCCAGACACAATCGACGCAGCACTGGAGGTGAAGGGCTTGTAAGGCAGCAGCCAAATGGCGGCGCTTAGCTGTTGGGAACTATCCGAAGACCATTCCTCAGCAAGCTCACCACGGATTTTACGCCAAATGGTATCTGCGCCCTTTCAAAAAGAACAGGTCCAGTTCGCCTATAGCTCGAATTCGGCCACAAGGAAAGTATGGTCAGAAGGTTTTTCCGCGCGGCGGGCCTCCCGGTCAATCCAGGCCCGCACGCTTTTCTCCGCTAAAGGCGGCGTGGCCCAAATGTGGTCCACTCGCCAACCCAGGTTTCGCTCCAAAGCCTTGGGCACACGGTAATCCCAGAATGTGTACTGGCCGGGCTCGTTTGGATGAAACTTGCGGAATACGTCCACAAAACCCCACCTGCGAATGTCCTCCAACGCCGCCCGTACCTGGGGGTGAAAATCCACATGGTTTCTTAGTTTGTCGGGGCTGTGCACGTCGATCTCCTCAGGGGCCACGTTGAAATCCCCGCACCAAAGCAAGGGATCCTCTGGGGAGAAACGGCGGGCGAAGAACCGCTTCAGCCGGGCCAGCCACTCCAACTTGTATTGGAACATGGGGTTGTCCACAGACTGTCCCTGAGGCACATAGGTGTTGACGACGGGTACTCCGCGCACCCAAAGGAGGATAAGGCGATCTTCATCCGCTGGTCCGCCGTCATCGAGGCCAAAGTGCACATCTTGCGGTTCCGCGGGGGTGGCTACCGCCACCCCCGCTTGACCCTTGAACCCCCGGAAAACCACGCGGTAACCAGCTTCTTGAAAGCCAAGAACGGGGAACTCTGCGTCCGGAGTTTTCGTCTCCTGCAGGCACAGCACATCCGGCTTCTCCCGGGAGAGCCAAGAGAGAACCAAAGGAAGCCGGCTGCGGATGGAATTACAATTGTATGTGGCCACTTTGAACAGGGCCATAACAGCCTCTTTTTTATTTTACCCCCTCAACGAGGTCCTGGTAGAACTCCGGGCGTCGATCCTGCACAAGGTCATTGAGGGGCGTGAGCATTTTGTCCTGAGCTTTGGTGGGCTCGATTTCCGCTACTCTCGCCTCCTCCGCGCTCTCCGGGGAAGAAGCCAGGAGCTCTCCGGTTGGGGAAACAATTTGGGATAGGCCGGTAAAGGTGAGGGCTGGTTCCTCTCGGGCTTCTCGGCCCACGCGGTTGGCGGTTACGGCAAACACTCGGTTCTCCAGCGCCCGCACGCGCATGGTGAGCTGTCCCAAACCGGGAATGACGAGGTTCGCAGGGTGGGTCAGAACGAGGGCCCCCTTTAAGGCTAAGATGCGCGCGGCCTCGGGAAACATGTGGTCATAGCAAATCATGATTCCCACGGGGACCCCGCGCACCTGTCCCACCGGAAACGGCCGATCCCCAGGAGCAAACCACAACTTTTCCCGGAAGAAAAGGTGCACTTTGCGGTAGTGAGCCACAAGCCCTTCCGGTCCTATGAGGACTGCACTGTTGTAGAAAACGCTGCCCGCTCGTTCCGCCAAACCCAGGACGAAATAGGCGCCGCTCTCCTGGGCAAGTTTTTGCATTCTCTTCAGGGATTCCCCTTCTGGGACGGGCTCGGCCAATTCCTCAAGCTCCGTTTTGCTGGTGAACTGGTAACCTGTGGTGCACAGTTCTGGCAAAACCCAAAGGTCGGCCTTCTTTCCAGCCAAAAGCTTCTCAATTTTGGCCAAGTTTTCCGCTTTTTCTCCGAATTCCGGGGCGAACTGCACATATCCCACGCGCATAGGTTTAAACTTTACCCTCCGGTCGCCCCAGGCCAAGGACAGATGAAACTTTCTTTCCCCGGGGCTAGGATTTTCCCCGATGCCAGCCAGGGTGGGAGAGGAACGGTTCGCTGAACTAGTGCGGGAGGCTTTGGTGGAGCTTCCCCCAGATTTCCTGGGGTATTTGGAGGGCCTGGAGGTGCGAGTGGAGGATTATCCGGACGACGAGCTCATGCAGGAGTGGGGGCTGCGGCCCCCAAACTACCCGTTTGGCGTGTACGCGGGCCCTAGCCTCCTTGAGGCCGATAATCCCCAAGATTTCCCGGGCACGATCGTGCTCTTCCGCCGACCCCTCGAGGAGTGGTGCCAAAGCGAGGAGGAGCTCAGGGATCAGATCCGTCGTACTGTTTTCCACGAGCTGGCCCATCGCTTTGGTTTTTCCGAAGAAGAAATGCTCGAGGAACTGCGAGGTGGTGCGGGTTTCCCCCTGTCTGAAGAGGAGGGGAAGCGCGAGGCCCAGCGCTATATGGACCAAGCCCGGCATGATCTCGCCGCCGCAAAACTCCTCCTTACCCAAGGCTTTCCTGATTGGGCTTTGGAGGCAGCCCTAACCGCAGGCTATCGTGCTCTCCTGGGTTTCCTTGTGGCCAAAGAAGAGGAAGATCCGGAGGTCCTGAGCTCAGAGGACATTTCTAAGCTTCTTTTCCGCGCGGCCAAACACGACCGACGCTTCGCCCGCGGCCAAGCTCTGGCCCGATTGGACTGGGTGAGCACGGATATGGGCGATCCTGGTGTGGAACGTCCTGGCCGGCGAGTGCGCGCCGAGGACGCCATGTTCGCCGCAAGCTTGGTAGAAGAGATTTTGAAGCTCACGGGAGGAGAGGATGGAGCGGTTTGAGGCGGAAGTTTATGGAACACGCCTTGTTTTGTTACGTGGGGACATTACTGTCCAAGAGGTAGAGGCCATTGTAAATGCGGCCAACCCTGACCTCACTCCGGGCGGCGGGGTTTCGGGAGCCATTCACCGGGCCGGTGGGCCGGTGGTCACCGAGGCGGCGGCCCGCATCCGCCGGGAACGCAGCCGCCTCCCCACCGGTGAAGCTGTTCTCACTCCTGGAGGAAAGCTCCCCGCGCGGTACGTCATCCACACGGTGGGGCCGATCTGGCGGGGTGGAACCGCCGGAGAAGCGGAGCTTTTGGCCAAGGCCTACCGGTCCTGTTTGTCTTTGGCTGCGGAGCACGGCATCAGAACCTTGGCCTTTCCCAGCATTTCCACGGGGGCCTACGGCTATCCAGTGGCCCAGGCCGCGGAGGTGGCCCTGAAGGCTGTACAGGACTTCCTCAAGGAAAATCCAGGGAAGCTCAAGGAAGTGCGGTTCGTGTTGTTCTCCTCTTCGGACTTTCAGACGTATCGCGCTGCCTGGGAGCGGGTGAAGGCTCTATAATTTGAAATCATGGTCAAGGAGGGGAAGGCCAGAGACACGGTTCTCGTCTTTTTTCCAGACGGTAGGATTTTGGAAGGGCCGGTGGGCACAAAGCTCGAAGAGTTTGTGGCTGCGGCCTACCCTGATCCTACGGTCCCGGCCGTGGCCGCCCTGGTGGACGGCGAGCTGCGGGAGCTGGGGGAGCCCCTGCGCCGCGACGCTGAAGTACGCCCGATTTTCCTCACTGACTCCGAGGGCATCCGTATTTACACGCGTTCCTTGAGTTTCCTCCTGGCGGCGGCCGTGGCCGAACTTTTCCCCACCTCCCGTCTCATCATCGATCACTCCGTACCTTTCGGCGGTTACTACTGCTGGGTGAGCGGCCGTTCTCCTTTTTCGGGGGAGGAGCTAGCCCGCATTGAGGGGCTCATGCGCACCTGGGTCGAGGAAAACCGGCCCATCGAAAAGCGGATTTTGCCCGCTTCCGAGGCAGCCCGGATCTTCGCCGAACAGGGACGCCCCCAGAAAGCTGCGCTGTTGAGCGCCCTGAATGCCTCGGCTATCCCTCTCTATCGGCTGGGTTCTTTCCAGGATCATTTGTTTGGGCCGATGGTTCCTTCCGCCGGCTACCTCCAGTACTTCCGTCTCCATCCCTACCACCAGGGGTTCATCTTGCAGTTCCCCCGACGGGAGCGGCCCACAGAGCTCGCTCCTGTGGAGGATTACCACGCACTTTGGCAGGTTTTTGAGGAATACGGGCGGTGGTTGGAGCTCCTTGGGGTCTACGACGTGGTCACGATGAACGAGACCATACGCTCCGGCCGCATTACCGAGATCATCCTTGTTTCTGAAGCTTTGCACGAGCAGCGCATCGCACAGCTGGCCCAGACCATAGCCCAGCGAAACCCTAAAATTGTTCTTATCGCTGGGCCTTCTTCCTCGGGTAAAACTACGTTCACGAAAAGATTAGCCATTCAGCTTTTGTCTTTAGGACTGCGCCCTTATCCCGTGTCCTTGGACGACTACTTTTTGCCCCGGGAGGAGATGGCTCGTCGCGGACTCACGGATTTCGACGACATTTCCGCTGTGGACCTCCCCTTTTTCCACCAACAGATGGCCGAGCTCCTTGCTGGCCAAACCGTGACCCTCCCGTATTTCGACTTTCCCACCGGCCAGCGTAAGCCCGGGCTCACCCTAAAGCTCCACGAAGATGCCCTTCTCTTGGTGGAAGGATTGCACGCCCTGAACCCTGCGGTATTGCCAGAAGACCTCGGCTCCGAGGTTTTTCGCATCTACGTCTCAGCTCTGACCCAGCTCAACATCGATGATCACGTGCGCATTTCCACCACCGACACGCGTCTCATCCGCCGGATCGTGCGGGATATCGCCTTCCGTGGCTATTCCGCGGAACAGACCTTGAGCCTTTGGGCGAACGTACGCCGTGGGGAAAAACGTTTCATTTTCCCCTTCCAGGGGCGGGCAGACGCGATGTTCAACACCGCTTTGGTCTACGAGTGGAACGTGTTGCGCTCCCGGGTCGAGCCCCTTCTTTTGCAGGTGCGTCGCCCTCGACTGCGCCTGGAGGCGGAAAGGCTTTTGGGGATTGTTCAGCTGTTCACTCCTTATCCCGGGGAGGAGGTGCCGGCCACTTCCATCCTCCGGGAATTCATAGGCGGAGGAATCCTGGCGGGGTACTACCCAAGCCCGTTTGAGCGGGCCACCTGGAGGCGCACATGAACGCTTTTTCCCAGAGATTTCGGCGGATCGAACCTTGGGTAGGGTTTGCCGAAGTACAAAAACAGCTACAGCGCCAGGGTGTGTTTCTGGTGTCCGTGGACGAAAAAGGGCGGCCCAACGCCATGACCATCGGGTGGGCCCTTTTGGGCACCGCTTGGTACCAGCCGCTTTTACTGGTCTTAGTCAGACCTTCTCGCTATACCCACACCTGTATCCTGCATTCCCGCGAGTTTACGGTGAACGTGCCGTTCGGGAAGATGGAGAAGGAGTTGGGGTTTTGCGGAGAAAAGTCTGGCCGGGAGGTGGACAAGTTCCAGGAACTTCGATTGCGCTGGGAAAAAGGCCGAGAGGTTTCTGTTCCAATCCTTACGGATTGCGACCTCATCTACGAATGCCGGCTTGTTTCCCGAGTAGATCTTGTTCCCGACCACATCCTCCAGGAAGAAGTGCGCGCCCGTTATTACCCGCGGGGCGATCTACACAGCCTGTTTTTCGGGGAAATCAAGGCCGTGTGGAGGGCGCGCCAATAATCGTAGGGCCTCCACCACCCCCTCTGCAATTTTGAGGGAACGCGTGGAAAGACGAAAAGGGAGAGCGGGGTCAGGGCGAGGGTCGATCTCTACCACCTTCATCCCCGGCCGCACCTCCACCCCTGAATGCAAAAGGCCCCGGATCACCCCGGATATGGGGGCTTTCAGAACGACCTCCTCAATCTGGGCCACAGGTGTTCCTTCCTCCACGAGATCCCCGATTTCCCGTAGGGCTTGGAAGACCCCAGCCTGGGGAGCCCGCACCACCCGCTCCGTGGTCAGGCCCTCCACAGCGCAAGGCTGGTGGGTATGGGGTCGCGGACTTCCCCGCAGGTACACCCGGCCCAGCTCTGCTCCCTCCAAGGTTTCCACGGCCGCATGGCAATCCAAGCCTGCAGTGAATCCCGGGCCAAGCCCGATCACCACAGGCGCCTCTTCTATCCGCGTCCCCAAATTCCTCTTGGCCATGCGGGCATCCACCAAAACCCCGGGCCTGAGGTCAGCCAGAGCCTTTCCTTCTGGAGCCAAAATGGCCACGAGGCCCGAAAAGGCCAGCTCGAGCGCTTCCCCCGGGTTTCGGGCCAGCTTGGCCCGTACACCTTGAACTTCCCATTCCCCCCGGTACACCGCTTCTGCAAAGGAAGCGAACCTTCTCAAAACGGTCGGTTTAGGAAGTTCCACGTACACCAGGGCATAGCCCAGGGCATGGAGGAGAATGCCCACGGCGGTGCCCACATCGCCCGCTCCCCGCACAACCACCCGTTTCATTTCTGCCATGGGATGAATTGGCCGCGGCCGGGTTGGGCTAAAATTTCCCCGTCCCGCAAAACCCAGTCCCCACGGGAAAGCACAGCCACAACTTTTCCTTGGACCCGCCACCCCTGGTAGGGTGAGAAATCGGTATTCATGTGAAGTTCCTCCGGGCGGATGGTCCAACGGGCCTGGGGGTCGAAGAGGACGAGATCCGCATCGGCGCCGGGCCTGAGGGCGCCTTTCTTGGGCCAAAGCCCAAAGGCCCGAGCTGGCCCTTCGCTCAAGTACCAGGCCAAAAGGGGAAGGCCAAGGCGTCCCCTGGCCACTCCCTCAGAGTACAGGAGCGCAAGCAAAGTCTCCACGCCGGGAAGGCCCGAAGGGAGCCGCGCAGGATCCGTACGGTAGGGTTCCTTCTGAGCGCGCGCGAAGGGGCAATGATCGGTGGCCACGGCAGTTAGCCAGCGCCGAGCTAACGCCTGCCAGAGGGCTTCCTGGTCCTGAGCGGTGCGCAGGGGAGGGGTTACGGAAAAAAGATGTCCCTCAGGGCGGTTGTACACAGACTGATCCAACACGAGGTAATGGGGGCAAGTTTCGCCCATGATTGGTGCGCCTTGGCGACGAGCCCAACGCAAGGCGGCAAGACCCAAGGAGGAAGAAACGTGTGCGATATAGGTGGGACACCGGGTCTCCTTGGCCAAAGCGCCTACGGCCAAAATGGCTACTTCTTCGCTCAGGGCTGGCCGAGCCCCGGGAAAGGGCCCAAGCTTGGGCTCCACAAGCTCGTCGCACTCCGCATGGATCATGGCCACGCCTTCGATTTCTCGGACGGTTTCCATGGCCACTTTCAGTGTTCTTAGATCCGTGCGCCGGCCCGAGTCCCCGTAGGCCAAGTAGAACTTGAATGAGCGCAGGCCCAGCTCTCGGCAAGCTTTGATTTCTTCAACCTGGTTGGGCGTCCAGCCCACCATCTCTACGTGGAGGGAGAAATCCACGAGGCTGGGCCGGGCTTCGGCCAGGCGGGCTTCCACCGCGGCAGGCAGAGAAAGACCAGCCTGGCCCACGGTGAAGTCCAGGAAAGTGGTAACGCCCCCAGCCAGAGCAGCCCGGGACCCGCTGAGAAAATCGTCGGCTGAACATGTTCCCGCCACAGGAAGAGCGAAATGCACGTGGGCATCAATCACTCCGGGCAAAACGAGAAGCCCCGGGGCCTCCACTGTCTCCTTGGCCGAGGCTTTTTTCTTTCCCACTTGAAGGATGCGGCCCTCGCGAATGTACACAGAGGCCGGACCAACCCGACGCGAAGTAACTACGGTTCCTCCACGAATGAGTATGGTCTCCACGATACAAAGTCTATTGGTTCTCGCGCCTTTGGGCCAGAGGATGGATAATTTTGGCGTGAACACGCGGCTTTTCTTGGACCTCTCGTACGAGGAGCTCGCCCAAGAGGTGGCTTCCTTGGGCGAGCCTTCTTTCCGGGCCCAGCAGATTTGGGAGTGGGCCTGGAAGCATTTGGTTTCGGATTTTTCTGCCATGACCAATCTTCGGCGCTCCTTACGGGAGGAACTTTCCCACCGTTTTTCCCTAATCCCGTTCGAAGTGGTGGCTAGGGAATGCGACGAAGACGGAACAGAAAAAATTTTGGCCCGGCTCGGCGACGGAGCTACGGTGGAAGCCGTGTTCATCCGGGAAGGCCCCCGCCGCACCGTTTGCGTTTCTACTCAAGTGGGCTGCCCTGTAGGCTGTGCCTTTTGTGCCACGGGCCAAATGGGTTTCGTGAGGAATCTCAGCGCAGGAGAAATCGCTGGCCAGGTTCTGTACTTCGCTCGCGCCCTCAAAGCTCAAGGCGAACGGGTGAGCCACGTGGTGGTCATGGGCATGGGAGAACCTTTTTTGAATTATGCGGCCACAAGAAAAGCTCTTCTCATCCTCAACGATGCGCACGGGTTCGACCTTGGTGCACGGCGGATCACGGTGTCCACCATTGGGGTAGTCCCGCGGATCCTGGAGTTCGCCGCAGAGGGTCACCAGTTTAATCTGGCTGTGTCTTTGCACGCTCCTTATGATTCCCTGCGTGCAAAACTCGTGCCGTTGGCGAAGAAATGGCCCATTGCCCAGGTTCTGTCTGCAGCGGAAGCCTATAGTCTGGCCACCGGCCGACGGGTGACCTTCGAGTACGTGCTTTTGCGGGGAGTGAACGATGAGCGCAGACACGCCCGGGCTTTGGCTGCCCTTCTCCGGGGAAAATTGGTGCACGTCAACCTCATCCCGTTTAATCCCGTCCCAGGACTGCCGTTTCAGCCCCCCGATTCCAAAAGTATCGAGCTTTTTCGACAGGAGCTTTTAGCCCAAGGACTCGATGCCACCGTGCGCCGCTCGCGAGGCGTCCGCATTCAAGCAGGTTGCGGACAACTTAGGACTCGGATGTCCAGGGGTAGTCCGACCTCGTGATTTCATTTTTCTCGTTCTCTAGTGAACCCGTCATTTTTGACAGAGGGAGCTCTTGCCCAGTATCATAGGCTAAACTAGGTGTAGAAGGAGGGAAGATGTTGTTGGGAAGCAGACTAGCTGTGGGGATACGTGCTCTTTATGAGCTTGCACTTTTGCCCGAGCGACGCAGTGCTGTGCGTACGTTGGCGAAAAACTGCGGGGTTACCGAGTCTTTCCTGCGCCGGATTCTTTTGGACTTGCGGGCCAAGGGGTATCTCGGGGCGCAGAAGGGACGGGTGGGGGGGTTCACCCTGATCAAGGACCCGGGGACGATAAAGATTGTAGAGCTCGCGAAGATTTTGGAGAAGCAGCCAACTCTGGTTTTGGGCCAAATGCGCCGAGGGCTCCTGATGCTTGATCCCGATTGCCCTACCTATCCGTTTTGGACCAACGTTGAGGAAAAATTCATGGCTGAGTTAAAGAACCTTACGCTGGCGGACGTGATGGCCATGGCTTCGAAATCCTCACAGGGTAAACGCAGCCGGACCAAAACCGCGAAGAAGACGCAGCAGACGGTGCGCAGGAAGACTCGGCGCTCAGGATAGTTTCTGTAAAGCTTTCCGCAGCGCCCGCAATGGCAAAAGGGCGCAGTTCAAACGCGTCTGAATGACCCCGCCCAGGGCGGAAAGAAGTTCTTTTTCCTCTAAGGTTTGGACCTCAGCCAAAGACTTTCCCTGAATCAACTCCGTAAGTAAGGAAGCAGCGGCTTGGGAAATGGCGCAACCTTGGCCGTCAAACCGCACGTCGGTCACCTTTCCCTGAGCTACTTTCAGCTCCAGGCGCACGGCATCCCCACAGAGGGGGTTGACTTCCATCCCTACCAGGTCCGGGGCAGCCAACCGCCCTTTGTTGCGGGGATTTTTCCAGTGGTCAAGGATGATCTCTTCGTAGGGACTCATCGCAGGGCCTCCCAAACGCGGTCCAGGGCCTCCAAGAAGGCCTCCACTTCCTCGCGGGTGTTGTAGATATGGAAAGAGGCCCGGCAAGAGGCAGCAAGACCCAAACGGCGATGGAGGGGCTGAGCGCAATGGTGGCCGGCGCGAATGCAGATCCCTTCCTGGTCCAGAAGGGTAGCCACATCGTGGGGATGCAATCCTCGCAGATTGAAAGCCACAAGGGCTCCGCGCTCCTCCGCCTTCTTGGGCCCATAAATTTCCACATGCGGACGGGATTGCAGCCCCGCGAGGGCCAGGGTGGTGAGCTCTCGGCCGTGAGTTTGGACCACGTCCATCCCGATCCTTTCCAGATACTCCACCGCAGCGGCAAGCCCAATGGCCTGGGCAATGGGCGGAGTGCCGGCCTCGAACTTGGCCGGGGGATCCGCCCAGGTGGCCCGGTCCAACCACACCTCCCGGATCATTTCTCCTCCGGTCAAAAAAGGAGGCCACGCCTCAAGCAGCTCACTTTTGGCCCAAAGGACACCGATTCCTGTGGGGCCGAGCATCTTGTGACCGGAGAAGGCCAAAGCATCACAGCCAAGCTCGGTCACGCGCAGAGACATGTGGGGCGCAGATTGTGCGGCATCCACCACAACCACCGCACCCACCCCATGGGCCTCCTCGACGATGTCGGAAATGGGATTCACTGTGCCCAAAACGTTGGACACGTGAGTTACGGCCACCACCTTCGTCCGCGAGGTCAACATTTTGCGGAAGGCCGCGAGGTCCAAATGGCCTTCTTCGCTGATAGGGATGGCCAGAAGCTCGGCCCTTTTGCGGCGGGCTAGTTCTTGCCAAGGGATGAGGTTCGCGTGGTGCTCCATTTCCGTGACCAGAATGCGGTCGCCGGGAGAAACCCGGGTTTCTCCCACGGCCCAGGCCGCAAGATTCAAGGCCTCGGTGGTGCCCCGGGTGAACACGACTTCCTCCGAACGAGCGCCGATGAAGGTGGCCACCCTGCGGCGCGCCGCCTCATACAGCTCCGTGGCCTCATAGGCCAGAAGGTAAATACCCCGCCGCACGTTGGCGTTCTGCTCCTGGTAAAAGCGGCTCTCCGCCAGAATCACCGAATGCGGCTTTTGACTGGTGGAGGCAGAGTCGAGGTAAATGAGGGGTTTGCCGTTTTCCAAGCGCTTGAGGACGGGGAAATCCCCACGGATTTGGGCGAGGTCCATCATGCCACCGCCCTCTCAAAGCTCATCTCCAAAAGGCGGCGCAGCTCCACCGCGTACTCCAAGGGGATTTCCTTGAGAATAGGGGAGACGAAGCCGTTCACGATGAGGCTTAGGGCCTGGGACTCGTCGAGACCACGGGACATGAGGTAGAAGAGATGCTCTTGGGAGACGCGGCCCACGGTAGCCTCGTGGCCCAGCTCTACTTCGTCGTTTTCGGCGTTGAGAACAGGGATGGTCTCGGTGCGCGCCTCCGGGGAAAGGAGAAGGGTGGAGCACTCCACGTGCGCTTTCGCGCCCCGCGCTTCAGGAGCCACATGCACGGTGCCCCGAAACACGCTTTTGGCCCTTCCCTGCACCACGGACCGGGACACAAGCCGCGAGGTGGTCTCCGGCGCCCGATGGATGGCCCGGGCCCCAGTGTCCAGCCACATCCCCTCTTGGGCGAAGGTGAACGAGAGGTTTTCGGTGCTCGCACCTTTTCCCAAGAGCACGGTGGTGGGGTAGAGCATGGTGACCCTACTGCCCAAGGATCCCGAGACCCAGTCCACGCGGGCTCCGGCGTAAGCCCAGGCCCGCTTGTTGTTGAGGTTGTACACGTTTTTGGCCCAATTCTGGATGGTGGTGAACCGCACCCGAGCCTCTTCCTTGGCATAGATCTCCACCATGCCGGAATGGAGGCTCATCTGGCTGTAGCGCGGCGCGGAGCAGCCCTCAATGTAGTGCACGGAGCTTCCCGCTTCGGCGATGATGAGGGTGTGCTCGAACTGTCCCACCCCCTCCGTCTGCATGCGGTAATAGGCCTGAAGGGGAATTTCTACCTCCACCCCCTCCGGAATCCACACGAACGTCCCTCCGCTCCACACCGCGCCGTGCAGGGCGGCGAATTTATTGTCCTCCGGAGGGATGATCTTCATGAAGTACTCTTGCACCCAGGGGAATTCCCGCACAGCTTGCTCCATGCTCGTGAAGATCACGCCTTTGGCCCGCAGGTTAGCTAAAAGGGAACGGTACACCTCCTCAGAGTCCACCTGGGCGCCGAGGCCCGCCAAAACCTTCTGCTCGGCCTCGGGGAGTCCCAACGCTTGAAAGGTGCGCCGGATCTCCTCGGGCAGGTCCTCCCAGCGCCGCACGGGCTCCACCGGTCGGGCGTAATAGGTGAGGTCCCCCAGGTCCAACTCCGAAAGGTCCGGACCGAACCTGGGCATGGGGAGTTTTTCGAAGATCTCCAAGCACCTGAGCCTGTGGGCGCGCATCCACGCCGGCTCGTTCTTTTCCCAGGAGAGCTCTTCCACGAAATCCCTGGACAGTCGTGCCGCTGACACCCTCATTTTCGGACCACCTCGAATCCCAGTTCCCCGATTTTCCAGGCCAGCTCTGAGCCACCCTGCTCCACGATTTTTCCTTGCCAGAGCACGAAGACCCGCGCGGGCGGTACATGCGTGAACACACGGGGATAGTGGGTGATGACGAGGACCGCCGTGCCCGTCTCGGCCATTTCGGCGATGACCTCAGCGATGAGGCGCAGGGCGTCCACGTCCACCCCGGAATCCGGCTCATCCAACAGGGCCACTTTGGGCCGCAGCATGTAAAGCTGCATGAGTTCAGCCCGTTTTTTCTCGCCTCCAGAAAAGCCCAGATTCAGCTCGCGGTCGCGGAACTCCTCCATGTTCAGCCGCGTCAGGGCCTGAGGGAAGGCTTTTTGAAAGTCACAGAATTTTTGGCCGCGAACGCTGCAAGCCAACCGCAGGAACTCCCGCAACCTCACCCCCTCCACCTCGGGCGGGTATTGAAACGCCAACAACAGCCCGGCTCTGGCGCGTTCATGGGGAGGCGAACCCAGGAGGTCCTGGCCATCCAAGAAAACCTGGCCCCGGGTCACCTCGTACGCCGGATGCCCGGCCAAAGCCAAGGCCAGTGTGCTTTTTCCCGAACCGTTGGGACCCATGAGAGCATGGACCTGCCCGGGCTCAAGCTCCAGGTCCACCCCCTGGAGCACGGGCTTCCCGGCCACACGCACGTGCAAATCTCGCACTGTCAGGATGGGCATGACCCAAAATCTTACCTAAAGGTCCGATTCAGTGCAACGTGCTATACTCACGGGTATGGAGCCTGTCATCGGCTTGGAGATCCATGTGCAGCTCAAGACGCGCACCAAACTCTTCTGCTCTTGCTCTGCGGAGTACTTCGCCGCGCCGCCCAACACCCTCACCTGCCCGGTCTGCTTGGGTTTACCCGGTGCCCTGCCTGTCCTGAACAAAGAGGCCGTAGAGCTGGCCCTGCGCGTAGCACTGGCTCTGAATGCTCAGGTGCAGGAAGCCTCCCAATTCGACCGCAAGAACTACTTCTACCCCGACCTCCCCAAGGGATACCAGATCACCCAGCGCCAGGTCCCCCTCGCTACGGGGGGAAGCTTCGCGTTCAAGGTGGAGGGAGAGACCAGAACCGTGCGCATTCGGGAGCTGCACCTGGAGGAAGACGCGGGAAAACTCGTGCACACCGAATCCCGCACCCTGGTGGATTTCAACCGCTGTGGGGCCCCTTTGGTGGAGATTGTGACCGAGCCGGAAATTCATTCTCCGCGAGAAGCCCGGGAATTTTTGCGAGCCCTGCGCATCTTGCTCCGCCATCTTCGCGTGTCTACGGTGGACATGGAAAAAGGGGAGCTCCGGTGTGACGCCAACGCGTCCTTGGCTGTGGCTGGGCGGTTGGGAACGAAAACGGAGATCAAAAACTTAAACTCCTTCCGGGCCGTGGAACATGCTTTGGCTGCAGTCCTGGAATACCAGCGAGAAAAACTTGCCAGCGGAGCAAAAGTGGAGCAGGTGACCTTTGGCTGGGACGAGGGGAAAAACGAACTTATTCTTCAGCGCACCAAAGAAGAGGCCCACGACTACCGGTATTTCCCAGACCCCGATCTCGTGCCCCTTGTGGTATCCCCAGAATGGCTGGGGGAGGTGCGGGCAAAGATGCCGGAGCTCCCTTGGGAGCGGGCGGCCCGCTGGGCTAAGGAATACGGGGTTCCGGAGCGCGAAGCCGAGGCTCTGTTGGCCGAGCCCGTCCGTGCCGATTTCTTCGAGGAAGTGGCGCGACAGGTTCCCAACCCCCGCGCGGCTGTGGGCTGGGTTCTCTCCGAGCTTTGGCCCTACTGGACCGACGAGGAGCCGCCTATTTCCGCTCAGGATTTGGCCCTGATCATCCGCAAAGTGGAAGAGGGAGTTTGCCCACGCCTAAAAGCCAAGAAGATTCTGGAGCAAGTGGTCACCGGCCGAGGGTCGCTCAGCGCCCTTATCCAGGAGGTGGAGGGCGAAGTGCTGCGGGATGAGCGGGAACTGCAGGCCTTGGTGGCGGAGGTGATCGCAGCCCATCCGCAAGCGGTGGCAGACTTTCGGGCCGGTAAAACTCAAGCGCTAGGCTTTCTGGTGGGCCAGGCGATGAAGAAAGCCCAAGGAAAGGCCGACCCCAAGCGTCTGGCCCAGATCCTCCAGGCCCTGCTCAGCGGAGGATGAGAAGGTTTTCCGGCTCCGAGAGCTGAATTTCCGGCAACCCCTGGTACAGGCGGATTTCTCCCAGGGCCCGTACAGTGACACCCTTTAAGTTGGCCCAAAACCGCGTTCCAAAGGCGGCCTCAAACTTGCCCACGAACCTTGCAGGGATGTAGAGCGTGAACCTTCCGGGGTCAGGGTACGGTTTGCCAAGATTAAGAAAGACATCGCCAGCTCGGCTCGTGCCCACGCTCACCACTGGCCCTTCCACACAAGCGGTCTCTCCCACATGCTTTCCTGCCTCGTTCCAGGAGTAAACCACCGGGCAAACGGGCCTGGGCGTGCTCCAGGGGGCCTGGTCCAAATAGGCCAAAACTCGATCGTAACGGCTGGCCCCAGGCAAAGGAAGGTGGGAAAAGAGCTCGGTGGCCACGAGGACCGCGTTGGCCATGAGCTTTCTCCCCTGGTCCAGGTACACGTAGGCCAGAAGCGTTCCTGTCTCATCGCGAACGACCTCGTCCAGTTCGAGGAAGACCTGTTTGCCTTCCACCAGGAGGACATTGAGGTTTCGCAGAGCTGAGGGGGAAACCCCTGGTGCTGGCTGTACCCCGATGTACCGCACGGTGACCTCACTATTTGTGGTGAGATTCGCGGGCGCTGGGAAGGGCAAAGCCTCCATGCGCACAACGATCGTGATCCCATCGCTTACTTCTACCACCCGGGCCACAATTTGGGGAGCACCCCAAGCTAGAACGCCAAGGCCTAACGTAACCCATACTAGAAGGACCAATTTTCTCACGTCAAAACCTCCTTTAAGTCGATGGTACCAGCTTGTCCCACTTCTAGGGAAGAACCGCGGTGGTGTAAAGTTCGCGTAGGGGCAGGGCCCGAGCGATCATCCCCGTGGCCAGGAGAAACGCCTGCATTTCCTCCCAGCGCCCTTGCTCGTCGTGGCGAAGACCCACAGCGTACAGAGGAACTGTCACCGCGAAGCTCCGCCTATTCAGTTCGTCCGCAAGCTCAGGGAAAACCCCGGTGAAGAGAGCAAAACTTTCCTCAGGATGAGCGCGAACGTACTCGACCCCTAGCGCGATGGCGCGCAGCACAGCCCTCACCTCCGCTGGCCTTTTCCCAAGGAGCTCAGGATGAACCACAAACACAAGCTCGTAGGTATTAGGAACGCCGTAATCTTCCTGGGGGAAGAACACGGGGGTAAAACCTTGGAGTTCAGCGGCCAGAGGCTCGTAGTTTCTGAAGGCGCCGATGGCAGCTACGGCTCCGCTGAGAAGAGCGGGAAGAGTACTCATTCCCGTGTAAACGAGCTCGTACTCTCCGGGCCGAAGGCCCACGGAGGCGAGCATGGTCCGCCAGAGCACCGGCTCCAGTGGCTCCAGAGAGTAGCCGATGCGCTTTCCTTTGAGGTCCGCGAGCTTCTCCACCCCGTGTTCGCGAAGACCGAGCAGGCCACCCAGGGCTCCGTCGATGAGGGCTCCCACGGCGATGAGGGGCAAGCCCTCATCTTTGGCGAGGAACAGGTTGATCTGGGGAGTGAGCCCCATTTCCCCTGCTTTTGCCGCCACCAGTTTCGCCGGAGCACTGGGGTCGGACGGCACCACGAGCTCCACCTCCACTCCCTGGTCCCGGAAGAACCCGAGCTCTTGCGCCACATAAAGGGGCACGTGGTTGGGATTGGGGTAAAAGTCCAGAACGATGCGGAACTCACCGCCCGCGCTCCCCAAACTCGCGACCCATAGCAACACAAAAACCCAGGGCATAGCCCCAAAATTTTACCGTCTTCGCCGGGAGAACAGACGTTCCCCGGCGCTTACGGTCCAGAACAATCCCAGCCCAAGGAGGGTAAGCGCCAGGACCGCCGCGAACACGCGGTCCAGGCGCAAGCGGGCATTGGCTTGAATCATGAGGTAGCCGAGGCCTCGGCTGGCCCCTACCCATTCGCCCACCGTGGCCCCCACAAGGGCCAAGGTGGCTCCCACCCGCAGACCCGAAAAGAAGAACGGGAGCGCTGCTGGAGCGCGCACCATCCGGAAGATCCGCGCCTCGCGCGTTCCCAAAGCTTGGAAGAATTCCACGAGCTCTGGACCCTGGGAGCGCAGGCCATCCAGGAAGTTGACGGCCACGGGGAAAAACACGAGGAGTGCGGCCACTGCCACTTTTGGCCAAATCCCAAACCCAAACCAAAGCACAAAAAGCGGGGCTACAGCGAACACAGGGATCACCTGGGAGCCCACGAGGAACGGGATCAAGGCCCGGCCGATGGGGCGCACGTAGTAAGCAAGCACTGCCACCCCTACGCCCACGATTGCCCCCATTCCCAGTCCCAACGCGACCTCCACCAGTGTGAGGGACGCGTGGTAGAGGAGAAGAGAAAAATCTCGGACGAAGGTGGAGAAGATCAGGCTAGGTGGGGGGAGGACATAAGTGGGGAGGCGGAGGAGATGAACCGCGCCTTCCCAAAGAACAAGAAGCATGGCTACCACCAAAAGTGCGGTGGCTTCAGCTTTTCTCGTCATAGTTTTTGGCCGAGGCCAAAGCCCAGAGGGCTTGGGCTCGCAGCGCTTGCACGGCTGATCCGGATCTCTCGCGTGGTCTGGGCATGGGCACAAGAACGCTCATCGCCACGCGAGCCGGCCGCGGGGTAAGAACAAAGATCCGATCAGAAAGAAGCACAGCTTCTTCAACATCGTGGGTCACAAGTACCACCGTTTTGCTCAGGTTTTGCCAGACCCGCAATAGCCACTCTTGGAGCTCCGCGCGGGTCAAGGCGTCCAGCGCGCCCAGGGGCTCGTCCAGAAGGAGAAGGTTGCGGCGGGCGAAAAACGTGCGGAGGAGAGCAATGCGTTGGCGCATGCCTCCGGAAAGTTCGTGGGGCAAACTTTGGGCAAAGCGCGCCAAGCCAAAGTCAGAAAGCAGCGCCCAGGCTTGCCGTTTAGTTTCCGAATCCACAGGGCCCTCGGCTTCCCGCGCGGCCATAATATTTCCGAGCGCCGTGCGCCAAGGAAGGAGGGACTCGCCTTGGGGCATGTAGGCCACGCGACCTCGGGGGGATCCCCCTTCCACCAGAACCGTTCCCGCCTGTGGAGGGAGAAGGCCGGAAGAAACTTTAAGGAATGTGGTTTTCCCACAACCCGATGGCCCCACCACGCTCGCCCACTCTCCCTTCTCCACCGCTAGGGAAAAGTCCTCCAAAACAGGGAGGAAACCCTGGGGAGTGGAGAAACCAAAATGGACCCGATTCAATTCCAAGAGAGGGCTCACGGAGAGAAGAAATGTTCGCGGCAGCGTGGTTCGTAAGTTTCCAATCCCCCCACGAGGACTTCGGGGCCGTCCGTTACAGGACGTCCGGAGAGGAGGCGCTGCGAGCGCGTGGCAGGGTTCCCGCACACGGTGCATACGGCGGAAAGTTTTAAGACCTCATCGGCCAAGGCCAAAAGAACGGGCATGGGCCCGAAGGGCTCGCCGCGAAAATTCAGATCTAATCCTGCTACAATCACCCGTTTCCCTCGGTGGACCAAAATTTCACAGAGTTCCGGAAAGTCCGGACCGAAGAAATTGGCCTCGTCAAAAGCCACCACTTCCGCGCTTTCCAGGGCTTCCTTAGGCACATACGTTGCGAAAGTGGCTGCGTGAACGTTAACGGGAAGGATGAAGCACGGAAAGCTTCGGCCGTTGTGGGTTACCACGCGATCGTGGGCGTAGCGCGTGTCAAGTTCCGGTTTACAAAGGATCACCGTTTTCCGGGCGATTCTGGCGCGCTCCAACCGGCGCAAAAGCTCCTCGGTTTTGCCAGCAAACATAGGACCAGTGATAACTTCCAGACGTCCCGGCATGATCCCGAGGATTGTAGCCAGGCTAAACACTCAGGCCACTTCGGCAAAGTCTTGTTGAGCTGAGCTCTTTGGAGTAAAGTCCAATGCCCGATGTTCAGCGCTCAGGGGACGGCGATCTATCGCGTACGCCGCGGGCTCTGGTCGGTTTTGATTTACTCCCTGCTCCTTTTCACCGCGGTGATCATGGCCTTGCCGTTCTTCTGGATGATCACCACCTCCCTCAAGGATGTCTACCAAGCCCTGCGCCTACCGCCCGTGTGGATCCCAAATCCCCTGCACTGGGAGAACTATGTTTCTGCCTGGAACGCTGCGCCATTCGGTCGCTACTTCTTCAACTCTTTCCTGATTGCCATCACTACCACCGTCGGTGAAGTGATCACCACCATTTTCGCGGCTTACGCCTTTGCCAAAATGAATTTCTTCGGGAAAAGCGTGCTGTTTAATCTCTTTTTGGGCACGCTGATGATCCCCGGGCAGATGCTCCTTGTGCCCAGCTTTGTGCTCATCAATCGCCTCGGCGGGTATAATACGTATTGGGCATTGATCATCCCCTGGACCGTGTCTGTATTTGGCGTCTTCCTTTTGCGCCAGTTCTTCCGCACAATTCCCGATGAATTCTGGGATTCCGCACGGTTGGACGGGTGTTCCCGCATACGCTACGTCTTGCAAATCGCCGTTCCCCAGGCCCGTCCGGGCATTGCCACTGTGGCCCTCTTCAAATTCGTGGGCTCATGGAACGCGTTCCTGTGGGTCATCATCATGACCGACAGAGTTCAACTACGCACAGTGCCTGTAGGCCTGCGGTACTTCATGCAGGAGTTCAACCAGGACTATCATCTGCTTATGGCTGCCGCTACGATGGCCATCGTGCCCATCTTGATCCTCTTCTTCTTCGCCCAAAAACAGTTTATCCAAGGCGTTGCCCGCACGGGGTTGCGCTGAGGGGGTGAGAGCAGGGAAAAGAGTGTGTACGGTAGGCCAAAAATAAGGAGGTGGACTCTATGCGGCGGATGCTTGTGGCGTTGTTGGTTGTGGTCCTAGGACTTGGGGGCTTCGGCCAGGTGACGATCTCCTTCTGGCACGCCATGTCCGGAGCCCTGGGAGAGGCTCTCACCTCTCTGGTGCAGAAGTTCCAGGCGGAAAACCCTGACGTTGTGGTGGATCTCGTGTACCAAGGTGGCTACAGCGCCCTCCAGCAAAAGCTGATCGCTGCCGTGGCCGCGGGCCAGCCGCCCACTTTGGCCCAGCAGTACGAAAACTGGACCACCCAGTGGTTGGACGCTCTTGTTGACCTGGACCTCTTCCTCCCCGAAGAGGTGTTGGCTGATATCCTTCCCCAATTCGAACAAATTTTCGAGGGTCGCATCATCACTGTACCCTTCAACAAGTCCATCCTGGTTCTCTATTATCGGCCAGACTTGATCCCCAACCCGCCCAAGACCTGGGAGGAGTTCGAGGAGTTGGTGGCCCAAGTCGGCAAGGATGAGGCAAAAGGAGTGTACGGCACGGCTTATCGGCCCCCGAACCCCGAGATCTTCCTCACCTTGCTCCATCAGGCTGGGGGGTCCATCCTCTCTGAAGACTGGACGAAAGTGACCCTCAACGATGCGGCGGGCCTGGAGGCCGCGGAGTTTGCCGCCCGCACCGCTAAGTACGCCCTTGTTCAGAGCGCCTACATTTCTGATGCCGTCCAGAAAGGCATTACTGTCGCCATGTGGATCGACACTTCCGCCGGGTATACCTACAACATGAACGCGGCCAAGACCGCGGGAGTTCCCTTGAGCGTGGCCCCTGTCCCTTGCTACAAGAATTGCGCCTCCATGATCCAGGGCACGAACCTGGGCATCTTCTCTGTGAACCAGACCCGCGCCCAGATCGAAGCTGCCGCTCGGCTCATCGCCTTCCTCCTCCGCGAGGACAACATCGTGTACTGGGCCCAGAAGACGGGATACCTTCCCGTAACGAAGACCGCGATCTACGGGAAGCTCTGGCAGGACTACATCGCCCAGCGTCCAGAGCATAAGGTCATGACGGACCAGCTCCTCGCTGGTGGGTTCGGGCAGCTCCTCCACCCCAAGTACATGGACATCCGTAGTTTGCTCATCACCTACTGGGAGCTCCTCCTCAAGGGAGAGGGCGCACCTAAGAAGATCCTGGACGCGCTGGCGGCGGAGATCGCGAGCGTCATCGGCCAGTGACGGAAAAGGGCGGGGGAGGTTTCCCCTCCCCCGCCTGATTCCATGATAAAACTTCCGTCTCATCTGCGCAGTAGAAGGTTTTGGGGGGAGACTGCGGAGGCTTACCTTTTCCTCCTCCCTACGCTAGTAGTGTTGGGCGTTTTCACGTTCTATCCCTTTGTGAACGCTTTCGTGTACAGCCTCTACGACATTCGCACCCGCACTGTTCCGGGACCTGTGGTTTACGTTCTTGAGGAAGGTCTTGATTCGTGGACGAACCTCCTTGCCCGGGGCCGGATCCCCGAGGATCTGGTGGCCCTGTTAGAGAAGCGCGGGGCCAAGCGAGAGGATCTTTGGGTTCGGCTGCGTCAGAGCGCCCGCTGGGTGTTGAAGGACGAGGGCAATAACCAAGAATACATCCTGATCAAAGAGGGGGACAAGCTCATTGCGTATCAAGCAACGACTCAATGGGCGTTGGACCCCGTGGGCTGGAGCAACTTTCGCCAAGCCTTTCGGGATCCGGACTTCACAAAGGCCTTGTTCAACACCCTGAAATACGTGGGGATAAGCGTTCCCGCAACCCTGTTTTTGGCCTTGCTCCTTGCCACCCTTCTCAACCAAGCTCTGCTGGGGCGGGCCTTCTTTCGGCTCGTCAATTTTCTTCCTTATATCACCCCGGTTGTGGCCATCACTATGGTTTGGCAGTGGATTTACGATCGGGATCTTGGGCTTTTGAACTACATTGTCTCCGCCGTGGCCAGGTTATTTGGGACTAAAGCTAGTTTTTTTGACTGGCTCAATGACGCACGCCTTGCCCTGCCGGCCCTCATCATCATGAACGTTTGGCGGTTTGTGGGGTATCAAGCCCTTATCCTTTTGGCAGGCATGCAGGGCATTGACCGGGAGTACTACGAGGCGGCTCGGGTGGACGGCGCCAGCGGCTGGCAGGTTTGGCGTCGGATCACCATCCCCCTCCTCAGTCCCCAGATTTTCTTCGTGTTCATCATTTCCATGATCGGCTCGTTCAAAATCTTCGAGGAGGTCTACATCCTCTTCATGGGGCCTGGACCCCAGAAGTCCGCCCTCACCATTGTCTACTACGTGTTCACCAAGGCCTTCGACTCCGGCCATTATGGCCTGGCTTCTGCGGCCTCGGTGATCCTTTTCGCTATCATCTTTGCTCTCTCCCTCTTCCAACTCACCGTGGTGCAACGCCGCGTGCACTACGAACGATGAACGAGACGAAAATGTCGCGAAAAGTTCTGCTTTTGGGTGCTCTTTTCCTGGTCCTCGCTTGGGGCTGGGCTCAGCCCCCGGAGGGCGCTTTTCCTGCGCGCATCATGCGCTGGCGGGACGGGGATACTGCCGAAATCCGCGTGCTCGGCGATCCGCCCAGTGGCGTAAGCAGGTACGAAACCGTCCGTCTTTTGGGGATCAACGCCCCCGAGGTGGGCGAACCTTGGTCCGAGGAGGCCACCCGGTTCTTCCGCACCCTCACCATGGGTAAAACCGTGTACGTAGAGCTCAGCCCCTGGGAGCGCCGGGATTTACACAGCCGGCTTTTAGCTTACCTTTGGGTGGAGACGGACCGAGGTTGGGTCCTGGTGAACGAGGAACTTTTGCGGCAGGGGCTGGCGCGCCTCCTCGTCTATTACCCGGAGCGCGAAGCCTACTACTGCCAGTTTTTGCACGCCTCAGTCGAGGCCCAAATGGAGGGCCGCGGGCTTTGGGAAAGCGCCAGCTCTCCTCTGTCGTTGGAGCAAATCGAGGCCGATCGCGTGCGCTATGTGAACCAGGCGGTCACTGTGGTGCTGGAGGTCTCCCGCGTGGGCCGGGATCAGTTGGGCTGGTCCCTGTGGGCTAGCAAGAGCAAGTATGGTCTTCGGGTTGTCCTCAAGCCGGAGATGTGCCGAGATTTCTGGAACTTGGAGGCCTTTGACCCCGGGGCTTGGGTAGGACGCCGGATCTTGATCACGGGGGAGCTGCTGTGGGATAGTCTCCGCGGCGGCCCGCGCATCGAAGTGTGGTTTCCTGAGCAAGTAAGGCTATGGGAGGAAGAGCCATGAAAGCTTTGGTCCTTGTGCTCCTCTGGGCGTTTTCCCTCTTTGGGACCCCTCTCCTCTACGGGCCCTGGACAGGCGCGCCTGAAGCCAATGCCATCGCGGTGAGCTGGGCCGCGAGTCCTCCTGCCCCCGCCATCGTGGAATACGCACCCCTCGCGGAGTACCTCCGTTCCTCGAGCTTCACCCATCGCGTGAGTTATACCCCAACGACTTCAGACACCAAGGAAATCGTGCACCTTCGCCTCACCGACCTTTCTCCGTCCACCTGGTACGTCTATCGTCTGGTTTTTGAGGATGGCTCGGAAGGCCCTATCGGCACGTTCCGCACCGTGTCTTTTTCGGGCGAGCCCGTTCTGTTCGGGGTGATCTCCGACACCCAGTGGCAGTGGACCGGGCCCAATCGCGTGGAACTCGTGGCCTCTGCCATGAGCCTCGATCCGTGGCCGTTCCACTTCGTGTTGCACGCCGGCGACCTGGTGGAAACCCCGATTCCCTCTCACTGGGAGTTTTTCTTCCGTTCCGTGGCTCCGATCCTACGCTGGTCTCCCTTCCTCTCGGTTTTGGGCAACCACGAGCGGGATAGCGTTAGCTACTATCAGCACTTTGCCCTCCCACCAGGTGGAGGAAGACTGGGGAAGCGTTGGTGGGCTTTGCACTATGGCGACGTGGTGGTGGTGGGCTTGGACTCCAACGCCCGCTCGCCCCAAGATTACCATGACCAGCTCCAGTGGGCCAAAGAGCATCTCTCCGGGCCCGAGCCCCACAAAATCGTGATTTTCCATCATCCCGTGTTCTCCTCAGACGCTACCTACGGTCCAGGGGCTGAGGGGCTCCAAAAACTTTGGCATCCCGTGTTTGCCGAACTGGGGGTAGACCTCGTGTTCAGCGGCCACGCCCACAATTACGAGCGGATTGAGCGCGACGGGGTCACCTACCTCGTGGTGGGCGGAGGCGGAGCTTATTTGTACTCGCTCTCCCCCACCAGAGTGGAGGGTTCCCGAGTCGGTGTAGAGGGGTGGCACTTCTACGTGGCTGTGCGCGCCGATGCCCAAGGAATCTCGGTACGAGTTGTAGGAGTCGGGGTGATAAAAGACCAGGAAGTTATCCCTCAAATCCGCGTTTTGGACGCCTTTTCCCTACCCCGAGATTAATTGGTCGGAGCGACCGGATTTGAACCGGTGACCTCTGGCCCCCCATGCCAGCGCGCTGCCAGGCTGCGCTACGCTCCGCCACCCTAATCCTACTGCTTTTCCACTCCTTCGCCAATGTCCCTCTCAGGATTGCCCCAAAGTTTCTTACCGGCTAAGCCTCTTGTCACTCTCTTCGCGCGTTAAACTACATCTATGCCGCTTTTCACCTTGGGTCATTCCACCCGCAGCCTCCCTGCGTTCCTGCACCTCTTGAAAACCTATGGAATCGAAACTTTGGTGGATATCCGCTCTTTTCCTTCCTCCAAGCGATTCCCCCATTTCAATGGAGAAGCGCTGGCCAAGACCCTACCTGCTCAGGGCATCGAGTATGTCTGGCTCGGCAGGGAACTGGGCGGCTATCGAAAAAAGGGCTTGGGCCAAGCTTCCCCAAACAAAGCCTGGGGTTCCCCGGGATTTCGGAACTACGCGGATCACATGCTCACCGAAGACTTCCAGCGGGGTGTCTCCAAAGTCCTTCGCCTTGCTCAAGAGAAAAACGTGGCCCTCATGTGTGCGGAGCGACTTTGGTGGCGCTGCCACCGCCGGCTTCTTTCGGATTGGCTTGTGGCCCACGGCCACCGCGTGGTCCACATTGTGGATCTGGGAGAGACTGTAGAACACCGTCTTTCCCCGTTCGCCCGGGTCGCGGATGGTCGTGTAATCTATCCCAGAGAAGGATTATGGAACCATGGGTGCGGGAAGGCCTCCTGCAGGAAAAGCTTCCGGGCGGGAAAGCGCGGTGCCTGACTTGCGCCCGCCGCTGTGTCCTGGCCCCAGGCCAGCAGGGATTCTGTAAAACCCGCGAAAACCGCAAGGGCAAGATATTTACCCTCGTCTATGGCCTTCTTTCCGCAATCTCCGTCAACCCCATGGAGAAGAAACCCTTCTATCACTTTTACCCCGGGAATTTGGCTCTTACCGCGGGCACTTGGTCTTGTAACTTCACTTGTCCCTGGTGCCAGAACTGGGAGATCACGAAGAAACCTCCGGACCCGGACGCGGGCTGCGGATACGTCTCTCCGGAAGAGTTCGTGCGGTTGGCCCAGGAGCAGGGCTGCCAAGGGGTGAGCTTAAGCTTCAACGAGCCCACCCTCCTTTTGGAATGGGCGGTAGATCTTTTCCCCTTAGCGCGGCGGGTTGGGCTCCACACCTCCTTCGTCACCAACGGCTATCTGAGCGAAGAGGCTTTGGAGGCCGTAGTGGCCGCAGGTTTGGACGGGGCCAATGTGGATTGGAAGGGCGGACTAGAAGCCGTGAGAAATTTTTGTAGCGGGGATTCAGAAGTGGTGGTACGAAACTCTAAGCTCCTTTGGAGCCACGGCGTACACGTGGAAATCACCACCCTGGTCATACCCGGCGTCAATGACAGCCCAGAAGACCTGCGCCTCTTGGCTACGCGCATTGTGGAGGAGCTGGGGCCCACCACGCCCTGGCATGTGACCCGGTACTTTCCAGCCTATCGTTTCCGTGCGCCGCCCACGCCCATCTCCACCCTGGAGATGGCCAAAGACGTAGGGGAAGCCGCAGGGCTTCGCTTCGTTTATGTGGGCAACGTTCCCGGGCATGCCGGGCAAAACACATATTGTCCAGCTTGCCGCGCTCTCCTCCTCGAACGAGACGGGGTACAGCTGGTGAAGTCTTACCTCCAGGGCCACGTGTGCCCACGCTGCCGGGAACCCATACCCCTTCGGGGGCAGCCCCGGGTGTGACAAAAACTCCCTTCCTTTGTAGGGAAGGGAGTTGTGCTAACTCGCCTGCCTCAGAAGAAAATGACCCAAACCAGGGCGGCCAATCCCAGGATGACACCGGTGAGGCCGAGCACCACGCCCAGCTGTGCTTTCTGGGCCACTTCTCCACCCTGCCCCACCGACTGTTGGAGAGCGTTGACCCGTGCGGACAGGGTGGAGATATCCGCTCGCAGGGTGCTGAGGTCTGAGGAGAGGCTACGCATTTGGTTTTCCAAAGAGGTGAGACGGGGGGTGAGATCAGTAGCTGCGGAGATTTTGGCCTCGATGTTCTTTATGGCCCGGTCCAGCCAAACCGCGGCATCATAGCGGAGCAGCGGCTGATCGCCCATGAACTGCCCGCTGGCCGTGGGCACAAGGATCCCCCGCGTGAGCAGGTTTTGCACAGAGGAATAGGCCGGGTGGCTCTTCGGCACGTCAATGAACGAGCCTCCGGTTATACCAGCGTCGGCCAGGCCAGGGGTAAGTCCCCAAACAGACACTAACCCCAACGCAACCACCGCTAAAAGTAATCTGCGCATCGTTCCATCGCCTCCTTAGCTGGACACGCTTGACCCAAGGGTAGGGACTGAGTTGGAGCGGAAACAAGGAAGCTCGGCCTTAGGGTGAAGGACGCCTGTTCCCTGGGACGGGCCCGCGTGGCCGCGTAAGCCTAGCCCACGGACTGATTCTGAGCGTAGCGAGCTTGAGCGCGGCGGATAAGGTCCCAGGCCTCGATTCTTCCCCGCCAGCCCATGATCTCCGTGGCTTTCTCCTCCAACGTTTTGTACACGGTGAAGAAGTGCTCGATTTCCAAAAGGAGGTGGCGCGGTAGTCCTCCGAGGTCCTCCACCTCGGCGAACCGGGGATCCACCGCAGGCACCGCCAAGATTTTTTGGTCGGGGCCGCGTTCATCCTGCATGTCCAACACTCCTACGGGCCGTATTGGCACGATGCATCCCGGAAAAGTTGGCTCGTAAGTGACGATGAGGACATCCAGAGCGTCCTCATCCTCCGCCCGGGTGTTGAGGATAAAGCCATAATCCGCGGGATAGTGGAGAGGGGAATAGAGCACGCGGTCCAGACGTATACGCCGCTGGGTTTTGTCAAACTCGTACTTATTCCGGCTTCCCTTGGGAATTTCCACCAACGCTTCCACCCACTCCATGGTGTCCCTCCTTCCCTGCCCATCATGTTAAGCTGGGAAAGGACTGTGGTCAGCTCCTCAATTTTTACGGCGACACTCCATAGAGCTGGCTGCGCTCGCGAATCGGTGTCTCCCCAAAGAACTTGCAACGCGCCGGTTCTCCCGGTGGCGAAGGGGAAACTTTGGGCACAAGGGGAAGGTAGCCCATATTACCTGGGGAGAGGACATTAGCCCTGGCTCCGATCAGACCAGGACCGTAGAGTTTGTGGATGGTGATGAGCATGAGATGGCGCATAGCGCTGGTCCTTTTGGCTTGGGCCACGGGAGGATTGGCCGAAGTGGTGACCCGCGGGCCAATCCTCATCCATTCCGTGGAAGACCTTCTTGGTCTGGCTTCGGGTTTGGGCACCATAGCTTCACCGTTCGTCATCGAGGGGCTGCGCGTGGACGCCGAGGGTGAACCCTTTGGCATCCTCATCAGTAACACCAGTGTTCCCCTCATCTTGCGCAACCTCGAGATCTACGGAGCTTCTGTAGCAGCGATAAGGCTTCAAAACGTGCAAAACCTGGTGATGGAAAACGTGCTGGTCCGCGGATCGCTCACGGGGATCCTCGTGGGAGGAAGCAAAAACATTGTGGTGAAAGAAACCCGTGTGGAAAACTGCGCGGACGGGATCCGCCTCATGTTCTCCGCGGAAATTACGCTACACAAGGTGGGCGTAAGGAAGACAGGGGTGGGAATCTGGCTACAAGGAACTCGCGCTTCCACCATCACGGCCTCGGTGATTGAACTGAACGGACTCGGCCTCCTTTTAGAACTCGAGAGCACGGGAAACATCGTGTCGAAGAACGCGTTCCTCGGTAATCACGTGCACGCCCAGTCTTGCGGGAAGAACCAGTTCGACGACGGCCAAAACGGCAATTTTTGGGAGGGTTTTTCGGCAACGGACAAGGACGGCGATGGCATATTCGACGAGGCTTATCTCATTGGCCCAGATGCAGACCGATTCCCGCTGTGTTCCCTCCCGTGAGGGCCGTGGATTTCCCGAGCCCAGGCCCGCAGCACCCACCAGACCAGGACTAGGCCGGCCATCAGAGCCCAAAAATTAAGGGAAAAGCGGAGGAAAGAGACACAGACGCCGAGGGCTACGCCTGTGCCCACCACTCCGACCGACCACAAAAACCCGTACCCACGAATACGCCAACTCGGATGGTCCCAGGCGAAGAGGGCCATCCCCAGCACGCCGAGCCCGCCCAAGAGATTCCCACTCCAAGCGCAAAGGACTGCCAGGGCCACTAATCCCAGGAATCCCAAGACCAGGAAGGCTCTGCGTTTGAGCCAAATCCCGCTGGCCCAAAGGAGGGGCAGGGCCAAGACGGAGGTCCAGACCGGATGAGCCGGCCGACCCTGGCCCAGCCAGCCCAAGACCAAAGCGAAAAGGAGAACGAGGAGGCTCATACGTACACCCCGGGCCACAGTCTCCGCAAAAGCGAAGCCAGAGGACGCCTAACATCCCATACCACCACGAAAACTCTGCCTCGCCGCAGCCGGCGAAGAAGGGTCCAGCGTTCCAGAGCCAGGATTTTCCGAGCCATCTCGGCCTCAGGAGTGTCCTGGAATTCCCGGAGCTCCAGAGAGCTTAGGTCCGGGAGAATCACGGCCACCCGGTATCCCCGGGCCACAAGTTTTCCCAGTGTCTCCTCGTCGCCAGGAATGAGGGGGGACACGAAAAGGAGGAGCGAACCCGCGGGCAAAAGCCGGGTGGGAAGGTGGTCCAGTTCCCCGAAGATTTCGGACTCCCCCAGCTCGGCCTTAGCCAATTCCCGAAGGATTCGTTCCCCGTGGCGCCGGCCGTAGCCCGGGAAGACCCAGTCCAGATAAGCACCGTACTTGAGGAGAGCCACCCGGTGTCCTTGGCGCAGGTAGAATTGGGCCAGGGCTGCAGCCGCTCGCACCGCATGGTCAAACAGTTCTTTGGCGAAGCCTCGATAAGCGCGCGCCCGCACATCCAGTACCACCGCCACCTCCGCCACCCGCTCCTCCTCAAATTCCACCACCACGGGCTCGTCCCTGCGAGCCATGGCCTTCCACGCCAAGCGCCGGATCTCCTCCCCAGGCCGGTATTCCCGTACGCCATGGAATTCCAAACCTATTCCGCCTCGGTGGGCGCGGACTGTTCCCGGCATGGCCAGCGTGCGCCGCGCAGGCAATTCCAAACGGGAGAGATCCTCATACCGGGGAAGAACCCAAATCTCTGAAGGGCACGGGAGTTCTAGCCGCCAAGGGGCCAAACCCAGAGGGTCGCGCACTTCGACCGTCACCCCCGGGAGCCGATGGACGCCGCGGGCTGGCTGGACTTCATAGGAGATGACCAGGGATTGGCTGGGGCGAAGGGCAGCCGCCGTATGGGGTTGGCCCCTCACCACCGCAAATCCCGTATAAGGACCATCACGCACGACTAGATCGAGCTTCCTCTTCCCTTGGTTTTCCACTTCCACTTGGACCTGCACCGAACCGCCCTCCACCAACCGCCGCGGCTCCACCACACGTCGCACGCGCAAAAGGCCCCGTGGATCTGGGGGAGCGAAAGCCAGCCCTATTGTGAGATGCCAGGCCACCGGGATAGCCAAGACCAAAAGAGCCGGGTGCCGCAGGGCTAGACCCGAGCCGAGGAGGAGAAGGAGGACCAAAAATTCCCACGAAGCTTTGGGACTGATCATGCCGGGACTTTTGGCACTGGCGTTCGAGCCAGGATTTCCAGCACGATGTCTTCGGTCCGCACGTCCCGCGTCCAAAGTTCCGGGGAGAGGATGAGGCGGTGGCTTAGGGCCGAAACAGCCACAGTCTTCACATCGTCGGGGGTGACGAAGTCTCGGCCATGCAAAGCGGCCCAGGCCCGGCTCATCCTCAACAGGGCCAGGGTGCCGCGCGGGCTCGCGCCCAACCCCAGGGCCTCGTGCTTCCGCGTGCGAGCCACGATGTCGGCCATGTACCGGAGGAGGTCGGGATCCACGAACACTTCCTCTAGGGCAGCCCGCATGGCCAGCACTTCTTCCGGAGAAGAGACGGTGCGCACCGAGACCTCTTCGCTCTTGCGGGAGATACGGCGCCGCAGGATCTCCACCTCCTCCGTCGTAGTGGGATAGCCAAAGCGCACCCGCACCAAAAATCGGTCCACCTGGGCCTCGGGAAGGGGGAAAGTTCCCTCGTACTCGATGGGGTTCTGTGTGGCCAGAACCACAAAGGGTTGGGGGAGAGCATAGGTTGTGCCCTCCACCGTGACCTGGTTTTCCTGCATGGCTTCAAGGAGGGCGGATTGGGTCTTGGGCGTAGCGCGGTTGATCTCGTCCGCAAGCAGAATTTGGGTGAAGATCGGGCCCGCTTGGAACACGAATTTTCCCTCTTCGCGGCGGAACACATGGGTTCCCACCACGTCAGCGGGAAGAAGATCCGGAGTGAATTGGATGCGGCGAAATGTGAGCCCAAGCGCCTGAGCCAAACAGCGCGCGGCGAGCGTCTTCGCTAGCCCTGGATAATCCTCGATGAGCACGTGACCTCCGGCCAGAATGGCCGCGAGAATCAGGGTGAGGGGATCGTGTTTCCCCACGATGACTTTCTCTACTTCGGACAGGATTTCTTCCGCCCGCTTTCTCAACTCCGCGATGGTCAAAGTGTGCCTCCTTCTGCGTACCGCGTGAGCTCCTCCAGAGCTTCCCTCAAGGCGGCCAAGAAATCGCCGTGATCTTCGCCGCGCAGGAACCGACCCAGGACGTTATCCCCGGGCCAGCGGCCGCTCCACAGCTCCTGCCACGCCCGCTCGGGAGGAATGAGTTCCCGTTCAGTGCGGAGAGCTACGAGGATACGGACTAGCCGGTGACGTACTTGGTGGCGCGCCCAGGGAGAATAGCGTGCCCGCCGGAGAAGAAGCACCAGTTCCCGCGCGGGAAAGGACGGCTCTCTCTTCTTTCTTGGCCGCCCCTCCTCCTTGGGGAGGCGAAAAAGGCGCATGCTCAGGAAAACCAAAACGAGAACAGCGAAAATCCAGACAAGCCCTTGGGGCAAGGAATCGAGGAAGAGGAAAATGCGCAGGGCCGGATCGACGAAGAAGTCCCGCACCAGCTCAGGAAAATTCAGAAGTAGCGCCAGGAAAAACGCGGCTAGGCTCAGGACGAGAAGAGCTCTTTTGACCCTAGGCGTAAGCTTTTTCCAGGGCGGCCAGGGCCAAAAGGGCCTTTTCTCGACGAGACTCGCTTTCTTTGTGTCCGTAGCGTACCTCCTCGAAAAGCTCGGTTAAAAGCTCGATGGCCTCGTGCTTGAACCCGAGCCTGGCCAAATTCTCCGCGAACTCCCGGGGGGTAAAACTGGGGCGGTCGGCGGTGCCCGCGCGGGCCGAGAGGATCTCTACCATGCGCATCCACGCCCAAAGGACCACGTCCAACACAGAAGCTCCCCGTTGGAGCTCGGCAGCTGCTTCCCTGGCGATCTCCTGAATGGCTTTCCTCTTACGTTTTTGGCCCATAACACTGAGGAGGCGGGGGCCTAGCCACAGAGCTAAGGCCAGGCTGGCAGCCACCGCACCGAGATAAACAGCCCAATTCGGCGGCCGGGGAACAATTTCGTTCTCCTCGTTGGCTTCGCTGGACCCGCTTGCGCCAGGCCGGGCGCCGCTGGGCTCCTCCGGATATAGTGCGGTGAACCTGTGGGCTAAAAGCTGCCAAAGGGCAAGGATTAAGGCCAAAGACAAAAGGAGACGCAGAAGGTGGCGGCGGAAAGTGCGGGAGAAGAGACAGCCAACCACCACCAACACCAACCCTCCGAAAAGGACGATGCGGAGAAAATCTACAATCCAGCCTATCGGCACAGGATTTTCCCCGGTGGAAAGGCCGAAGGGAGCGAGGGAGCCCCCGGACGGGAAAGGTCGTCCGCCGCGGAATGCAGTGCCGCTCAGGCCCCCGGCTAAAAAGGCCAGGACCACCAGCAAGAACCCTCCAAACAGTGCTAGCCGCGTGGTGCGCATCGCTTACAGGTCCAACTTGATACGGAGCTCCCGAAGTTGTGCTTCATCCACCTCGGCCGGAGCACCCGTTAAGGGGCAAGCGCCTGTGGCGGTCTTGGGAAAAGCGATGACTTCCCGGATGGAATTCTCCCCGGCCAGCATCATCACCCATCGGTCCAAGCCGAAGGCGATGCCGCCGTGGGGTGGGGCTCCGTATGCCAAAGCCCGCAGGAAAAAGCCGAACCGCCGCTCCGCCTCCTCTGGGCCGATGCCCAAAATCTTGAAGATTCGTTCCTGCAGTTCCCTCCGGTGAATACGAATTGAGCCAGAGGCAAGCTCCACTCCGTTCACGACAAGGTCGTAACACTTGGCGTGCACCCGCAAGGGGTCAGTTTCCAAAAACGGCAGATCTTCGTCTTTGGGGGAGGTGAAGGGATGGTGTTCGGACTCCAAGCGGCCTTCAGCGGAGAGCTTGAACAGGGGAAAATCTACGATCCAGGCCAATGCCCATTTCCCTTGGGGGACGAGGCCGCGTTCCCGGGCTAGTTGTACCCGGAGCTCGCCCAGGGCCTGGGCCACCGTCTGTTCGGGTCCAGCGGCCAAAAGGAGTAAGTCCCCGGAGGCAAGGCCGGCACGCGCGGCCACGTTTGCCAAAACCCCTTCTCCCACATGCTTTTCTAGCGGGGAATGGACCCCCTCCTCCACCTTCAGCCAGAGGAGCCCAGACAAGCCCGCGTTCTTTCCAGACTCCTCGATTCTGTTCAACTCCGCGCGGGTGAGGTGAGCCCCGCCCGGCAGAGGCAGGCCGCGCACCACCCCCCCACGCTGGGCGGCCTCCGCAAAAACTTTGAAGCCCGCAGGGGCAAGAAGGTCCGTGAGGTCCACCATCTCCAGGCCAAACCGCAGATCGGGTTTGTCAGAGCCATAGCGAAGCATGGCCTCCCGGTAAGGAAGGCGGGGGAAGGGCACGGCCAAGTCCACGCCGATCGCTTCCCGAAATACGTGGGCCACCAAGCCTTCCAGGAGGGAAAAAAGCTCCTCGGGATCTTCCAGAAAGGCCATCTCCAGGTCGAGCTGGGTGAACTCGGGCTGGCGGTCAGCGCGCAGGTCCTCGTCGCGGAAGCAGCGCACGATCTGGAAATACTTTTCTACTCCCGAGCAGATGAGGATCTGCTTGAAAAGCTGGGGAGACTGAGGGAGAGCATAGAATTTACCGGGCTCCAGCCGGCTGGGAACGAGGAAGTCCCGGGCCCCTTCCGGGGTGGAACGGGTGAGCATGGGGGTCTCCACTTCGATGAATCCCTGGGCACTGAGGTACTGACGGATAGCCAGGGTTACCTTATGGCGCAGCCGCAGGTTCCTCTGCATGCGGGCACGCCGCAGGTCCAGGAAGCGGTAGCGCAGACGCGTCTCCTCGCTGGCCTTCACCTCCTCGTCGGGCAGGAAGGGAAGCGGCGGGGACTTGGCCAGAATCTCCAGGGTTTCTACGGTCACCTCAACGGCGCCTGTGGTGAGGGCAGGGTTTGGCTTCTCCCGGGGCCGCACCTTTCCCGTGACCCGGATCACGTCCTCTCTCCCTAGAGTATGAGCTTCCGGCATTTCCCGGAAAACCAGCTGCACCACGCCGGACCCATCGCGCAGGTCCACGAACGTCAAGCTGCCCAAATCTCGCACGGCATGGACCCAACCGGCCAGCGTCACCCGTTGCCCGACGTTCTTTTCCCGGAGTTCCCCGCAGTGCTCTCTTCGCACACCCGACCTCCTCGAACTCCGCGATTGTACGAGCTTTTTCTCAAAGGGGCAGGGCGGCGGGGCAGATGGCGCGATAGGCACAGTACCGACAGGAGGCGTACGCGGGTTTGGCCTGAAAATCCTCACGTTGGATCCCATCCGCCGCTTCCTGGATGCATTCCCAGGCCCAGCGCAGCATTCTGTCCGTGGGCTCAGCCCGTCCCACCACCACCTCTGGGGTTAAAAACCGAAGTTGCAGCTCCGCGGGGCGCTCGCCGTACACCCTTTCGTAGGCCAGCGCGTAAATGCCCAGCTGCAAAGACTCTTGGGCCCGGCGGTCCGCGGATTCCACCTTGACATCCGAGGTCTTGTAGTCGATGAGAAGAACGCCGTCCCGGCGGCGATCCACCCGGTCCCAATAACCGATGACTTTGACCCCATTCTCTTCGAAGGCGAAGTACTGTTCCACAAGAGCCGGCCGGCCGCCTTCTTCCTCCTCGAACTGCAGAAAAAAGCGCAACGCCTCCTCCCCGTGCCGGCGCATCTCCTCCTCGTGGGCTGCGGAAAGGAACCCCTCCGAGCGCCAGGCGCGCTCGTATACAGACAAAAGCTCAGACAAACTTAAGCTTCTGCCTTGCCGTTTGGCCAAGTGGTAGCTCTGGATGGCCTGGTGAACAGCATGACCCAAGATCACCGTGGGATGGAGGCGTATGGGAACGCGTAGGACGTGGATGTATTTGTACTTGAGGGGGCAGGTGAGCCAGTCATCCACCTGGCGGAAAGAAAGCTGCAGGGTTTCCTTACTTTTGGCGGGCAAAACGGGTTCAGGAATTTGCGCCGCGCGACCAATGCGGAAGAGAGCAGGGCTTTCCGGTGCTCGCGGACCAATTTTTTCTTCGCCCAATGCTTCCACCACGAAGCGGGAGATTTTTGCCGGACGCTTGCGCGGCTCCTCGCCCGGCAGGCGGTAATCGTCGGAGGAGAGAAGGAACAAATGGCGTTTGGCTCTGGTCATCCCCACGTAGAAAAGACGCCGCTGCTCTTCCACGTGGGCCACCTCTTTGGGCAGGTCCTCCAGGACCAGCTCAGGAGGAAGGGAGAAGACTGGGCGCTGGACGCGGCCGGGGAAGAAGTCCTCTACAAGTCCGGTGAGGAAAACCGTGGTGAATTCCCGGCCCTTGGCCTGGTGAAAAGTCATGACTTGCACAGCTTCCAGCCCCGGAGTGGCCTCGCCCACCATGGGGTTCCAGCCCAGCTCCCGCAGTTCCTCCACGTACCGCACGAACCACGGGACGCGGTCATAACGGGCCACCTCTTCAAACCGGCGCACCACTTGCTCGAAGAAGGCGGCGATGTTCTCCAAGGCCCGTTGGGACTGGGAAGAAATCTCTTGAGCTAAATGACTAAGATAACCCGTGCGTTCAGCCAAGAAATGGTAGAGAACCTGGCCCGTGGGGGTACTGCGCGCAAGGCTTTCGCAGTGAGCAAGATCAGCGAGGGCTCGGCGGGCGGTGGCTAACCCTTCCGGAGAAAGCCCCTCGTTCTCCACGGCCTCCGCGAGGAGAACGCGCAGCGGTCGATGCGTGCGGGAGGACGTAGCCACAAGCTGAGCAAGATCAGCACTATCCATACGATAGATGGGCGAACCCAGCAAGTGATACAGGGACTGATCGTCCCGCGGGTCCGCCAGCGCCCGTAAGAAGGACAAGATGAGCTTGATCTCCTCCTGGTCGAAAAGGCCTGCTCGGTAGCCACCGGCCAGAGTCCAAGGAATCCCGGCTTCACTGAGAGCGCGCAGGTACGGTTCAGGTCGGTAGCGATTGCGATAAAGCACCGCCATTTCCCCATAAGGGACCCCCTGGGCGTGAAGTTCCTGGGCTTTCTCCGCCACGTACGCTGCTTCTTCCGTGACGCTGGGAAAATGCCGATGCACGGGATCCAAGCCCGGACCGAACGGAGAGTGCAACTCCTTCGTGATAGCATGGGGAATATCCCCCCGAATGGACAGGGCTTCCAGTCGGTAAGCATTTTGACGGATGAGCCGCACCGCACAATCCAAAATCTTTTGGGTGGAGCGGAAGTTTTGTGTTAATACCACAACTTTGCTCTGCGGGAAGGCCCGCAAAAAGGCCAACAGATTGTCCCAGGGGACCCCCCGGAAACCATAAATGGCCTGATCGTCGTCGCCCACCACAGTCACGTTGCCGTGTCCGGCAAGCAAAGTCACCAGGCGCAATTCCGCTCGGCTTGTGTCCTGGAACTCGTCGGCCAGAACGTAGGGGAACCGCTCGTGATATTCGGAAAGAAGGCCAGGATGGGAGCGGAGAAGATCCACGCATTTCAGGATCAGATCCCCGAAGTCGACCAACCCCTCTTGGGCCAAGAGCTCTTGGTAGGCCCGATAGATTTCCCCCAGCTCGCGGTGCAATTCCCGTTCTTCGGGGGAAAGGGACTGTTCGTGGCTTTCCCACCAGCGCAGGTAATCCTCAGGGGTTATGGCCTCGTCCTTGGCCCGCTGGAAGAGGGAGAGCACAGGGGAGAGGAAGGAGAGAGGACGGCGGAGGGCCTGAGGCCGCAGTTTCCGGAGCGGAAGATCGGTGAGGTGGTCCAAGAAAAACACGCGTTGGTCCCACTCATCGAGCACGGTGAAATCCGGAGGGAGGCCCGCCAGGGGCGCATTTTCCCGGAGGATCCGCTCGCACACGGAGTGGTAGGTGGCGACCCAGGCGTCGAGGGCGGCGTAGCGAATCCAGTCAAAGGCGCGGTCGAGCATTTCCTCGGCAGCTTGGTTGGAAAAGGTGAACACGAGGAGTTGGCTTGGGCGTTGGACGAAGCCCTGGGCGATGAGGTAGGCGATGCGGCGGGTGATCACCGTAGTTTTTCCTGTGCCCACTCCAGCCAGGACTAAAAGGGGCCCCTGACCATGGGTCACCGCCTCCCTCTGCTCTTCCGTGAGTCCCTGGAGAATTTCCATCACCAGAGTTTACCCCCAAGCTTGGCAAAGGAGGCCGTCCGGATTATGCTTCTTAAAGTATGCAGCCTTTTCAACTTTTTCTCCTGGCGATATTGATCGGGGTGATCGGAGTTCTAGGCTACCTCACCGTGACCGACTGTGCCCAAAGCGAATTGGTTACCTTTCAGGGGAGCGTGGTCCAAAAGACCGTGGGCACGGTGGAGAAGGAGCAAACGGTGGTGGTGGGCGGCTGCCCCCTTTGTCCAGGCTCGAAGCCCGAGACCAAGGTGGTGCGGGTGAACGAGGAGGTTTTCTACCTAGTGGTGGAGTACGAAGAAGGGGGAGAGAAAAAGACTGAGAGGTTTGCCGTAAGCGAGAAGATTTATCGGGATGCTGAAGTCGGGGAGGCTGTAGAAATTCGGTATTTGCGGGGCAAGACGCGGGGGACGCGGTGCACCTCGCCGCAGTTGATTTTTCTTGCGGAGGAAGGTGGCATAGGTTCAAGCCAGTAGCTAAGATGCGGGTGAGCTGCGCCCGTAGCTCAGAAGGATAGAGCGGCGGTTTCCTAAACCGCAGGCCGCAGGTTCGAGTCCTGCCGGGCGCAGTTTTTCTTTGCCCCTTTACCCAAATTCCACCATAGAGTATAAAGCCCACCATACAGAGGGAGGAAGAATGTGGGTCTTGCTCCCCGCGCTGTTCATGGGCTGGGCCCTGGGGGCCAACGATGCGGCCAACGTGTGTGGTCTGGCCGTCACCGTGGGGGCCATTCGCTACCGCACCGCCGTGGCCCTCACCGCCCTGTTCGTAGTGCTCGGCGCCACCCTCGCTGGATCGGCCGGGATGACGACCTACGGGGCCCTGGCCGCCCATGGCCTTGCCGGCGCGTTCCTCGTGGCCCTCGCCGCCGGACTCACCGTGACCCTCATGACCTGGCGGGGACTCCCGGTGTCCACCTCCCAGGCTGCGGTGGGGGCCATCGTGGGCGTGGCCCTGGCCAGCGGAAAGCCTGTGGACTGGAGCACTTTCGGCCGCATCGTGCTCTCTTGGGTCACCTCCCCGCTGGGCGCCCTCATCATCGCCTACTTTCTGTACCGCTTCCTCACCCCGCTCCTCCAGCGCAAACTGTTTGGGCTCGCGGGCTTTGACCAGTTCGTGCGCGGAGGGTTGATCTTGATCGGCATTTGGGGAGCTTACGCCTTGGGCGCCAACAATGTGGCCAACGTCACTGGCGTTTTCGTTGGGGCAAGGGTGCTCTCCCCGATTCTGGCCGGAGTCATCGGAGGGACCAGCATTGCTGTAGGCGTCCTCACGTACTCCCGCCCGGTGATGGAAACCATCGGACAAAAGCTTGTGCAGATTGGTACCTGGCCGGCGCTCTTGGCTTTAGCTGCTCAGGCCGCTGTCCTCCAGCTCTTCACAGCCCTAGGGGTGCCAGTGTCCTCCTCCCAGGCGGTAGTGGGGGCGGTGGTGGGGATCGGCCTGGTGAAAGGGGTGGAGGCGGTGAACCTGCGGCAGGTTTTGGCCATTGTTCTGGGTTGGGTTTTGACCCCGGTTTTTTCGGGGCTAGTGGGTTTGCTTTTGTGGTTTGGTTTTGGGCGGTTTTTCAGTTGAGGTTCGGGGAGCAAGGTTCTATACTCGTGCCGGACGGAGGGGTGGGCGAGCGGCCGAAACCACCTGCCTGGAGAGCAGGTGCACCCCAAAAGGGTGCCGCGGGTTCAAATCCCGCCCCCTCCGCCAGGCCCGTGCAGGGTGGGGGGGTAGCGGTCCCCTGCATCCAAAACCCGCTACATGTGGAGCCCATGGGCTCCCCGAGAGGCGGGGTGGCGGAAGCGGCCTGGGAGAGGCGGCGATGACGGCTGAGCCCCCTGCGACGCAGGCCGGTGAACCCCGCCAGGCCCGGAAGGGAGCAACGGTAAGCCGCCCCCTGCGGGTGATAGGGGAGCGCTTGGTCCGAGCTGGCGGCCCGGGTGCGCCCGGAGGCCTCAGCCCCGACGGGAGTCCGCACGGGCCGTTTGTTTTTCTCCACCGGCCCTTTACAATATAAAGACAAAGAAGTCCAAATTAGGAGGTGCCGGTGCGCTTAACCCTTTCCACCAAATATGCCATTTTGGCCCTAGAGGAGCTGGCCCGCCGGGAAAGCCCTGCTTCTGTCCAGGAACTGGCCTCCGCTGCCGATATCCCCCAGGCCTATCTGGCCAAGCTCGTGTCCCTTTTGGTCCGCATGGGGGTCCTGACCACTCAGCGCGGCCGCGGCGGCGGCGTGTCTTTGGCTAAGCCCGCGGGTACCGTCTCCTTGAAGGAAATCATCGAAGCTGTCGAAGGCCCCACAGCCCTGCAGGATTGCCCGTTCGAGCTTTCCCCCTGCGCAGGTGATCCCTGCTGCCCCCTCTATCCTGTTTGGGATCCTCTGCGTGCGCGCATCGTTGGGTTTCTCGCGCAAACCAGCTTGGCCGAGGTGGCTCAGCGCACCACCCCGAAAAGGAGGGAGCAGAATGAGCGAGATGCTGAGTAACCACAGAAGGGTTGCCCTGAAGGAGATCCTCCGGCGCCTACACGCCGGTGAACCCCTGGAAGCCCTCCAGGAGGAGTTCCGCCGGGCCGTGGGCAATATCACCCCGCTCGAGATCGCCCAGATCGAGGGAGAGTTGGTGCAGGAAGGGGTCTCCCCCGAGGAGATCCGCAGGCTCTGCGACCTGCACCTCGCGCTTTTCCGCGAGTCTTTGGAAAAAGAGGAGCCTCTCGCCCCGGCGTGGCATCCCATCGGGATCCTCATGAGCGAGCACCGCGAGCTTCTCAAGATCGTGGAGCACCTCAACCACGCCGTATCCTCCGGCGATCTCCAGGCCCTGGAACACATCCGCCAGCACCTACGGGAGTCCGAAAAGCACTACCTGCGGGAGGAGAACGTGCTGTTTCCAGTTTTGGAGAAGCACGGGATTGTGGAGCCCCCGCGGGTGATGTGGAGCGAGCACCAGGAGATCCGCGCCATCAAAAAGGAGATCCAGACCGCAGAAGGAGCGCGCCTCAGGGAATTGGCCACGACTTTGGGGGAGATGCTTGCCCAGCACTTTTTCAAGGAAAATCGCATCCTCTTTCCGGCGGCGTTGCGGGTGGTGCCAGACGAGGAATGGCCCCGCCTGCGAGCTCAGTTTGATGAGATCGGCTACTGCTGCTTCACTCCCGCGGTGCCGCCCGCTCCCCAGGCCGCCACGCCTGTGGCTCCTGCCCCCGCGCCTTCGGCCGAAATCCGCCTGCGGTTCCCCACGGGCGAGCTTGCACCCGAGGAACTCGAGGCCATCCTGAACGTCCTTCCTGTGGACATCACCTTCGTGGACAAGGACGACACCGTGCGGTACTTCAACGCCTCCAGGGATCGGATTTTTGTGCGCACGCCGGCGGTGCTCGGAAGAAAGGTGCAAAACTGCCATCCCCAAAAGAGCCTCCCCGTGGTGGAGCGCATCCTCCAGGAGTTCCGGGAGCGAAAGCGGGAGGTGGCGGAGTTCTGGATCCATTATCAAGGCAAGTTCGTGTACATCCGCTACTTCCCCGTTTGGGGCCGGAACGGCGAGTACCTGGGAACCCTGGAGGTCACCCAGGACATCACCCGTGTCCGAGAGCTGTCCGGCGAGAAGCGCCTGTTGGACGAAGGAGGGCCTGATGGGCCTCACGTATGAGCTTGCCCCGCGGGTTTATTGGGTGGGAGCAAAAGACTGGGCCCGGCGGGTGTTCGACGCTTTGATTCCGCTTCCTCAGGGCACCTCGTACAACGCTTACCTGGTGGTGGGCGAGAAGGCCACGGCCCTCATCGAAACGGTCAACCCCGGCTTTGAGGAGGATCTTTGGCAAAAGATCACGGCGATCCTGGACCCCCAAAAGCTCGATTACGTGGTCATGAACCACGCTGAGCCCGATCATGCCGGAGCCATCCCTTGGATCCTGGACCGCGTTCCCCAGGCCAAGGTCCTCCTCACCGAAAAGGGCAAGGACATGGCC
>CALKCH010000017.1 GCA_938083225.1 Candidatus Bipolaricaulota bacterium
GCATAGATCTCCAGGCCTTGGAGGATTTCGGCGCTCACCACAGGGTGGGTCTTCATGATCTTCCACTCCTCCTCGGTGAGCGGGCCAGGTTTGAGGAGGATGGCGTCGGGGATGGCGATTTTTCCGAGGTCATGTATGCGGGCTGCGGTTTCGATCCTTTCCACGTCCTCTTGTGGTAGCCTTAGGGCGCGAGCCAGCCTCACCGCGAGCTCTGCCACTTCTTCGGAGTGCACCCCCGTATAAGGGTCGCGTGCGCTCACGATTTGCGTGATTTTTTCGAACGCTCTTTTCGCTTGCTCGCGGAGTTTCACGTGTTCTTTCAAAGATATTTGGACAACGAATAGTGGAATGAGGGTGAGCACCGAGTAGAAAGGAGAGAGTTTGTGGACGATGGCAATGAGTATGGCGAGGAAACCCAGGGAGGTGGCCTGAACAATCTGAAGACGGAAACCTGCCCAGAAATGAGGCCAAAACTTGATGTTCTCCGCGAAATGCACCGCTCCTGAAACGAGCAACAAATTTACGGTCAAATAAACAACGAACGTCAAGAGCGCCCGAACAAAGTCTAAAAAAGTCCAGGATAAAGTGGGCGGACCGGAGGTTACCACATACAAGGAACTGGCAAAGGATATAGCGAGAATCAGTTGAGCTACGTTAAACGTCACGACTGCAAAATATCGCTTCAGAGAGATCGACAAAATTTTTCTTCGCAGCCATAGCTCAGCGAAAAGAGTGGAAGTGAGGATCACCAAGGTGGCAAGCTGGGGACCGCCGATCAACGCTGTTGCAATCGTCACGCTGATACCTGCAGTAAAAGCGTGGCCTCGAATAAGCACGATCTCGAAAAGCTCGCAAAGAAGGTTGAGGGCCGCAAGTATAAGCCAAGTTTGTAAAAAAACAAGGTCAACCTTAACGGTCCAAACTTGGTAACACGCTATAGCTACTCCAGCGGCAATAACAAACCCTAAGTACAGGCGAAGTTTTATAGGCCAGCCTGTCACAAAAGGCGATTTTCAAGAAAAAACCAACAGGCGAAACGCCTGTTGGGTCAAAACAAAGTAACGTTTGTCCTATGTCAGCCTTATCCTGTCCACTTGTTATTTGCCCCCGCAAGCAGGAGCAAGCTGATAAGAGCCATCAATACAGGGAGCCACCGCAAACCGAAAGCCTTCGTCCGCCCCTTCACCTTCTCCATCACCGGAACCCACTTCATCCTCATCCCCTCCTTTTTAATTTAGTCAAACTCTACCTTCGCCACACTATGGCTCTCCTCAAGAGCTCTTCTGGGCGACACCTAAAATATACACCCATCGACCAGAGTTGTCAACACTGGAAAGAGGGACATTCTTCCCGTTTCGCGTATAAACCAGTGCCCAAGCGAAAAACCATCTTTCCCGAGGTCGCCCTTGCACCCCGAGAGCTCTGCCTGAGCCAAGCCCAAAACGAAACTACCCCAGCTCTATCCCTAAAAGATTGGGCAGAACCGCGTCGCTCAAAGGTCTCAACTCCGCGGCCGTTCCGAGGCCGGTGAGAACACCGAGCACAGCCGAGCACCCGGCTGCACGGCCAGCTGCAAGATCGTTGGCTGTGTCCCCGACCATGACGCTTCGGGTAGGGTTTGCCCAAAGGAGGGTACACGCCTTCACCACCGGATCAGGAGCGGGTTTTTTCACTGGGCAAACGTCTAGGCCCACCACAGCGTCGATCAAATCCTCCCAACCCAAGGCTCGGAAATGCAAGCGGGCAGCAGCAGCCACATCGTGGGTCACCACTCCCACCTTCCCGCCCCCCCGCTTTATGCCCTGCAAAAGCTCTTCCGCACCGGGCGTGGGCTGCAAGTGTCGGTGGAACGGAAATTCTTGGTCGACCTCGGCGAATACCGTCTTGACCACCGGCAAAAGTTCGGCAGGCGAGGTGCCCACCATCTGGGCCAGAAACTGGGCTGTGGCCTCCTCGGCCTCCGGCCGGGGTAGAGGAATGATCCCCCATTCTCCGGGGCGCTCCCGCACGGCGCCCAGAAACTTGGACAAAGCCAAATGCTGCGGAGAAGAAAGAGAGAAAGTCCGGCTCAGGCGGCGGGCTCGCTCCTCCATCACCCGGATCCAGTGGTCGAAGGTGAAAAGAGTCCCATCCTTATCGAACAGGAAAACCTCGGCCTGGAACTCCCGTCCATCCGCCCGGAAACGCACCCCCATAGCTTTACAATCCTACTTCGCTTTCCCTGCGCGGCAAGAAACGCGCGGTACACCGGGCTACAGACAACTGAGCGGTTCTTTACGGAACGTAGTGCCGGAGATGTTGGGCCCCGGTGGTACCCTTCGTGTTGATGAAATCCACTGCTTCGTTGCTGGTCCTAGTTCTAGGCGTGATCCTTATGGGCGCCTTTTTTGTGGCCCACGCTCCCCATCCCCCCGAGATCCCTTCTCCTTCGGGTGAACCACACCCCACGGCGGCCGAGGCGCCCAAAAGGGACATCCACGGCCGCAAGGGCGTCTACCTCACGGCTTACGCCGCAGCGAATCCTGCCTTATTCTCCCAAGTCCTCGAGCAAAGCCGGCGGTTCGGCCTCAATGCGGTGGTGGTGGACGTCAAAAACAACAACGGTGAGGTTTGCTATCCCTCCCAAGTCCCCCTGGCCCAAACTATAGGGGCTGTCCGTCCTGTGCTGGACCTACCCAAGCTTGTGGAGGAACTGCACGGGCATGGGCTGTACGTGATCGCCCGCCAAGTGGTGTTCTACGATCCCCTTTTGGCCAAACACTTGGGAAGCGCCGCGGCTCCCTGGGTTCTGCCCACAGTGGGCCCAGCTTTGGCCTATAACCTGGCCATTGCCCAGGAGGTGGAAGCTCTTGGGGTGGACGAGATCCAGTTCGACTACGTGCGCTTCCCCGACGACGGTCCCATTGGCCCGGACTATTCCCAGCGCTGCAAGGCCGTGGAAGCTTTCCTGCACGAGGCCCAGGATGAGCTTTCCCTCCCTATCAGTGTGGATGTCTACGGCCGAGTGATGTGGCCCTGGAATGCCCAGAGGATCGATCCCATTGGCCAGCATCTGGAGGGCATGGCCCGCTATGCTCACCTGATTTCTCCCATGCTTTACCCCTCGCATTTTGTGGAGGAGGAGTTGAAAGCTGATCCGTATGGCACGGTGTTCCGCACCATGAGCTATGGCCGGGCCCGCGTGACGGTGCCCCTCCGACCTTATCTCCAGGCCTTCTCCATGGCTATTCCGGTGGGGATGAGCCTTCCGCAATACATTGCGGCCCAGATCCGCGCCGCCGAGGCCAGCGGTGCCGATGGGTACCTGTTCTGGAATCCGCGCGGCGACTACACGGCCCTCTGGGAAGCTTTGACCATTTTGGCACAGGAGAAAGGAGCGCCGTAGAATGAACAAAAAGGGGGTCAGGATGCGCGCGTTTTTCGGGGTTTTTGTCGCGCTCGTTTCGGTTTGGGCCATGGGCGCAGACTTCTATCCCCAGGAATTCATGTGCACAGGGGAGACCAAAGGGGAAATCTGTTGGCTCACGGATGCGCGGCTGTATAGCACAGCATCCTGGCATTTCCGAGGCTTGGTCCCGGGACAGTGGACCCTGGTCCTGGAAGCCCTGAGCGATGCCTACTGGTGTGCGCCGTTAGGCTGCGACCTGGATGTTACCGTGCAGGTGTTTTGGCGCGCGGGCTTAGGCGAGCCTTGGAACTGGGAATTTGTGGTACTGCGTGTGGTGGAGCCGGAAGCAAGTCAGGTTCGTGGGGAAGTTCCCCTGCGGGTGGCCGGTTCAGAACTCTTCGTGCTTGTGCGGCGAGCTCTTCTTTGCCAGCCGTTTTTGGGCTTCTCCCAGGTTTCCGCACATCTGCGAGCACCAGCCGGGGTGGAGGAAGTGTCTCCTCCCCCTCCGCCTCCGCTCCCTCCCACGCCGCCCACGGAGCCCCCGCCCTCACCTCCCCCTGTGACCTGCAGGGTGGGAGCTCTGTTTGCTTGCGGGCCTGGGCCTATGCCCCAAGAGTGCATCCCGCCCGGTGTGGACCTCTCTACAGTGCCGCGCATCTCTTTGGCCGATACTTTTGGGCCAGCTGATGCCCAAGCTCTGGACATCGGGCACTACCGAGGCGAGATGACCCCCAACGATTACCAGGACTGGTACAAATTTGCTTCCCCTAAGGGTGAGGCCCGCCTGGTGTACCTCGAAACCTCCGGGGATCTCAAGGTGGACGTTTTCCTCGTCCATGACCCGTGCGGTACGGACCTTGCCGTGTGCCGGGATGTCAGCGGGGCCGCCGTGATCCATGCTCCGTGTCAAGCGGGGGTGGAGTGCGTCACCATCCCCGACGGGCTTACCGAGTGTTTCCGCGGCCCGATCTGCGGGTTTTTCCTAAGGATCGTCAGGGTCTCCGGATCTGGCCAATACATTGTTTCCATTCTGCCTGCGGAGATCGGTCCGTAAGTGGTATTCATCGGCGTTGATCTTGCCTGGTCTGAGGTCAATCCCTCGGCGGGGGTGGCCTTGCGTTGGGACGGTCATGCCGGCCGCGCGTTTCTCTGGGCTGATCAGCTCGGAGAAAACCAAGAAGTCCTGGCCTTCATCGGGAGGGCTGCGGGAGAGGGGCCGGCCCTGGTGGCCGTGGATGCTCCGCTTTTGGTGCCCAATGAGACTGGAACGAGGCCGTGCGACCGGGAGCTGTCTCAATCTTATCGTTGGGCCCAGGCCCAAGCCTATCCGGCTAACCGCCGACGTCTGGGGCCAAGGGTGCGGGGCGAGGTCCTTCTCGGGGAACTCGCCCGCCGCGGATTTCACCACAGTCCCCGGGTGGAAGCGAAAAAACCCGTGCGCCAGGTGGTCGAGATTTTCCCACACCCTGCCGCGATCGAGGTTTTTCACCTGCCCTATATCCTCAGGTACAAGGCCCGACCAGGCCGTTCCCTTGCATTTCGCTGGGAAGAACTGAATCGGTATCGTGAGCTTCTGGGTTCTTTAAAGGAGGCCACTCCGGCCCTGTTGGCTGGGGAACTCCTTTCCCTTGCCCCCGAGGGGCGCAGGGGACGGGCTCTCAAAACCCTGGAGGATCTTCTCGACGCCCTGTTCTGTGCGTACATCGCCCTCCACCTTTGGTACTGGGGCCCGCGGGGTTACCGGTGCTTCGGCGACGCGCAGAGTGGGTATATTCTTGTCCCCGTGAAGCCAGAGCCCGAAGATGCGTAAGCTCACCAATCCTGAGAAGCAAGAGCGCTGGGAAAAGTTGCGGCCGCCCAAGCGGTTCCCCATCGCTGCGGTTTTGGACAACATTCGCAGTGCCTATAACGTGGGTTCCATGTTTCGCACCGGTGAATGTGCCTATATTTCTGAGCTTGTTCTTTGCGGAATAACTGCGCGCCCCCCCCACAAGGAGCTGGAGAAAACAGCGCTTGGAGCAACCCAGTTCCTTCCCTGGCGATACTTCCCCGACGTCCCGGAGGCCGTACGGGCGCTCAGGGCTGAGGGCTGGCGGATTGCTGCCCTAGAGATCACTGACCAGAGCATCCCCATTCAGGCCGTGGAAGAAAAACATTTCCCTTTGGCGTTGGTGGTGGGAAACGAAGTGAGCGGAGTGGACGAACGCGTGCTCGCTGAGGCTGATGTGGTTGTGGAAATCCCCCTGTACGGAAGAAAGGAGTCGCTGAATGTGGCCGTGGCTTTCGGTGTAGCTGTCTTTTTCCTTGTGGAAAAGTACCGCTCGCTCTTCCTTGGGCTAAGCCAACCCTAAGTATGCCCGCTGTTCCGGCGTGAGGGCATCGATCTTCACCCCGCGGCTCCGTAGGAAAAGTCGGGCCACCTCTTCGTCGATTTCCCGGGGCACGGCATACACCTTGGGCCCAAGATTTTTCCCCTCCCGCGCTAGCCACAACAAAGAAAGAAGCTGGAGCGAAAAGGAAAGGTCCATGATCTCGGCTGGATGTCCATCGCCCGCCACCAGGTTCACCAGTCTTCCTTTGGCCAGAAGATACACGCGTTTTCCCTGGGGCAGGACGCACTCCTCCAAGTGGTCCCGCAATTTGCGCACCTGGGCCTTGGCATAAAGGGTCCGCACGTCGATCTCCACGTCGAAGTGGCCGGCGTTGGCGAGGATGACCCCGTCTTTGGCAGCCAAGATGTCCGCGTAAGTCACGGCATCCACGCACCCCGTAGCGGTGATCACAAAGTCCGCGGTGCGTATGGCCTCCCGCACCGGAGCCACCCTGAATCCCTCCAAGACCGCTTCCGCTGCGCGAATAGGATCGACTTCGGCCACAACCACTTCTGCTCCCAACCCGCGGGCCCGCTGGGCAATGCCCTTGCCACACCAGCCATAACCCACCACCAGTACAGTCTTCCCGGCCACAAGGAGGTTCGTGGTGCGCATGATGGCATCCCACACCGACTGTCCTGTGCCGTAGCGGTTGTCGAAAAGGGATTTCATTTGGGCATCGTTCACGGCCACGGCGGGAAAGCGCAGTTTTCCTGCGCGCTCTAGCTTCTTCAAACGCACAACTCCCGTGGTGGTCTCCTCGCACAGCCCCAAAGTCTCGTGGCCCAGCTCCCAAGCTTCGGTGTGGAGGAGATGGGCCAGATCGCCGCCGTCGTCGAGGACAAGGTGCGGGCGGATGGATAAGACCTGCCCCAGGAATTCCCGGTACTCCTCCTCAGTGGCTTCGCCCCGGGCGTACACGGGCATCTCCTCAGCCAGGGCCTGGGCCACATCGTCTTTCGCGGAAAGTGGGTTGGAGCTGGTCACGGCTAGTTCCGCGCCCAAGGCCTTCAGGGCCAAAGCCAGGCGGGCGGTTTTAGCTTCTAGATGAATGGCCATGGCCACCCGCTTTCCGGAAAGGGGTTTCTCCCTGGCGTAGCGATCCTCGAGAAGGGCCAGAATCGGCATGTGCTCCCGAACCCAGCGGATTTTTTCTCGACCCCGTTCTTTGAGATCCTCCATGGTCTCAATCTTAGCCCATCTTCACCGACCGCAATCCCCAGAGAATGCCTACCAGGACCACGCCCATTCCTACCCCCTGCAAGGGCTGGAGGCTTTCCCCAAACAGGAGGAAGGCCCAGAGGCTGGCACCCAGGGGTTCCCCCAAGATGGCCATGGCCACGGCGGAGGCCGGGAATTTCCGGAGGGCCCAGTTCACGGTGGTGTGGCCAAGAACCTGAGGTACCAGAGCGATGAGAACTAGCCAAGGCCAGTCCGGACGCGGGGGCAGGGCTGCGCCCAGGGCGCAAACACTGGGGAGAAGGATGAGAGCAGCCACGAAATAGGCGAGGGAGACATAAGGAAGAAGAGCCGCGCTTTTTCGGGCTCGCCGGCCTACCAAGAGGTATCCGGAGGCCGCCGCTCCTCCCAAAAGAGCCAGGGCATCACCAACCAGGGCAGCAGGGCTCAGGGAAAAATCGCCCACCCCGATGAGGGTCATCCCCCCCAGGGCCAAAAGGACGCCCAGCCAGAAGGTGCGGCCCGGTTTTTCCCCGAAAAATTGGGAGAAAAGGCCCACGAAAAGCGGGTTTGTGTTCACAAGAACCACAGAACTGGCCACAGAGGTGAGGCGGAGGGATTGGATCCAAAAAGCGAAGTGAGCGGCAAGGAAGACCCCGGCTAAACAGGCGTAGCGGCTATCCCTTTCTCGCCAGCCCCGTACTCCGAAGGGGAAGAGGACCAAGGAGGAGAAAATCAGGCGCCAGGCAGCCACGGTGAGAGCTGGCGCGGTGGTGAACCGCACGAGGGGGCCGCCCCAAGATATGGCCAGCACCCCGAGCACCAGCGCACCTAAGCCCCTGATCTTCTCCATGGGGAATAGAACAAAGCTCCGGCGCAGAAGCCGGAGCCAGCGGTTTTTTCCTGAGCCGAAGAATGCTAGCGACTGATCGCTCCCACTGGACACTGCTCGATGGCCTCATCCACACAGGGCAGGCTCTCGTCCGCACCCCGGATCACGTGGGAATAGCCATCGTCACCCATCTCGAAGACCTCGGGGCAAATTTGGGTGCAAAGCCCACAGCCCGTGCACAAATCATGATCCACTTTAACCGCCATGACACCTCCTTTTTGTGGCCTGACTATAGCACGGAAGCTCAGGCGGTCCAAGTTGGCTGAACCCCAAAGGAGCGGCTATAGTTCTAGCCCATTGGAGGTGGAAACTGTGAAAATGCTGGGAGTTGCGGTGTTGGCGTTGATGTTGGGCGCGGGTGCTTGCGCGCAGGTCGCGGATTGGGTGGTCCGGGCCGACGCTCTGTTCCAAGAAGTTTGGCTTTCTCCGTATTCCCCCACTGCTGCCCACGAACTACGGGCGAAGCTCGAGCAGGCGATCGAGCTATATGTTCAGGCCTTGAACCTGGATCCCCAAAATACCCACATTCTCAACATGCTGGCCCGTTCCTATTACGAGTTGGCCGACGTTTTCCTTCCGGAGCGGGAAAAGCAGGACTTTCACGAGAAAGGGCAGCTTTACGGCGAACGGTCTTTGCGCACGAGCGAAGAGTTCGTGCGCGTGGAGCGGGAACGGGGATTTGTGGAAGCCGTGAAAACGAGCACGGATGTGGAGGCCCTGTACTGGACGTACGCGAACTGGGCCCGCAAGGTGGAACTGGGGGGAGCGTTTGGGCTGATCGCGGCGGCCCTGCGTGGGGACGACAAAAAGCTCAACGCTCTCATGAGCCGCTGTCTCGAGCTTGACCGAGATTACTTGGCGGGCGGGCCCCTGCGGGCGCTGGCCGGCTACCATGCCAAGCACCCCTTCAACAAGGACTACGAAAAGGCACGTGAGCTCCTGCAGGAGGCCATGGCTAACCACGGGGACTACCTGGAAAACCTTCTGTTCTACGTGCAGTACTACCTCGTCCCCAAGGAGCTTTGGGTTGAGGCCAAAACAGTGCTGGAGGCAATCCTGGCCTCCTCCATTGAGCCTTACCCCCTCATGAACAGTTACTGTCAGGTCAAGGCCGCGCAGCTTTTGGCCGAGGTGCAGAGGAAGGGGTGAGGAGGGGCAATGCCCGCGATCCTTGTGATTCTGGACGGGCTGGGTGGGCGGCCCACAGACTTTCCCGGAGCTACCTGTCTGGAGCGCGCTGCTCACCCCAATCTGGATGGGTTTGCCGCTCGGGGGGCGCTGGGGCTCATGGACCCCATTGCTCCGGGCATCCGGCCCGGCTCGGATACCGCTCACCTCTCCATCTTCGGCTACGATCCGCTCCAGGTTTACACGGGTCGAGGAGCCTTCGAGGTCCTCGGGATTGGAATGGAGGTACGGGGCGGGGACATCTGCTTCCGCGCGAATTTCGCCACCGTGGAGGAACACGGGGGCCAACTCTTCGTGGTGGACCGCCGGGCCGGGCGCCTGGAGGAGGGCAAACTCCTGGAGGAGGCGGTGAACTCCGTGTCCCTCGCGGATTTCGGGGTGGAGTTCTTCTTCCGCGCCTCCACGGAGCACCGGGGTGCCCTCGTCCTGCGGGGGGACAACCTTTCCGCGGCGGTGTCCGACACCGATCCCCACGAGATCGGGGTCCCAGTGGCTGAGGCCAAGCCCTTGGAGGAAAGCCCCGCCGCCCGCCGCACCGCCCAACTCCTCAACGTCTTCACCCGCCGAGTCTATGAGGCCCTGCGCGATCATCCCGTGAACAAGAAACGCGTGGCCCAGGGAAAACTTCCCGGAAACGCTCTCCTCCTGCGCGGTGCAGCCGTCATGCCCCACTTAGTGCCGGTCACCGAGACCTACGGGATCCGCGCGGCCTGCGTGGCTGGGGGCGCCCTGTACAAGGGCGTGGCCCGTCTGGCGGGCATGGAGGTCCTTTCCGTGCCCGGAGCTACCGGTGACCTCAAGACGGATCTTCGGGCCAAGGCCCGCGCGGCCCTCGAAGCCATCCAGGGCTTCGACCTCGTGTTCGTGCACATCAAGGGCACAGACAACGCTGGCCACGACGGCGACGCCGAGGCCAAAAAAGCGTTCATCGAACGAGTAGACCGGGAGTTCTTCGGGGAACTCCTCCGGGATCTTCCGCCCGATTTGCACCTTTGCGTCTCCGGGGACCACACCACGCCGCCGGCGGTACGCGAGCACACCGCGGACCCTGTGCCCGCCCTGTTCTTTGGGCCGGCTGTGCGGCCTGACCGCGTTCGCACCTTCACCGAGCGGGCTGCAGGCGAAGGGGGGCTGGGCCGGTTCTCCGGACGACTTCTTCCCCAGCTTTTGGGCTACTGCGATTTCGGCGGGAAGTTCGGAGCCTAGCATGAAATTGGGGGAGGTCCGAGAGGTTTTGGGCGCACGGGTCCTCACCGGCGAGGATCTTGCGGACCGGGAGGTGAAAGCCGCGTTCGCTGCCGATCTTCTCTCCGATGTTCTGGCTATGGTGCGGGAGGAGGGGGTACTCCTCATCACGGGCACGGTCACAACCCAGGTGGTGCGGGTGGCCGAAGTGATGAATTTGGCAGGTGTAGTATTCGTGCGCGGGAAACTGCCGGCCAAACCCGTGGTGGACTACGCGGCGGCGGCGGGCATTCCCCTCCTGGCCACCCCCCACACCATGTACGAGGCCTGCGGTCTTCTGTACAACCGCGGTCTTCCTCCGGCCAAGCGCAAGCTCCTCCCCTACGAACATGATCAGTCCGGCTCCCCTGCGTCATAGGGAAATTTTTCCCGTGGTGGGGCTGGATCTGGAGCGGGCGGGTTTAGTTTCCACTGAAGTTCAGCGCGTCCTACGCCGGCTGGGGGTGGAGCCGGAGGCCGTGCGCCGCGCGGGCATCGTGTGCTTCGAGGGCGAGATGAACATGGTGCTCTACACTCCCGGCGGCCGGATCATCCTCCTTGTGTACGATGACCGAGTGGAACTGATTTTCTCTGACCGAGGGGCAGGGATTCCCGATGTTGAGCTCGCCCGCCAGCCCGGGTACTCCACGGCCCCGGACTGGGCCCGCGAGCTTGGGTTTGGCTCAGGCATGGGCATTCCCAACATGGAAGCGAACTCCGACCACTTGGAGATTCGGTCGCGGCTGGGCGAGGGCACGGTGATTCGGGCCGTGATCCTGAGGAGGAAAGATGAAACTAGGAGCGGTAGCACACACTCTTAGGTTGGAATTCTTGGTGGACGCTGCGCCGGACACAGAGGTCCGCGATGGCTATGTTTCCGACCTCCTTTCCGACGTCCTGGCTCACGCCGAGCCCGGCGACCTTTGGCTTACCCACCAGCGCCACTTGAACGTGGTAGCGGTGGGCAAGCTCCGGGAGGTGGCGGGCATCGTGTTCGTGCGCGGGCTGCGTCCTAATCCAGAGGTCATACAAAAAGCGCGGGAGGAAGGGGTGAACCTCCTCGTCTCCCAGGACGACGCCTTTCACACGGCGGGAAAGCTCCACCGTCTGCTTTTTCCATGAGATGGTTTCGGGCCGATCTCCACATTCACTCTGCTCTTTCTCCGTGCGGATCTCTGGAGATGTCCCCTCGGCGCATTGTGGAAGAAGCCCGCCGGGCCGGCCTTGATCTCATCGCCGTCTGCGACCACAATGCTGGGGAAAACGGGAAATACGTGCGTAAAGTAGCCCAGGGTTTTCCCGAAGTGCTCATGGGCATGGAAATTCAAACGGCTGAAGAAGTGGAAATTCTCGCCTTATTCGCCGAAGAGAAGGCGTGCCTTTCCCTGCAGGAAGAGTTCTATGCTCTCCTCCCGCAGATCCGCAACGATCCCGAGCTTTTCGGCGACCAGCTCGTGGTGGATGCTGAGGACGAAGTTGTGCGAGAACTAGAGAAGCTTCTGTTGGTACCGGTTCCCCTGTCTTTGGCGGAGGCGGTGGAGCGGGTTTGGGCACGGGAGGGCTTGGTGATCCCGGCCCACGTGGACCGTGTGCCCGGCGGCGTCCTCGGAGTTTTGGGGCTTCTTCCCCCGGGAGAGTGGCCGGCGGTGGAGATCTCCCCCTGGATGGAGGAAGGGGAGGCGGTGCGCCGCTGGCCGGAGCTGGGGGGTCGTCGGGTTTTTCGCGGCTCTGATGCCCATTACCCTTGGGAGGTCGGGCGGGCTTGGACCGACCTCTATCTCCGGACGCCGAGCTTTACCGACCTTCTGTGGGCTGTGCAGGGCAAAGCCGGCCGCCTCGTCCGTCCCAGTGCGCCGTGGAAGGAGGCTTCATGAACACCGTGGTGGAGACGGTGAAGGAGCTGGTGCGACCGTTTGCGGGCAAACCGACCGAGCTCATCCAGGCTCTGCATGGGGTGCAGAGCGCTCTTGGGTATCTGCCCCGCCAGGCCCAGGAAGCGGTGGCCGCGGCCCTGGGCGTTCCCCTCTCCCAGGTGCGCGGTGTGGTCACGTTCTACCACTTTTTCCGCACCCAACCCGCAGGGAAACACACCATCCGGGTATGTCTGGGCACCGCCTGTCACGTGCGGGGCGGGGAGCGGGTGCTGCAAGCCCTTCAGGATGAACTCCGGGTGAAACCAGGCCAGACCACCGCGGACGGCAAATACAGCTTGGAGGTAGCGCGATGTTTGGGTTGCTGCGGGCTCGCGCCGGTGATGATGATCGATGAGGAGGTCTACGGCCGGCTCGATCCGAAGAAAGCGCGCAGGATTGTTGGGGAAACACCGTAATGGTTGAGGATTTAGCCTTTCACCTTGCGGACTTGGTAGAAAATGCGCTTCGGGCCGGGGCTAAACTGGTGGAGATTGAGCTTGTGCGGGAGGGCAACGATTTTTTTGTGCGGGTGACGGACGACGGGGTTGGGATGACGGAGGAGGTGCGGCGGCGTGCCGGGGATCCGTTCTTCACCACCAAGCCTGGCCGCCGGATCGGCCTCGGGCTTTCCCTCCTCCGCCAGACCGCCGAGGAGCTGGGAGGTGCGTTTCGGGTGGAGCCCAGTCCCTGTGGCGGCACCCGCGTGGAAGCCCGGATTCCCTGGAACCACCCCGATCGCCCGCCCTTGGGCGACCTCGCCTCTACCCTTGTACCCCTCATGGTCACCTCTTCCGTTGATTTTCGGCTCCTCTTCCGCGATCATCGGAAGGCGTGGACTTTGGACACCCAGGAGATCAAACGGATTTTGGGGGACGTGCCTTTTACCCATCCCCAAATCTTTTCTTTTTTGGAGAAGAGCGTGCGACAAGCTTTGGCGGAGTTGAACTGGAAGGAGGGGAGATGAAGCTAGAGGAGCTCCGGAAGATCCGGGAGCGAGCGGAAGCGGAGATGCGCCTCAGGGCCGGGCAGGCCCGGGTGAAAATTGTGGTGGGCATGGGCACCTCGGGCATCGCCGCTGGGGCTCGCCAGGTGCTCCGGGTCCTCCTCGAGGAGGTGACCCGGCGTAATCTCCAGGATGTGTTAGTGACCCAAACCGGAGAGAAGGGGTTGTCCGCCAAGGAGCCGCTGGTGGAGGTTCACGAGCCCGGCCGGATCACAGTGTATGGCGACGTGGACGAGGTCACGGCCCGGCGCATCGTGGCCGAGCACGTGGTGAACGGCCGCATCCTCGAAGACCACCTCGTGGAATTGCGGGAGGTGCAAGCGTGATCACGCTCACCATCGACGGGGTCAGGGTTCAGGCAGAAGAAGGTGAGACGGTCCTTGAGGTGGCCAAGAAGGCTGGGGTGCGTATCCCCACCCTCTGCTATCTGGAAGGCCTCTCTCCGCGCGGCGCATGCCGGCTGTGCCTGGTGGAGGTGCGCAACTGGGGCGGAAGACTTGTGCCGTCCTGCGCCACCCCGGTCCAGGAAGGAATGGACGTGGTGGCCAATTCCCCCCGCCTGAAAGAGCTCCGGCGCACGATCCTGGAAATGCTCTTTGCTGAGCGCAACCACATCTGCGCTTTCTGTGTCTCCAACGGCCACTGTGAGCTCCAGGACCTGGCCATGGAATTAGGGATGGACCATGTGCGCCTTCCCTATCGCTGGCCGCTGCTTCCCTTGGATCTGAGTCACGCCAAGTACGGTCTGGACCACAACCGCTGTGTTCTCTGTGGCCGGTGCGTGGAGGCCTGTTCCGAGGTGGAAGGTGCCATGACCTTGGGGTTTTCTGGCCGCGGCGTCTTCACCCTGGTGGAGGCCGACCTGGGCGATCCGTGGGGGAAGTCCCCCACATGTACCGGCTGCGGAAAGTGCGTCCAGGGTTGCCCCACAGGGGCACTCTTTGAAAAAGGGAAAGCCACGAGTGAACAGGTGAAAAGACCGCAGATCCTCGCGGAAGTCACGGAAAGGAGGCCCCGTGCGTAAGCTCCGGGTAGCTACTGTGTGGTTCTCGGGGTGCTCCGGTTGCCACATGTCTTTTTTGGATTTGGATGAACGTCTCCTGGAATTCGCCGAACGCGCTGAGCTTGTGTTCTCGCCCATTGTGGACGTCAAGGAATTTCCAGAAGACGTGGACGTGGTCCTCATCGAAGGTGCCGTGGGCAACACGGCCCACCTCCGGGAGCTTCTGGAAATCCGCACCAAGGCCAAGATTCTCGTGGCGTTCGGGGATTGCGCGGTGACGGGAAATGTCCCGAGCCTACGCAATCCTCTTCCGCGCGAAGAAGTTCTGGCCACCGTGTATGGGACCGTAGATCCGCCGGGGCTGGAGGAGGGCGAGGTGCCCAAGTTTTTGCCCCAAGCACTGCCCCTGCACGCGGTAGTGCCGGTGGACTATTTCCTTCCAGGGTGTCCACCTTCGGCCGAGCGGATTTGGAAATTCCTCCGGCCCGTGCTCCTTGGGCAGAGGCCCGAGCTTTCTGGGGCAGATATCAAGCTTGGGTGAAGGAGGAGCTGTGCCACATCTGCACATTCCTGTGACCCGTGTTGAAGGCCATGGTCTGATCACCGTGCATTTGGGAGAAGATGGTCGGGTGCAGGAGGCGCGCTTCCACGTCACCGAGGTGCGGGGTTTCGAGCGCTTTTGTGTGGGCCGTACCCTTTGGGAAATGCCCGCCCTCACCGCCAGAATCTGCGGGATCTGCCCAGTCTCCCACCTCCTTTGCTCTGCTAAAGCCTGCGATGCCCTCCTTGCTGTGCGCATACCTTCTGCAGCTGAAAAGCTCCGCCGGCTCATGAACCTCGGCCAAATCGTGCAGTCCCACGCGCTCTCCTTTTTCCACCTCTCCTCGCCCGACCTCCTTTTGGGCTGGGACGCGGATCCCAAGGACCGCAACGTCTTCGGCCTCGCCGCCTTCGATCGAAAACTTGCTCTGGATGGGATTCGCCTGCGCGCCTTCGGTCAGGAGATCATCGAGATCCTGGGTGGGAAAAGGGTCCATCCCGCCTGGGCTGTCCCCGGCGGGGTGAATCAACCCTTAAGCGAAGAGAGCCGGGACCGCATCGCCGCCAAACTCCCCGAGGCCTTGCGCATCGCTCAAGACGCCCTCTCCCTTTACGAAGAGCGCATGGGCTCTTGGGCTGAGGAGGCCGAACATTTCGGGAAGTTCCCCAGCCTCTTCATGTCCCTTGTGGCGCCCGATGGCTCTTGGGAACACTACGGTGGTCACATTCGCTTTGTGGATGCGAATCGCCGGATCGTGGCCGATGGGCTGGATCCCCGCCGGTACCAGGAATACATTGGCGAGGCTGTGGAAACCTGGTCTTATCTGAAGTTCCCCTACTACAAGCCTTATGGCTACCCGGAGGGGATGTACCGGGTGGGCCCTCTGGCTCGTCTCAACTGCTGCGACCGGTTCGGCACAAAACTTGCGGACGAGGCCCTCGGTCGTTTCCGGGCCCTGGCCGGTGAAAAAGCGGTTACCGCCTCCTTCCACTACCACTACGCCCGCCTCATCGAAATCGTGGGCGCCCTGGAGAAGATCCAAGAGCTCCTTTCCCATCCGGAGATCCTCTCCCTGCGGGTGCGGGCCGAGGCTGGAGTCAACGAGCTGGAGGGCGTGGGCGTGCATGAGGCTCCCCGCGGAACCCTCTTCCACCACTACTTTGTGGACGAAACCGGGGTCATCCGGCGGGTCAACCTCATCGTCTCCACGGGGCACAACAACCTGGCCATGAACCGCACGGTGGCCCAGATCGCCCAACACTGGCTCAACGGGCGGGAGATCACGGAAGGACTGCTCAATCGGTTAGAGGGGGGGATCCGCGCCTACGATCCCTGTCTTTCTTGTTCCGTGCACGCCGTGGGCCAGATGCCTCTGCGCGTGGTCCTCTTTGGGCCCGACGGTGAACTCCTCGCGGAAAGGACGCGCGGCGCATGATCCTCGTCATCGGTGTGGGTCATCCCCTGCGCCGGGATGACGGCGTAGGGTTGTGGATTGCCCAGAACTTGGAGGAGCGGGAGGGGGTGAAGGTTTTGGGGGTACAAGTCCTCTCTCCAGACCTCCTCCCCCAAATCGCCACCGCGGATCTGGTGATCTTCGTGGATGCCCGGAAGGGTGCAGGTCCGGTGCGGTGGGAACCCCTGCGGCCTGGCCTGTGTCCACCTCTCACCCATGTTCTTAGCCCGCAGGGCCTCCTCTCCTGGACGGAAAGGCTGTTTGGCAGGGTTCCGGAGGCCTGGCTCGTTGCTATTCCTGCCCGGGACTTCTCCTTAGGGGAAGGACTTTCTCCCCGCACCCGCCGCACCGCCGAGGCCTTCTTGCAGCGCCTGCGGGCCTACCTGGGGGGTGAAGGATGAGAAGACTATCGGTGCTCCTCTGCTCCGGCACCGCCTGTCAGTCGTCCGGAGCGCTGGCGGTGAAGCAGGCCCTAGTGGAAGCCATCACGGCCCAAGGGCTTTCGGACGAGATCCAAATTGTGGAAACCGGGTGCATGGGGCCTTGTGAACTTGGCCCCATCCTCTTGATCTACCCTGACGGCGTTCACTACGTGCGGGTCAAGCCCGCCGACGCGCAGGAAATTGTGAGCGAACATTTTCTCAAAGGCCGGCCGGTGCGCCGGCTGGTGTGGAGCGCACCCGCACCAGAACCCCGCACCATCCCCTTCTTCGCTCGGCAAAAGAAGATCGTTCTGGGAAACTGCGGCCAAATCAACCCGGAGAAGATCGAGGAGTACATCGCCCAGGGCGGCTACGAGGCCCTGGCCAAAGCCCTCACCAGGATGACCCCCGAGGAGGTCATTGCCGAAATAACCCGTTCGGGACTGCGCGGCCGGGGCGGAGCTGGCTTCCCCACCGGGAAAAAATGGCAGGCTGTGCGCGAGGCCAAGGGGCACCCCAAGTATGTGATCTGCAACGCCGATGAAGGTGATCCCGGCGCGTTCATGGACCGAGCCATCCTCGAGGGTGATCCCCACAGCGTTCTCGAGGGTATGGCCATCGCCGCCTACGCCGTGGGCGCGGAGAAGGGCTATATCTACGTGCGAGCCGAATATCCTTTGGCAGTGAAACGCCTGGAAGTGGCCATCGCTCAAGCCCGCAAGCTGGGCCTTTTGGGGCCGCGCCTTTTCGACACGGATTTTTCCTTCGATGTGGAACTACGCATGGGAGCCGGAGCCTTCGTGTGCGGTGAGGAAACCGCCCTCATCGCCTCCATCGAGGGGAAGCGAGGCGAACCTCGGCCGCGCCCACCCTATCCTGCCACCTCGGGTCTCTTCGGGAAACCCACCCTCATCAACAACGTGGAAACTTTCGCCAACGTGCGCCACGTCATCCTGAACGGCGGGGACTGGCTTGCCCAGATGGGCACGGCCACAAGCAAGGGAACAAAGGTCTTTGCCCTTGCAGGCCAGGTGAAGAACACCGGCCTCGTGGAGGTGCCCATGGGAATCACCCTGCGGGAGCTCATCTTCGACCTCGGCGGCGGTGTTCCCCAGGGTCGCAAGTTCAAAGCCGTGCAGATCGGCGGCCCTTCTGGGGGGTGTCTGCCGGAAAGTCTTCTGGACGTGCCCATCGATTACGAATCCCTCAAGGACTACGGCGCCATCATGGGCTCAGGGGGCGTCATCGTCCTCGACAGCTCCTCCTGCATGGTCAATGTGGCCAAGTTCTTCTTGGAGTTCATCGCCGACGAATCCTGCGGAAAGTGCGTTCCCTGCCGAGTGGGAACGCGGCTTATGCTCCAGCTTTTGGAGAAAATCGCGCGTGGGGAAGGGACGGAGGAAGATTTGGCCGAGTTGGAGCGGCTGGCCCATTTCGTTAAGGACGCCTCCCTCTGCGGATTGGGGCAGACCGCGCCCAATCCCGTCCTCTCCACCTTGCGTTACTTCCGGGACGAGTATTTGGCCCACATTCGGGACAAGGCCTGCCCGGCCGGCGTTTGTCCAGACCTCATCCACTACGTTATCGACCCCGACCTCTGTCGCGCTTGCGATCTTTGTCGGCGCGCCTGCCCCACCGGCGCTGTGGAAGGCCAGCCTGGGGTTCCACCCTACCGGATCTGGCTGGAGAAATGCATCCGCTGCGGAGCGTGCTTCGAGGCTTGCCCGTTTGGGGCGGTGCAAAAAAGGCCGGGGAGAAAGGGGTGACCGTGGAGAAAACCGCGATTCTTCAAGGGTTTCCGCGCTCGCCGGATGTGCTCCTCGCTCTTTTGCATGCCTTGCAAAGGGCCAATCCCCAGAATTACTTGACCCCGGAGGATCTTCGGCTTGCTGCGGAGTATTTGGGCCTACCCCTCTCGCGGGTGCACGATGCCGTGACGTTTTACACCATGTTCAGTCTCCGGCCCCGCGGCCGCCATATTCTCCGGGTCTGTGGTTCTCCTACTTGCCACTTAGGGGGCGCGGGGTCCGTGCTGGCGGAACTGGAGCGGAAACTGGGGATCAAAGCCGGGGAAACCACACCCGATGGCCTGTTCACCTTGGAAGTCACGAGTTGTCTTGGTGTTTGCGGGGTAGCTCCGGTGATGATGGTGGATGAGGAAGTGGTGGGAAATCTTACGCCAAAGCGGGTGCGGGAAATTCTCCGCCGCTTAAGGGAGGAAGGATGAGGCCGGCGCGGGCACACGTGTTGGTGGCGGTGGACGAGGAGGCCCGTCTCTCCGGCGTGGAGCGGGTTCTGGCCGCCCTGCGCGCGGCCCTTGCGGAATTGGGCCTGGCCGAGGAAGTCCAAGTCGTGGAAACCGGAACCCTGGGCATTTCCGGAAGGGGTGTGGTCCTCGCCATTTATCCCGACGGCGTTTTCTACGGAGGGGTGCGGCCAGAGGATGTGCGGGAGATCGCGGAGGTACATCTCCTCAAGGGCCGGCCCGTGGAGCGGCTGCGTTTGCCCATCGCGGCTCCTGTGGCGCGGCCCGGCGAAATCTTGGGCCGACAAACCCGGGTGGTCCTGCGCCGGGTGGGGGTGATCGACCCAGAAAACATCGAGGAGTACATCGCCCAGGGCGGCTACGAAGCCCTGGCCAAGATCCTTTTCCAGATGAAGCCGGAGGAAGTGATCGAAGAGGTGCGGCGCGCGGGCCTGCGCGGCCGTGGCGGCGCGGGCTTCCCCACCGGACTCAAATGGGCAGCGGTGCGCAGCGCTCCTGGCTCCGAAAAATACGTGATCTGCAACGCCGATGAGGGCGAGCCCGGCACCTTCAAGGACCGGCTCATCCTCGAGGGCGACCCCCATCGCATCCTCGAGGCCATGACCATCGCCGGCTATGCCGTGGGCGCCAGGCTCGGCATCGTCTACGTGCGCGGGGAATACACGCTCTCCATCCGGCGACTCGCTCGGGCCATCGAGCAGGCTCGCGCCTATGGACTCTTGGGCGAAAACATTTTGGAAAGTGGCTTTTCCTTCGACATCGAGGTGCGGCCGGGTGCAGGCGCCTACGTGTGTGGCGAGGAAACTGCCCTCCTCGAGTCCCTGGAGGGTAAGCGCGGCTGGCCCCGCATTCGCCCGCCCTACCCCGTGACCTATGGGCTTTGGGGGAAACCCACGGTGGTGAACAACGTGGAGACCTTGGCCAACGTCCCGGACATCCTCATCCGCGGCGCCGCCTGGTATCGAACGCTGGGCACCCCCACCTGCCCGGGCACCAAGGTGTACACCGTTCTCGGGCACGTGCGCTTTCCTGGCCTCGTGGAAGTGGAGATGGGTACACCCTTGCGCACCTTGATCTACGAGCTTGGCGGGGGGTTGCGCGACGGGAGGGCCCTGAAGGCTGTGCTCATCGGTGGGGCGGCTGGCGCTTTTCTCACCCCTGAAGACTTGGACGTGCCTTTGGATTTCGACTCTTTGGCTGGGCGCGCGGCCGTTTTGGGCTCCGGCGCCGTCCTCGTCATGGACGAGACCACGTGCATTGTAGACATGCTGGGCAGCATTCTCCGCTTTTTCCAGCACGAGTCCTGTGGTCAATGTGTGCCGTGCCGGGCGGGCACGGACCTTCTGGTGCGGCTGTGGGAAGGAGTGCAGTGCGGGAAAGCCGGAGCAGACACATTGGCCCGCATGACGGAAATTGTGGAGGCTATGAGACTCAGCTCCCTTTGTCCCCTTGGCCAATCCCTGGCCTTGCCAGTGCGGTCAGCTTTGGAAAATTTCCGCGAAGAATTTTTAGCTCACGCCCAGGGCGAACCATGCGAGCGCTGCCGAAGCCAAGGAGGTGCGACATGAGATTGACGTTTGCCGGCGCGGCGGGAACTGTCACAGGCTCCTGCTTTTTTCTGGAAACCAAAGGCACAAAAATCCTCGTGGACTGTGGAATGTTCCAGGGCCTGCCCGAGCTCGAGGTCAGGAACACCGAGCCTTTTTCGTTCGATCCCGCTCAGGTGGATTGGCTCATCCTCACCCATGGACACCTGGATCATCTTGGGCTCGTGCCGCGCCTGGTGCGTGAGGGCTTTCAAGGCCGAGGAATTTGCACTGTTCCCACGCGGGACATCGCCCAAGTGATGCTCATGGACGCCGCCCGCATTCAGGAGGAGGAAGAAGAAGGAGCCCTTTACACCGTGGAGGATGCCCTCGACTCCTTGGACCGGTTCTCCGTGTTGGTGGAGTACGGGGAAGAGGTGGAGCTGGGAAGAGGGATTACGGCCAAGTTCCACGATGCTGGACATATCCTGGGCGCGACGTTTGTGGAGATCAAAGGGGAGGGGAAAACCTTGGTTTTCTCCGGAGATCTGGGGAACCGAGGAAAGCCATTGGTGGAGGACCCTGTTTATCCTCCCAAGGCGGACGCGCTCATTTTGGAATCCACTTACGGCGACCGGTTCCATCCTCCGCTGGCTGACTCCGTGGAGGAGCTGCGCCGGGTGATCGTGGAGACCCTGAGGAACGGGGGAAACGTGGTCATCCCCTCCTTCGCCCTGGAACGCACGCAAGAGGTGTTGTACATCCTCTTTTGGCTGTGGAAGGAGCGAAAAATTCCACGGACCAAGATCTTTTTGGATTCCCCACTGGCTACCCAAGCCACCAAGATTTTTGAGCGCTATACTGAAAGGTTCCCTGAGCCAGCCCGGAAAATTTTCCGCAAAAAAGAAGACCCCTTTGACTTTGAACTGTTGGAGTACACCCTCTCCAAGGCTGCCTCCAAGAAGATCGCCGAGGAGGACGGGGTGATCATCATTGCTGGTTCAGGCATGTGTACGGGTGGTCGCGTTCTCTACCATCTCCGGGCCAATCTGCCAAGACCGGAATCGTCCATCGTGTTTGTGGGGTATCAGGCGGAAGGGACCCTGGGCCGGGCCATTTTGGATGGTGCTCCGGAGGTGGAGATCCTGGGGAGTCTTGTTCCCGTGCGGGCTGGGATTTGGCGCATTGAGGGCCTTTCTGCTCACGCCGACCAGGAGGTTCTCGTGGACTGGGCGCTGCACGCCGATCCTGGCCAAACTTTCCTTGTACACGGTGAGCCTCGGGCCTTGGGAGCCCTGGCCGCCCGCCTCGCCGACCACGGCTATTCCGTGCACATTGCGGCATGGCGAGAGACGGTGGAGCTGTGAGGATAGCTGTTCTCGGCAGCCTCAACATGGACCTTGTCACCACTGTGGAGAGGCTTCCCAAGCCAGGCGAGACCGTATTGGGTCGCAGTTTTGCTCGCTATCCTGGGGGGAAAGGCCTGAACCAGGCGGTGGCTGCAGCCCGACTTGGCGCGGAGGTTGTGCTCTTCGGCCGTGTGGGAAACGACCCGTTCGGAGCAGAACTTCTTTCTGTGGCCAAAGACAATGGGGTCGATGTGAGCTTTGTGGAAGAGGTGTCTGCCCAAACCGGTACCGCCGCAATCCTCGTGGATCTCCAGGGAGAAAACATGATCGCCTACGCGCCCGGAGCCAATGCTCTCGTGGACGAGACTTATCTTGCCCGAATCTTTCCCGTTTTGGTTAGGGCCGATGTCCTTCTCCTCCAGTTTGAAATCCCTTTAGCCGTGGTGGCCAGCGTTTTCCACCGGCTTCCTCCTGAACGGCCTCTGGTCATCTTGAACCCCTCGCCCGCCCAGGACTTGACCGCTTTGCCCTTGAACCGCGTAGATGTGCTTGTTCCCAACGCTCAGGAATTTCGCATTCTTGGTGGTTGGTCTGGGGATCCTGAGGAGCTGGAACGAGTGGGGCGAGCTTTTCTGACGCAGGGAGTGAAAGCTTTAGTGGTCACGGCTGGGGCTTCGGGCGCTTATTTGGTGGAGGCCGAGGGGCTCGCCCGTTTTCCCGCGTTCCCCGTGGAGGTGGTGGACGCCACGGGTGCCGGTGACGCTTTCTGCGCCGGACTGGGGGTGAAGTTGGGGGCCGGCCGCGGGCTCTACGAAGCCATTGGCTTTGCCAACGCCGCGGCCGCTCTTGCTACCACCAAGAAGGGCGCGGTGCCCAGCCTTCCCACCTTGAGCGCCGTGCAGGACTTTTTGTCTCGGTTCATGGACTAGTGGCGCTCCCCAATTTTCCCCTCTTTGGACAAAGATTTTTGCGGATTTTCTTCCCACCCCCCGGGGAGCCCCAGAAACGGTCCCTCACCCCCTCCTTGACAGGGGGCTCAAGTTGTGGTATTTAGAATACGTGCCTCAACAAGAGAGGGTTTTGCTTCGCCCGCTTGGCCCGGCCAACGCCCCCGCCGGGGCGTAATTTCCTTCTTTTTTCCTCGAACCAAAGCGTCGTAGTCCTGGGTTTCCTTTTTGGCTTTTTGGACCCTCAGGGAGGGAAGAATGAAACCTTTCGCCTTGGCGTTGGAAGTCACGAGTGCAGTGCTTGGGGCGTGCCGGGAGTTTTTAGGGGAGGAAGGATTCGTGGAGCTTTTGCCGGTGATCCTGGCTCCGGTGACGGACCCGCTGCGCACCACGCCGGACCGGGCCATCATCTCCGCCTATGGCCAAAACTGGTACCTCACCCGGAGCATGATCTTCCACAAGCAGGCAGCCGTGCGCGTTTGTCCGAAGATTTTCTCCTTCTCCCCCAACGTGCGGCTAGAGCCGCAGGAGCGAGGGAGCACGGGAAGGCACCTGTTTGAATTCGTTCAGCTCGACCTAGAGGTGCGAGAGGCCACACGGGACGTCCTCATGGATTTGGGCGAGCGCCTCCTCATCCATGTGCTTGAGGAAGTGCGCCGGGACTTCGGCCGGGAGCTGGCTGCACGGGGCCGGGAATTGCTCACCTACCCGCGCCCCTTCCCCCGCATCTCCTGGCACGAGGCCAAGAAGGAGTTCGGAGAAAACTTCGAAGAGGCGCTCTCCGAGCGGAGCTCGATCCCCGTTTGGATTGTGGATTTCCCCATCGATCAGCGGGAGTTCTACGATCGCGAGGATCCGGACCGGCCCGGGATTCTGGTGGATATGGACCTCCTCTATCCCCAGGGCTACGGAGAAGCTCTTTCCGGGGGCGAGCGAGAATATCAGCCGGGACGCATTCGCGCCCGGATTATGCGTCAGGGGCTCGATCCCGAGGATTACGCGGGCTTCTTGCGCCTGGCGGAGGAGGGGTTACCCCCCTCGGCTGGGTTTGGGATCGGAATAGAACGGTTGGTCCGGTTCATCCTAGGCCTTGCGCACGTGGGTGAGGTGCGTCTTTTTCCGCGCATTCCTGGGGCAGCGGTGTCACTTTAGCTGGCGCGGACACGTTTTTGGGCGTAGAGGCGGGCGTCGGCCTCGCTCAGGAGCTCCTCTAGAGGGCGGGGCCGACCGGGATCATAAGCGGCAATGCCAGCCGAGAAGTCTAGGGTCAGCCCCAAGTCCAGGCTGTGGCTCCAAGCCCGCAGCTTCTGGCGCACTCGGGCCACCGCTTCCTCCGCGCCAGCGTAATCCGTCTCCGGCAGGACCAAGAAGAACTCGTCTCCTCCGTAGCGGAAAACGAAATCGCAGCTCCGCAAGTTCCGCAGCAACAGCTCGGCCACTCCCCGCAACACCTCGTCACCTCGGGCGTGACCAAACCGGTTGTTCACCTCTCGGAAGTTGTCCAGGTCCAAAATGACCAGGCTGAACGGTGCTCCGTAACGCCGGGCCCTCTGGCGCTCGTGGGACAGAACCTCCAGGAGATATCGGCGGTTGTAAAGGTTCGTGAGAGGATCGCGTAGGCTCAGTTCTTTTAGGTCTTCCCGGGCCCTCAATCCCACAAGGGCCATGCCCAAAAGCTCGGCCACTGCCAAAAGAAACTCTTCGTCTTGGGCGCGGAATCGGCCAGGTTCCACGCTCTCCACGTCCAACACACCCAGAAGTTTTTCGCCGAACAAAATGGGCACAGTCAGCTCCGCGCGGATCGCAGGATGAACGGGGATGTAGCGGGGATCTTCCCCTACCTCCTCCAGCCGCAAGGGCTGACGATGGGTGGCCACCCAGCCCACTACGCCCTGCTCCAGTGGAATCCGTTGCCCGAGAGCATAACGAGGGCCAGGCAGAGAAGAATGCGCTGCCTGAACCACTAACTCCTTGCCCTCCACAAGGAGAACCGCTCCGAACTCGTAATTCACCTCCTGAGCCAGCACGTCCAAAGTGCTGTGGAGAAGGTCCTCTACGGAGATGCACTGGCCAAATTTGTGGGCCAAGTGGAACGCTCCCCTTAGCCACTCCTTGTGACGCCGCAGTTCGTCGAGTTCAAAAGCTCGCTCGGCTGCCAACGCGGCGAACTCTGCAAAAAGCTCAAGAGGTTCCAACATGTCCAGCGTAGGAGCCTTGGGGGTCACTGGCTCGTCCACAGAGATGTGGCCGATGATGCCCAATCTTCCTCGCAGGGGAATGAACAGGAAATCGTCAGGATGCCAGCCATCGGACGCGCGTTTTCCCGGAAGGCCGTAGGAGGGCGCCCATGGTACCTGGTCGTGAGGGATGTAGTAAGACCGGCCGACGCGGAACTTTTCTTGGAATGCTAGGCGGCGCAGTTCGGGCACAAGGCCACCCTGAGCTCGTAGCTGCTCTTCTTCCGCGGGTGTGAGCCCAGCCGCGGCCCAGGCCGTCACCGGCCCCCCGAGGGGTGGCTCATATCGGAGGTCATAAAGGCAAACCACGGCCCGCCGGAATGGCGAATGCTCCACCACCGCCTGGGCCGCCCGGCGCAAAACGTCCTCGACCGTGGCCGCACCCAAAATCTCTCGGGCTGCGGAAAGCAGACTCTTGCGCAGGCGTTCCGCCTCTACCTCCCAGGTGACGTCGTGCAGAATGCCTTGGACCGCAGGCCGGCCCTGAAAAACAATAGGCCAAGCCTGTACTTCCAAGACGAGAAGGCTTCCGTCCTTGCGCAGAGCCCGAAACCGGTAGCGCTTGAGCGCCTCTTCGCCCCGCAGCCTTCGCTCTAGGTTTTCCTTGACTAAGGCCTGGTCCTCGGGATGGATGAAGTCCAAATAGCTTCGGCTCAAAAGCTCTTCGCGGGTGTAGCCGCTCATGCGGCATAAGGCGCTATTGGCAAACACGATTTTTCCGTCCTGTAAAACATAGAAACCCACGAGCTCGTTTTCTACGAGTTGACGAAAGCTTTGGAGACTTTCCTCGGCTTCCGCCTGTTTGCGGGAAGAAACCAAGGCCAGAGCTAACATCCCCGCCGCGCTCTCCAGCCAGGCCAGTTTGGAGGGACCGGGGACCCGCTGCGCCTTGATCACTAGGACTCCCAGGGGCCGCTCGCCCACAAAGAGGGGAACGACTACCAGCTCTGGATTCTCGGGGAGAAGATGCCCAGAGTCTTTGTCCACCACGAGTTTTCTTTGGGAGAGAGCCTGACCCAAAGCGGGATGGATGTGGGGATCAACGTCCTTGGCCAAAGGCTCAGAAAAACCGTGCTGGGCGAACAACCGTAGTTTGTCTTCCCAGAGGTATACGGCTCCAGCCGCGAATCCCAAATGAGGAAGAAGTTCTGCCAGCGCCTGCTGAATAACTTCCCGGGGCGCGCCGCCCGTCACGGCCACCTCAGCTATCGTGCCCAAAACCGCAAGCCAGTTGGACTCCATAGGATCAAAGCGCTTATCCTATTTTATCGGAGGAAAGAGACGCGGAGAAGTTCAAGTCCAGAGGGCGGCGATGGCCTCGATGAGGACTTTTGCCGCGCATACAGCAGAAACTCCGGACGGGTCCCAAATGGGCGCGAGTTCCACTAGGTCCATCCCGATGACCCTGAAGTCCCGGAGCTTGCGGAGAACGGAGATGAAGTCGGCCCAAAAAATTCCGCCCGGTTCAGGGTTCGTCACCCCCGGGCAGAGGCTCGGGTCAAAAGCATCTAAATCCACACTGAACCAAATGGGCAAATTTGGCTGCAGTTTCTCCTGGAAATCTTGGATAGAAGCGAAAACCGGTTCCTCCAAATCGGGGCCAAAAAAGGAGCGTACGCCAACCACTACGAGGTTTTCCACAAGCTCGCTGGCCCTGCGGAGCGCGGTGGCGTGACAGAGAGAAAGGCCCAGATACTCCTGGCGCAGATCGGAATGGGCATCCAGGGCTAAGACCTGAAGAGGTCCGAATTTTTTGGCCGCCCGCACCGCAAGAACCACCAAGGTATGCTCACCTCCTAGGACCACCGGGATTTTCCCATCCCCTAAGATTCGCGTCACTTCAGCTTCGGTTTCGGCGAGGATTTCCTCGAATGGGCGGTAGGGGTCGAGGTCTCCAAGATCCGCGATTCTCGCGGCTCGCACGTCTTTACGGAAGTGGTGGGTGAAGAACTCCACGGAATCGGAGGCGGCGCGGATGGCCTGGGGACCTTGAGCTTGGCCGCCTCGCCAACTGGTGGTGCGCTCCAGGGGCACCCCGAAGATCACTACGCGGGCCTCCTTGTAAGATACATGCGTGCCCAGGAAGCTCAGGCGGTGGGGCATGGGGAAAGAAGGGAAGCTACAAAAGGCGGAAGGACCGTGGCCGCTTGGAACACAGCGGGGGTGAAATAACGTGGGGAAAGGCCCCGTTCCCGGAAACGCCGGTCCAGGTCTTCCGGCGCAGGCATCTTCTCCAGCGCCAGGACATAAGCCCATATTCCCGAGGGATAGAGGGGCATGAACCCTAAGTACGGTAGGACGGTGGGGAAGAGGGTTTTCAGGGCGCGCACTACCCCCTGCAGCTCCTCAGGATGAACCCAAGGGCTTCCCGCCTGCAATGCCAAAATTCCTCCTCTTCGTAACGCGTTGCGGCAGGCACGAAAGAACTCGTTTTGAAAAAGAGCAGTGCCTGGGCCAACGGGGTCTGTAGAGTCCACAACAATCACATCAAATTCGGCCACGTGCGCGGGCAGGTATTTTTCCCCGGGAGCAATGTGTACATGCACCCGGGGATCAGAGAACGCTTCCTGATGGACGGAGGAAAGCCACTCTTTGCTCACGGCGAGGACCTCGGGGTCGATCTCCACCAAGGTCACATGTTGCACGGGGTGTCGTAGGATTTCGCGAAGTGTTCCGCCGTCACCTCCGCCCACAAGGAGCACGTGTTCTGGCGCGGGATGAGCGAGGAGCGCGGGGTGCACCAGCATCTCGTGATAAAAAAACTCGTCGCGCTCGGAGAGCATGAACTTTCCGTCCAGAGCCAGGACCCGGCCGTGGGTCTCTGTTTCCGCTAGGTCAAGCCGCTGGTACGGCGTTCTCCGGCGGACGAGCCAACTGCGGACGCCCAAGCAAAACCAGACGCCCGGTTCCTGTTCCTCACATAACCAATCTTCTCCCGGTTGTCTACCACCGGTCATAGTTGAATTCCGCGTTTGATCTCGATGAGGTGGGTGCGCTGGGGGCGGAAGAGGTCCCGCAAAACCTGGAAGGCCGCCTCCGGAACCACGTTCTCCCCACAGGTGAACACGTCCAACGCCACGTACCCGTGCTCCGGCCAGGTATGGAGAGAGATATGGGATTCAGCGATGACGGCCACACCGGATACCCCATGGGGATTGAAGGTATGAACGTGTACATCGATGAGGGTGGCATTGGCACGGTGCACAGCCTCCACCAAGGCCTTCCGGATCTCCTCCGGATTGTTGAGGTTTGCTTGGCAACCCCACAGCTCCACCACAAGGTGCCTCCCGAGCTCCCGCATCGTTCACCTCCTTCCCGGGCACGAATGGGCCGAAAAATGAACCCATTTGGGTGTGCGCCCAAACGGGTCTGACCACCCGAAGGGTTTCGGGTCATGCCCAAATTCTACAGAAGGGGTGAGGCGCTGGCCACCCCGCGGGAGTTAAGGGGCCGGAAGATGTACAGCCTCGTCCAGCCACGCGGAAAGGCGCTTGGCCGTGCGTTCCTTCCACGTCCCCCTGTGGTATACATAGCTCACGAGAAGCGGGAAGACTAAGGTGGCTTCGGCCCAGACCATCTGGGAAAACCCCTGGGCCACTTTGCCCCAGGAGCTGGCTTCCTTGAGGGTGGAGCCGGAAAGGCCGCCGTCGCGCACATCGGCTGTGGTGATTTGGATCGCATATTTGTGCATGGGCACAGGGAAACCCAATACATCCGCGGCCACCGTAACGTCCTGGGCGAAGTTCTTGGGCACGCCGCCGCCAACCATCACCAATCCTGTGTCCTTAGCGGCGATCTTGATGCGCGTGAGCTCCAGAAAATCTTTCACCGAATCGACGGCCACATGGCGCTGGGGATTGCGCCACTGGTGAAGGACCAGGCCGAAGCCCGCGCTGCAGTCGGAAAAAGCGGGGATGAAAATGGGGATGGCTTTCTCGTAGGCCACCCGCACAATGGAATCTTCGCCTATCCCCCGTTCGGCCAGGTAGCGCCCCATTTCTCGCACGAATTCCCGGGAGGAGTACACGCCGGGCTGTAAACTGTCGGCGATTTCTGCCACCGTGCGATCACAAACCCGCAGTTCGTCCTCGTCGATGAAGGTGTCGTAGATGCGATCGATGTGAAGCTCGCGAAGCTCGTTATCGTCTACATCGGGGCTGCCCATGTAGTGTTTGAACCCCAGGGCCTCGAAGAAATCCTGATCCACGATGTTCGCCCCTGTGGCGACCACCGCATCGGCCATGTTGTGGCGGAGGAGGTCCACAATGCACTGTTTGAGCCCGGCGTTGACCAGGGAACCAGCCAGACACAAGATGACGGTGCAATCGCGATCGGCGAGCATCTGCTCGTAAATTTTGGCCACGTGCGCCAGGTTTCGGGCTTGATACGACATATGCCCCATGGCCTCGATCACGGGCACGGCGTTGAAACTCTTCGGATCGATGTGCCGAACGGGTTCGCGCAAGTAGTCTCCCTTTTTGGGCATGATCCCGCTCCTCAAAAGAGGAACACCGCAGCAGCCACCACGGTGGTGTAGCCTTTGTTATCCACGATAGCGGACTGGGTGACGTTCATAGTGCGCACAATTTTTCCACTAATTTTCCAAATCTCTTTCTTTTCGTCCCACACGAGTTCGTCATCGAACTCGATTCCCAAGGTTGAGGCCAACATAGAGGCCGCCAGATCCTCAGCCTTGTCGCCGGCCTGCTTCTCGTTCTCCCCAAAGGCGTGGTACTCTGAGAGGTATCCATAAGCATTGGGATCGGCGGGAATCGCGCAGCCGATGGCCGCGGCGATTAAACGGTGAGGCTCGTTAGAAGAGCAACGGGCAAACACACAGAACGCGATTTGTCCGGGTTTGATCTCCTTGAGCCCCTCCGAGCGAGGGATGATCTTGCACCCCGGCGGCAAGATGCTGGAAACGTGCACTAAGTTCAGCTTCTCGATGCCTGCATCCCGCAGGGCAAGCTCAAAGGAGCGCAACTCCTCCCGGTGCCGTCCAACACCGCGGGTGAAGAAGACTTTGTGGGGAACGAGCGGCCAAGGAAGAGTAGCCGGAGCCTCTGCTAGCGTAGGTTTCGGTTTACGAGCCATGGCCATCGATTATAGCGGCTGGGGTCAAGTGGTGGCCGCCTCTTCGTCGGTGAAGATGTCCCCAGCGTACCGGACGTTCTCCACCTGCGGTTCTTCCACGAGCTCCACGCGGATGAGGGCCGAGCGGTACCAGATCTCCAATTTCCCGGGAACTCGCTTCACCGGAAGGTGCGGCCAAGCCCGCATGGTCTCGATGTACGGCCAGTTCACGTAGTCGTGGAAGTTGGGGAAAAGGTCGGTGATGACTGCTCCGGCCTCCAGCAGAGCCCGCTGGATTTGGCGCCATTTGCTGAGGGATGCTTCTAGACGCGTGAGGCCCAAATACCCGGCACAGCCGGGACCCCGCAGCGCAGAAAGGCCTCGCTGAGCAAAAGCCAAATACCCCCGGTAGCTCTCCGTGGGATCGCAGGCGAACGTGTGGAAGCGGCGCAAAAGTTCGGGAGGTAAAGGGTCGCGCAAATCGTGCTCATGAACCTCCAAGTTCAGGCTTTTCTCCCGGGCAGCCTCCCGAAGGAAATGCACAATACGCTGATCGACATCGAGGGCCACTACCCGCCGCGGAAGGCGGGTCAGGGCCAAGGCGAGGGACACAAGATCATCGTCGCCCAAAACGAGGATTTCTCGGCCCACCAGGTCCCCCCGCGCGTAGAGGAGAGCTGCGCGGGCCACCGTGGTCTCCTCGGTGACGTAGCCTTGGTCGAATTCCTGGCTGGCTTCAGGGCGATTTTTCGCGAGTTCGTGGAATTCCTGAGCCAAAGTGGCGAAGGGGGTGAGTTCCAGACCCCGACCACGGCAGCGCGGACACCGCAGCTCCTTTGCTGGAGAAATTCCTAGGCTCTCCGCCACAACTTTTCCATCCTCGGTGACGGAAACTCTCGCGTTGATGAACTCCACCCACCCTGCCTCCGCGAAGGCCCGAAGCACCTCGCATGTGGCCAGAACCGGAATTTCTGAGAGATCTACGATGCGCCAGATATCGGGAGAGGCCAGGGCTGCGGAAAACACCCGGACCACATCCCGCTCGGTCGCAGGAATTCCGTGTTTTTCCTGAATCCGCCGGGCTATAGCTTTGAGCTCCATCTTCGTTCCGCTAGATCACAACGAGTTCCTCTTTGGGGAACGAGGACAGGGGTTGGGCTCCGTCTTCGCTCACTACGACCAAGTCTTCGATGCGAATCCCGAATTTGCCGGGGAAATACACGCCGGGTTCCACCGTGACCAAGTTTCCCGGGACGAGGGTGTCCTCGGAGATGGGGGACAGGCGGGGGGCCTCGTGGACCTCCATGCCCACGCCGTGGCCAAGGCCATGGCCAAATTTTTCTCCCAAGCCAGCTTCCTCGATGATTTTTCTTGCCGCAGCATCTACGTCTATTCCGGAGGCTCCGGCTTCAATGGCCCTGATCCCCGCTTCATTTGCAGAAAGAACGATTTTGTACACTGCCTCTACTTGCGGATCGGGCTTGCCTAAAGCCACAACACGTGTGAGATCCGCGCAATATCCGTCTACGCGGGCTCCGATGTCGAACAGCACCACCTCGCCCTTCCGCAGCGCGGTGTTTCCCGCACGGTAATGGGGCATGGCGCTGTGTGGACCCCCGGCGATGATGAGGTCAAAGGCCACATCATCGGCTCCCTCTTTGCGGTACCAAAATTCCAATTCCAAAGCGACTTGGTGCTCGCTCATCCCCGGCCGAAGCTCGGTCAAGATCCACTTCAGACCAGCTTCGGTGAGCTCTACGGCTTCCTTGACTTTGCGCACTTCCGCAGACGTTTTGACCCGGCGCAGTTCTTCTACGGGCGCGCCCAGAGACACGAATTCCAGTCCTTCTCCAGCCTTACGCAGTTCCTCAAAGAGGTAGAGGGTGGTGCGGGTGCTCCCAATCCCCACGCGCTTGGCCCCGAGAGCCCGTATCTTCTCCATAACCATTGGGAGCCACCGGCCGCGCACTTCCCCTACCGGCAAGTCCACCTGGTGTTGCGCCTGCTCGGTATAGCGTGAGTCCGTGAGGAACAAAGCTTCTTCACCGAGGATCAGCACCCCAAACGTGCCGGTAAAGCCCGTGAGGTACCGGAGGTTGGGCTGCTCCGAGCCCTCCACGTTGACCAAAAGAAACGCATCCACCTCGTGAGCCCGCACCTTTTGCCAAAGCCTCTGTCGACGCTCGTGGTATTCACTCATGGCTTGGCCATTGTAATTCATACCTTATGACGATCCAGCCCAGTGAGGATGCGGCGGAGTTCGTACGAGCGGGAGCCAAGGCCAATGCGCTCGGCATGGGCGAGTTGTTCTTCCCAGCTCGCCCGAGGATGGGCTCGCAAAAATGGATCGTGGCCCACCGCAGAAAGCACGAGGTCCATACAGGCTTGGTCCAGGGCTACCGGGTCGGAGCTGGCCAGGATGCCTAGGTCCGGGGCTACCGGCGGCCGGTTCATGCCCCAGCAGTCACAATCGGGCGAAACTTGAACGACAAAAGATGCGAAGAGGGCGGGTCTTCCGTTCCACGCGGCTTTGGCGTACTCCGCGATTTTTCTGGCCAAAATTTCCACGGAGGCCTCCTCCCCGGGCTCCATGGCCCCAACCTGGCACAGGGCCACGCATTGGCCGCAGCCCTGACAGCGGTCATAGTCGATGACCGCGTATTCCACCACCGTGATCGCACCCGTGGGACAAAACCGCGCGCACATCCCACAAGAGGTGCACTTGTCCTTGTTGGGCTTGGGCTTAGAGGTGGAATGCTGATGGAGCTTGCCCGCGCGGGAAGCACTGCCCATACCCAAGTTCTTCAAGGCCCCGCCGAACCCCACTTGCTCGTGCCCCTTGAAATGGGTCAGAACCAAAAGAGCATCGGCCAAGGCTACCGCAGCCCCGATCTTCGCACGCTTCACATAGACCCCGTCCACCGAGATTTCCATTTCGTCCGTGCCCCGCAACCCGTCGGCGATGATGACCGGGCCGCCCACCACCTCCGGCACAAAACCGTTCTGGAAAGCGGTTAGCAAGTGGTCCACGGCGTTGGAGCGGGTTCCCGTATAGAGCGTGTTCGCATCGGTGAGGAACGGTTTGGCCCCCAGTTTCTTGAGCTCATCCACAGCGACGCGCACGTAGTTGGGCCGCAAGTACGCGAGGTTACCAAGCTCCCCGAAATGGAGCTTTATGGCCACCAGCTGCCCGGCCTTGAAGATCCCCTCTAGGCCAGCTTCGTGGAGGAGAACCCGAAACTTCTGAAGGAGGTTCATCTCTGGCGACACCGATAAATCTGTGAACCAAACGATGGACATGTGGGCACATTATACAGGGCCAGAGTTTCTGAGCGTGAAAGACTTGGGAGCGGGTCCCATGTGCCGTACACTTATTAGCATGACTTTAACGGAACTAGCGCGGGCTGCGGAGGAGATCTGGGCTCAGTGGGAAAAGGCTTCCGGTGGGGTGAAGACCCTGGAGGACCTAGAAACGGCAAGAATCCAGATCCTCGGACGCAAAGGGCGTCTCACTCAGCTCTTTTCTTCCCTGCGGGATCTTCCTTCTCAGGAACGAGCCGAAGCCGGCAAGATCCTCAATGCCCTCAAGGAACGCATCGAGGAAGCTTTGGCCAAGAAAAGGGAGGTTTTGGCCCAAGGGGCCCAATGGGAGCGGCTGGCCCGCGAGCGGTACGACTTCTCCTTGCCCGGCAAATGGCGCCCACTGGGCAAGCTTCATCCCCTCACCCAGGTGCGGTTGGAAATCGAGGAGATCTTTTTGCGGTTGGGTTTTGATGTGGCTAGCGGGCCAGAAATCGAAACAGAATACTACAACTTCGAGGCCTTGAACATTGGCCCCGACCACCCAGCCCGGGATGAATGGGACTCCTTCTATCTTGGGGAGGGAGTGCTCTTGCGCACCCACACCTCGCCCGTGCAGATCAGGGTGATGAAGGAGCGTAAACCGCCGGTGCGCATCATTTGCCCGGGGCGGTGCTACCGCCGGGACAATCCCGATGCTACCCATTCCCCGGTCTTCCACCAGGTGGAACTCCTCTGGGTGGAGAAGGGCTTGACCTTCGCCCACCTCAAATGGGTGATTGGGGAGTTCGTGCGGGCTTTCTTTGGCCCTGGCTACGAAATGCGTTTCTCCGCGGACTTCTTCCCCTTCACCGAGCCCTCCGCCCAGGTGCACATCCGCAAAAAGGGGACGGAAAAGTGGCTGGAGATCATGGGTGCGGGCATGGTCCATCCGCGAGTGCTGGAGGAAGTGGGCTATGATCCGGAAGAAGTAACGGGCTTCGCCTTCGGTTTAGGGATCGAGCGCATGGCCATGCTGCGTTACGGGATCGAGGACATTCGCCTGTTTTGGCAAAACGACCTGCGCTTCCTCTCCCAGTTTTAGTGGGGAACTCTTTCCCACCGCTGGCTTCCCTGGGAAAGGAGGACCGCCTCCAGCACCGCTTGAGCGCGCACCCCATCCACAAAGTTTGGTTCGGGGTTCCTTCCTTCTTCGAAAGCGCGGCAGAGCTCCACTACGGCGTGCACAAACGTGTGCTCGTACCCGAGGATGTGTCCAGCAGGCCACCAGTTTTTCGTGTAGGGATGGGTTTCTTCGGTGACGAGGATTTGGCGAAAGCCCCGGAGGTGAGGAGGATCGTCCAGGGAATAAAACCTAAGCCAGTTGGGCTCCTCGGCGTTCCAGGCGATGCTTCCTCTGGAACCATTTACCTCTAAGTGCATGAAATTTTTGCGGCCCAGCGCCACGCGGCTTGTCTCGAAAATTCCGGTGGCGCCGCTCTGGAAGCGGGCCAAAAAAGCTGCGGTGTCGTCCACGGTCACTCTTCCTAAGCCGGAACCATCCGGAAGCCGCCTCTCCCGCACGAAGGTGCTGAGCATACCGGTGACCTCGGTGATCTCGCCCACAAGGAAGCGGGCCAAGTCTACGATGTGCACAGCCGTGTCTCCCAGCGCGCCTGAACCTGATTTTTCCCGTTGAAACCGCCAGGTGAGGGGAAGCCCCGGGGTTAGTCCCCAATCTTGTAGGTACAGAGCGTGAAACTGGCGGATTTCCCCGAGTGCTCCGTCCAAAACGAGTTTTTTGGCGAGCTGCAAGGCCGGAAAGAACCGGTAGTTGAAGCAGATCATGTGAGGGACTCCCGCTTCTTCCACGGTACGGAGCATCTCTTGAGCTTCTTTTAGCGTGCGCGCCAAAGGTTTCTCGCAGAACACGGCTTTCCCCGCTCGGGCCGCAGCTAAAGTGATGGGAGCATGGAGGTCGTTGGGAGCGCAGATATCCACGAGGTCTACATCTGTAGCTGTTGCTGCCTCCTCCCATTGGGTGATGGAGCGGGAGAACCCGAAACGTTCGGCGAATTCTTTCGTGTCCTTTTCGTTTGTGCCACAAGATACGCTCAGACGCACAGGACAGGAAAAAAAGGCACGTGCCTGGCGGTAAGCATTGGCGTGGGCGCGCCCCATGAATTTCGTGCCGATCACCGCAACCTTTATATCTTGCATGCTGGCCCCCTTACCCAGCGCGCAGGACAAGGCAGGCGTTTTGGCCGCCGAAGCCGAAGGCATTTTTCAGGGCCACCCGAACTTTGGCTGGCCGCGGCTTGCCGGGAACGTAATCCAAGTCACATTCAGGATCACGGTTTTCCCAGGTGACGGTGGCCGGAATCAGCCCTTCCAAAAACGCAAACAGAACGGCTCCGACCTCCACGGCTCCGGCGGCACCCAAAAGATGCCCAATTTGGGACTTGGTGGAGCTCACGGGGACCTCATAAGCTCGTGCGCCCAAAAGCCTTTTGATGGCCGTGGTTTCCACGCGGTCGTTGAGGGGGGTGGAAGTGCCATGGGCGTTGATGTAGTCCACGCTTTCCGGGGTCAAGCCGGCGTCCTGCAGGGCCGCGGTCATGGCCAAAACTGCGCCCTCTCCATCCTCGGGCGGCGCGGTTATGTGGAAGGCATCGGAGCTCTGCCCAAAGCCAAGGAGCTCAGCCAAGGGCTCCCCTCCGCGCTCCTGCAAGTGCTCCTCGCTTTCCAAGACCCAAATGGCTGCTCCCTCCCCCAGCACGAATCCGTCGCGGTCGCGGTCGAACGGGCGTGAAGCGCGTTCAGGATGAGGATTGCGAGAGAGAGCCCCCATGCGGTCGAAAGCGGCCAAAACCAGGGGCAGAATCACGGCCTCTGTGCCTCCAGCCAGAGCCCATTCGACCTGTCCTTGGCGGATGAGGTGAAAAGCGAGACCGATGGCATGGGCACCGGCGGCGCAGGCTGTGGCCACCCCGAAGCTTGGCCCCTTGAGACCTAGCTCAATGGAGATTTCTGCAGCTGGGGCGTTGGGCATCATGAGGGGGATGAGGAAAGGAGAAACTCGGTCGGGTCCGCGGTCCCGAAACACAAGATGATTTTCCAGGAGCACTTCCAGAGCGCCGATCCCTGTACCTACCACCACTGCGCCCGGCTTGCGCGGGGAAAGACGAGCATCCTCCAAAGCCAGCCGCGCCGCCACCACAGCCATTTGGGACGCCCGGCCGAGCCGCTTCGCGCGCCGTGGGGGAAGAAAAGCCACGGGGTCAAAATCCACGCACGGGGCCGCCACCGTGACGGGGAGGCCTGGGAGGTCCAGAACCTCGTCGACACGGCGGATGGCTATCTGTCCCTCACGCAGGCCCTGAAAGAAAGCGCTGCGCCCTACGCCCAGTGGACTGACCACCCCAAATCCCGTGAGAAACACCCTAGACACGCATCACCTCTTCTGCCACCACGGTCACCACATTCTTCCTCACATGGAGAACGCCGCGCTTCACGTGGAACGTCTTCTCCTCCCCTTGGACGAGCTGGGCCCGCAGAGGTGTGTCCTGAAGGAGGAAGGAGGCGGGCGCGTGGCCGGGGAGGATGCCAAACCAACCCACGGGGCTCTTTGCGTACAAAGCCTGAACCTCTCCGGAAAACTCTGGTTTCTGGCACGAAAAGATGCGCAGTTCCACGGGGTCAAAATATAGCTCCACTTGGGGGATTCGGCTAGCGCGCCACCTGAGCCGTGCGGAATTCCTGGGTCAACGCGTCGATTAAGACAAGATCGCGTTCTGGAAGGCGCAGGCGGCTTAGGGCAACTAAGGGCAAACGGAGAAGGGCTTCCATGGCGCGCCAAATCCTGGGCGGGACTTCTTCGCCCGTGCCCCCGCAGCTTCGGCAAAGAAGGCCTCCCCGCTCTGGAGACCAGGTGAGTTCCCCCTTTGCCCCACAGGAAAGACAACCGTGGAGGACTGGGCGATAGCCTAAAAGGGAGAGCAGGCGCAGACGGTAAGCGCGGAGGAGCACCACTGGCTCTGCGCCTCCTTCCAAGGCCCAAAGGAAGCTTAGGGTCAGCCGGAACGGCCGGGGATCCGGGATCTCCCGGGGCACTAAATCCCGGGCCCAGCAAGCCACAGCCAACCCAATCTCCAGGCGGGCGAGATCCTTTTTGATCGCGGGGAAGGCCTGTAAGACTGAGGCTTCTCGGAGAAGGTGCAGCCCCAAGCGGCGCCGGTAATAGATGATTTCGGAAAGGTTTAGGATGTCCAAAGCTGCTCCCCAGGGGCATTCCAGGCGGCGAGCTCCTTTCACCAAGATCTCCAGTTGTCCGCGGGCCTCGGAAAGCACAGAGACGAGGCGATCAGTTTCGGCCTGGTCCTGGGTGAAAAGGACAAGGCCGCGATCCCTAGCTAGTTCAGCCAAGGCTAGTCCGGTGCGCCGGCCAAAATCTCCAGGGAACGGGAGGCACCGATGCGGTTGGCTCCGGCTTCCACCATGCGCATGGCCGTAGCGTAATCGCCAATGCCACCGGCAGCCTTGACCCCAAAATTCGGCCCCACCACCCTCCGGAGAAGGGCCACGTCCTCCGGGGTAGCGCCACCCGGGCCAAATCCTGTGGAGGTCTTGACGAAATCCGCACCCGCCGCCTTGGCCAGGATCGCTCCCGCCACCTTCTCTGCTTCCGTGAGGAGGCTGCACTCCAGGATCACCTTGAGCACCAGGGGTTTGGCGGCCTTCTGCATGGCCTCGCGTACGGCCTGAATTTCTGCAAAAACCTGGGCATAGTCCCCGGTCTTGAGGGCTGGAACATGGATGACCATGTCCACCTCGTCCGCGCCCTCTTCCACAGCCAATCGGGCCTCCAGCGCCTTGACCTCCGGCCGGTGCTGGCCGTGGGGAAAGCCCGCGACCGTGCCGACCTTCACCCCGCTGTCCCGCAGAATTTTGCGGGCCAGACTCACAAAGGTAGAAGGTACGCATACGGAATACAATTTGCATTGGATCGCTTCTTGGCACACTTTTTCTACCCGCGCGCGATCCACATCAGGACCAAGGGCTGTATGGTCAATGAGGCGGGCCAGCTCTACCTTACGCATTTTTCCCTCCTCAAAGCTTCCAGGTCCTACTCCAGGTGCAGGAACGTAAAAGACGATCCCAATTGATCTCCACCCCCAGCCCAGGCCGGGTGGGAACGGGGATATGGCCATTTTCGAGTTCGAAAGGTGGGTCAGCGATGTCCTCGCGGAAATAGCGCTTCGTGGCAGAAATGTCGTTGGGCAAAGAAAATCCCGGAAGAGTGGCGAGGTGCACATTCAAAGCTCGGCCAATCCCGGTTTCCAACATTCCTCCACACCAAAGCGGGACCCTTCGCGCCAAAGCCAAGCGATGAATGGCCAAGGCCTCGGTGACCCCGCCCACACGACCTTGCTTCACGTTGATGATGCGGCAGGCCCCGAGCTCCAGAGCTTCCCAAGCGCGGTGGGCCGAGTCGATGGACTCGTCCAGGCAAATGGGGGTGGCCAGACTTTGGGAAAGGCGCGCGTGTTCCAGAAGGTCGGTGAACCCCAGAGGTTGCTCGATCATGAGGAGCCCATAGCGATCGAGTTCTTTCAACACGGGCGCGTCCTCCGGTCGATAAGCGGCGTTGGCGTCCACGGAAAGGAGGGCCTCTGGAAAACGTTCGCGCACAGCGCGCACCGGCTCCACGTCCCAACCGGGCTTGATTTTGAGTTTTACCCGCTGGTAGCCGTCGTTCAGAAAACTCTCCACGCTGGCCAAAAGAGAGGGGATATCGGGGTGGATGCCCACGCTGACCCCGGCTGGGATGTGCTCCCGCACGCCCCCCAAAACTTGGAACAGGGGTTTCTTTTGAGCCCGGGCGAAAAGATCCCAAGCCGCGGCCTCTACAGCAGCCTTGGCCATCGGGTGCCCACGCACAACGGAAAAAAGTCGGGGAAGTTCTGAGGGGTCCTCAAACGTTTTACGATTGCTCAATATGGGCCGCAGGTGTTCGGTGATGATGTACCGCGCGGTCTCCACCGTTTCTGAGGAAAACCATGGCCCAGCCCCGGCCACACATTCGCCCCACCCCATGATCCCGTCCCCGCTGAGGCTCACCAAGAGCGCATGTTTCACCCGTTCCTCACCGAAGCTGGTGACAAACGGGCTCAGCAAAGGAAGTTCCACCAAGAAGAGAGACATGCGCTCCACTTTGATCATGGTCGTGCCAGCACCTCCGCCAGCTCCGCGCGCTCGAGAAGAAGAAAACTTCGGGCGCCCTGGCGCACAAGGCCGGTGACCAGATACCCCTCTTCCAGATAGGGTGCCAGGTACTTCCGGCACTCTCCGCGCCAGGCCCGGGCCACCTCAATGTTCTCCCGTTTGAGAGCCTGGAGGTCCTGGGGGATTTCGAAAAGCAGGAACGGCGTGGTTAATCCCAGCCTTCCCCCGGTTGGAGCTCGCTGTCCCGAGGAGAGGCGCTGGGTCCGGTTGATCACCTCCGCCTCGGCCAGACGGAGCTCCGGCGCCTTCTTTCCCCCAAGCTTGGCTTCCACCCGCGGGGCTCTCAGGTGCCACTCACAGAGGAAGCGATCGCCGGGAAGCCCACGATTGCGGGCGTCCCGCATTTCTTCACCAAAATAATTGGGAATGTAGTTCCGTACAATACAACCGAGCTTGTTCAGGTTGAAGTGGGCATTGCGGGACTCCAAGGGATCAAACGTCCAAGTGATCAGGTCAATCCCCTGTTGGAGGACATGGTCCCGCTGGGCGAGTTTGAGCTTTTCCCCGATCCCCTGGTCCTGGTAGCCGGGTTTCACCGCGGTCATGAGGGAGTGGTGGCGCAGTTTCTTCCCCTCCCAGAGTCCCACCACAGAAAGGGCAAATCCCAGAAGCTCTCGGCCTGGGCCCACCCCGTCGAACGCGCCCAAAAGGAGCCCTCCAGCCTGAACGATCATGTGCAGGAGATGATCGGGAACTACGGAGAGATCCGCAAATCCCCAAACCTCCTGTTGCAGCCGCTCACAGGCCCGATAGCCCGGGAAATCCCGTATGGGGGCGATGACCACCTCGGTGGGCATCGGGACCGAGTATATCAGTCGCCGGCTAGGCGAGCGATCTCCGCTTCGCTCTCGGTCCACTTCGGCCTCACCTTCACCTGGAGGGAGAGAAAGATCTTTTTGCCCAGCATGGCCTCGAGCTCCAGGCGGGCCATTCTCCCGATCTCCTTCAGTTTTTGGCCGCCGGCACCGATCACGATGCCTTTCTGCGAATCCTTGGCCACGTAAATCGTGGCGTAGATCTCCATGAGGGGTTTGTCCTCTCGCTCCCGGATCTCCTCCACCACCACCGCTGTAGAATAGGGGATCTCTTGATAGGTGAGATGAAAGATCTTCTCACGGATGAGCTCGGCAATGAAAAACTCCAAGGGGCGATCGGTGGGAAGGGGCAGGTCCGGCGGGAAGAGGGGCTCGCCCTCAGGCAGGTGGCCGATGATCACCCGAAGCGCCCGCTCCAAGTTCGTCCCGCGTTTGGCGGAGATGGGGACGAGGTCGTTGAAGATCCCCAAGCGCTCGTAGGCCAAAAGGGTCTCGGGAAGCTCGTTTCCCTTGGCCAGATCGATCTTGTTCACCAGGAGCACCTTGGGGCAGGGCAGGGCCTGGATGCGGGGAAGCACGGTCTCGTCGTATTCGTCCACTTTGCCCCAGGGCTCCACCATGTACACGAGCTCGTCCACGCCCGCGAGCGCCCGCAGCGCCTCCTTGACGAGGTGCGCGGAGAGCTTGTTCACCGGCTGATGGAGCCCGGGGGTGTCCACGAACACGACCTGGGCCTCGTTCGTGGTGTAGATGCAGCGGATGCGGTTACGCGTGGTCTGGGGCCGGTCCGAGACGATCACGACCTTGCGGCCCATCACGGCG
>CALKCH010000018.1 GCA_938083225.1 Candidatus Bipolaricaulota bacterium
CCTGCAGGGTACAGACCAGCTAAGCGGTAGTCAGTTGTCGAACCTTCGCCGCGGGGAGGAAAGCCCAGGGGGACTAGTTCGCAAGGCAGAGGCATCGGAGTGACCATGGCCGCACGTGGCCGCCCACCACCTGGAGCTCCACAGTGTGCTCAACGTCTTCCTCACGGGCTATGCCATCCGGTCGCCTCGAAAACGGCGGCCCGCTAAATTCTTGCCCGTGTATGTTCCTAGCCGTCGTCAGCAACGCAGCCCATTAGAAGAACTAGCCATCGCCCCATATCGAGTAAACTTGATGCAGGAGGTGAACGACGATGTCCCAGGCGTGGCAGGGGCCCTTGGAGCGCATCGATGAGTTTCGCTGGAAGATTCCCCGGACTTACAAGCGCGAAATGCGCACAGACGGCATCATCTACGCATCGGAAAAGATGATCCCCACCATCCGCGATGATCAAGCCCCGGAGCAGGTGGCCAATGTGGCCTGCCTTCCCGGCATCGTGGGTTATTCCATGGCCATGCCCGACATCCACTTCGGCTATGGTTTTCCCATCGGTGGGGTGGCTGCGTTCGATGTCAAAGAAGGCGTGATCTCGCCTGGTGGGGTGGGCTACGACATCAACTGCGGAGTGCGCTTCATCCGCACCAACCTCACGGTGGAGGAGGTGAAGCCCAGGCTTCCCGCGCTTTTGGACGCGATCTTCGCTAACGTCCCCTGCGGGGTGGGCATGGGCGGGAAGATCAGAGTCACCGCGGAGGAGCTGCGGCAGGTGATGGTGAAGGGCGCGCGCTGGGCGGTGGAGCGGGGGTTCGGCTGGCCCGAGGACTTGGAGCACTGTGAGGAAGGCGGGGCCCTCGCTGGTGCTGACCCGGCCACGGTCTCCAGTCGGGCCGTGGAGCGGGGACGGCCCCAGCTGGGAAGCCTGGGCGCAGGAAACCACTTCCTGGAGATCCAGGTGGTGGAGGAGATCTACGAGCCGGCGGTCGCCGAAAAGCTCGGGGTCACCGCCAAAGGGCAGGTCACGGTCATGGTCCACACCGGCTCCCGGGGCTTTGGCCATCAGATCTGCGACGACTACCTGCAGGTCATGCAAAACGCCGCGCGCAAGTACGGGATCCAGCTGCCGGATCGTCAGTTGGTCTGCGCTCCGGTGGAATCACCTGAGGGGAAGAAGTACTTTGCCGCCATGGCCTGTGCGGCCAACTTCGCCTGGGCCAACCGGCAGATGATCACCCACTGGGTGCGCGAAGCCTTCGAACAGGTTTTCAAAAAGAGCGCCAAGGAGCTCGGGCTTTTCGTGATCTACGATGTGGCCCACAACATCGCCAAGATCGAGGAGCACGAGGTGGACGGCAGCAAGGTCACGCTCTGTGTGCACCGCAAGGGCGCGACCCGGGCGTTTCCACCCGGGCACCCCGCTGTGCCCAAGGACTACCGCGAGATTGGCCAGCCTGTTCTCGTTCCCGGGGATATGGGCACGCTCTCCTATATCCTGGTGGGCACGGAGCGGGCCATGAAGGAAACGTTTGGGTCCACATGTCATGGGGCGGGCCGGCTGATGAGCCGGGCCGCGGCCCTGCGGGAAAAAAGCGGCCGGGAAGTGGCGGAGGAACTGCGGGCCAAAGGGATCCTGGTGCGGGCCGCGGGCGAAAAGACCCTGGTGGAGGAGATGCCCGAGGCCTACAAGGACGTGACCGAGGTGGTGGAGGCCTGCCACGGCGTGGGCATCTCCCGCATGGTGGTGCGCGTCCGCCCCATCGGCGTGGTCAAAGGTTAAACCTCCCAAATTGAGGGTAAGATCTCCGCGCTGTGAGGAGGGATGATGCCCAAAGACCAAGGTCCTGAGGTGAAGCTCAAGGTAGCGGAGGCTCTCCAGCAGGACGTGGGCCGGGGCATTGCTCGCATCGCCGGGCAATACCTGGAGCAGATCGGCATTCAGCCGGGCGAGCCGGTGGAGATCGAAGGGCAGAGGCTTACTGGAGCTGTGGCTGCCTTGGCGTATCAGGCCGATGCAGGTTTGGACATCGTCCGTGTGGATGGTCTGATCCGCACCAACGCTGGGGTGAGCGTGGGCGACACGGTGGTGGTGCGGAAAGCCAAGTGGAAGCCCGCTAATCATGTCACTCTAGCCCCAGCTCGACGCAACCTGCGCCTCATTCTCCCTCCAGAGAGCCTGCGGGCTGTCCTCGTAGGGCGGGTGGTGCGCGCGGGCGACGTCGTTTCCACGGCCGGCCGGGCCGAGCGCGCGCCCTTCGGCGGCGATCTTCTCACCGATCGCATCTTCCGGGACTTCTTCGAGATGATGGCCCCCATGTCCTTCGGATTTGGGGAAATTCTCCTCAAGGTGGTGAGTACCCAGCCTGGGGGAATCGTGCGCATCACCCCGGAGACCCAGATCGAGCTCCTTCCCGAGTATGTGGAGGTGGCCGAGCGCGGGCGGGAGGTCCCAGAGGTCACCTACGAGGACATCGGGGGGCTGCGGGACGTGATCCAAAAGATCCGGGAGATGGTGGAGCTGCCCCTCAAAAAGCCTGAACTTTTTGCGCGCTTGGGCATCGAGCCTCCCCGGGGCGTCCTCCTTTATGGGCCTCCGGGCACAGGGAAAACCCTCCTGGCCAAAGCCGTGGCCCACGAGACCGACGCTCACTTCATCGCCATTTCCGGCCCGGAGATCATGTCCCGCTACTACGGGGAAAGCGAGCAGCGCCTGCGGGAGATCTTCGAAGAGGCTCAAAAGAACGCGCCGGCCATTATTTTCATTGACGAGCTCGACTCCATTGCCCCAAGGCGTAGCGAGGTCACAGGGGAAGTGGAACGCCGGGTGGTGGCCCAGCTCCTCACCCTCATGGACGGCCTGAAAGAGCGGCGCAACGTGATTGTGATCGGTGCCACAAACCGTGTGGAGGCCATCGATCCCGCTTTGCGTCGGCCCGGCCGGTTCGACCGGGAAATTGAGGTGCGCGTCCCTGACCGGGACGGCCGCAGGGAAATCCTCATGATCCACACCCGGGGAATGCCCCTCGCTCCGGACGTGAATCTGGATGAATTGGCCGAGCACACGCATGGGTTTGTGGGTAGTGACCTAGCTGCCCTGGCCCGCGAGGCGGCGATGAACACCTTGCGCCGGGTGCTGCCCAAGATCAACCTCGACGCTAAAGAGATCCCCAAAGAGGTCCTGGACGAGCTTGTGGTGCGGCGGGAGGACTTCGAAGCCGCCCTGAAAGAAGTGCGGCCCTCGGCTATGCGGGAGATCATGATCGAGATTCCCACCGTGACTTGGGAGGAGATCGGGGGCCTGGAGGAAGTAAAGCAGCTTCTGCGCGAGGCGGTGGAGCTCCCCCTTGCCAACCCCGAGGCCTTCCAGCGGCTGGGGATCCGCGCGCCCAAGGGGATCCTCCTCTTTGGCCCGCCGGGCACGGGAAAGACTATGTTGGCCAAGGCTGTGGCCAACGAGTCCCAGGCCAACTTCATCACCGCCAAGGGCTCGGATCTCCTTTCCAAGTGGTATGGGGAAAGCGAGCAGCGGATTGCCGAGGTGTTCCGGCGCGCAAGACAAGTGGCCCCGGCCGTGATCTTCCTGGACGAGCTCGATGCGCTGGCGCCGCGGCGGGGCACAGCCATCGGTGAGCCCCATGTCACAGAACGCATCGTGAACCAGATGCTGGCCGAACTCGATGGACTGGAAGAACTGAAGGGGGTGGTGGTGATCGGGGCCACGAACCGGCCGGACATCATCGACCCCGCGCTTCTCCGACCAGGGCGCTTTGACGAGCTCATTTACGTTCCTCTTCCGGACGAGAAGGCGCGCCTAGCCATCTTCAAGGTGCACACGAAAGAAATGGCCTTGGGGCCCGACGTGGATTTGGAAGAACTAGCCCGGCGCACCGAGGGCTACAGCGGCGCCGACGTCGCCGAAGTGTGTCGCAAAGCTGGGCGTATCGCCCTCCGTGCGGATCCCAAGGCCCAGGCTGTGGCCATGCGCCATTTCTTGGAGGCCTTGGAGAAAACTCCGCCTTCTGTTTCGCCTGAGGAGCGGGCCCAGTACGACAAGCTCAGCAAGAACCTGCGTCGGGCTGTGCGGCGTCTGGCCGGCTTCCTGACGGAGGAAGAAGGAATTAAGGAGGAAAAGTGAAAAAGCTTTTGGCGTTAGCTGTTTTCGTTGGTTTTTTCACAGGCGGCTTAGCCCAAGCTCCCGTAGCCATCGTCAACGGGGAGCCCATAATGCGGGAAGAGCTGGAAGGCTCTACCCGTCTGAACCAGATCCTCTTCTCCTTGTACTACCAATACCCGCGTTTCGCCCAGTCCCTGCTCACCACTCCCGAGGGGAAAGCTTTCCTCACCCGTTACCAGCGCGATGTGCTGGAGGACCTCATCCTACGCAAGATCCAAATCCAAGAAGCGCAGGCTCGGGGCCTCACCCCCGATCCCACCAGGGTGAATGCAATCGTGGACCAAATCCTCACGCAAATTAAGAGCTATTACGGCCTATCGGACGAGGAGCTTGTGGCGGAACTGGCCAAGGAAGGCCTCACCCCGGAGGAGTTTCGCGAGGAACTTCGGCCTCAGGCAGAACAACAAGCCCTGTTGGAAGCCCTGAAGCAGGCAGTCACCGGAGACCTCACGGTAACGGACGAAGAAATCCGCACCTATTACGAGGATAATGCCGACCAATTCACCGATGACCAAGGGAATCCTCTGTCCTTAGCAGAGGTGCGGGAGAAAATCTTCTCTCTGCTTTATTCCCAAAAGCAAGACGAGGCTTGGAACACGTGGCTCAAGGAAACGCGGGAGAAGGCCCAAGTGGAGATCAACCTGTAAAAAGGGACCGCGGGGCTAGTCCTCTAGCCCCGCTTTTCTACCCGATCCACGTAGCTTTTGGTGTATACGTTTATACGGATGATGTCCCCTCCACCGATGAATTGGGGAACCAGCACTTCCAGGCCGTTTTCTAGCATCGCGGGTTTGTACACGTGGCTTTCTTTGTCCCGAATGGCTGGAGCCGTGCTCACTACCCGCAGGTCCACCGTCTCCGGAAACACCACCGAAACCGGTGCTCCCTGATAGAGCTCCACAGGAAGGCGTTGGTTGGGCTGCAGGAAAACTTCTAGCTCTCCGATCATGGCCGCGGGAATGGCCACTTGGTCGTAAGTCTCTAGGTCCATGAAGTAAAAAGCTTCGCCGTCGGTGTAGAGGTACTCCATAAGCCGGCGCTCAAGCTCCACTTCTTGAACTTCCTCGTCTGGACGAAGCCGTCGTTCCACCAAAGCTCCGGTACGCAGATTGCGCATCTTGAGGTACACTAGCCCCTTCTGCTGGGCGCTACCCATGTGGCGCGCGGCCTCCACCACCCGAAAAAGGTCTCCCTCGACCCGCACCGTGGTCCCTGGACGAAGCTCGCTAGCCGCAGCCATACCACGAGATGTTACCCCTCCCAGGGCTGCCTGGGCAAAGGCTTAGAGTCCGGGCTCAACCCGAAGGAAAAGGATGGCCAGCGGCGGCAAAGTCAAATTCAAAGAGTGGGAAAAGCCCTGGGCGGGGACAGGCTCACTCCATATCCCACCAAGGTTTCCCACCCCGCTTCCTCCATATTCCTTGGCGTCGCTATTGAGAAGCTCCCGCCAAAATCCGGGGAAGGGCACACCTACCCGATAATCCACGCGCACCACGGGCGTGAAGTGGGCCACGACAAGGACGCACCGCCCGGGGTCCCTGGCCTTCCGCAAAAACGCGAGTACCCCAGACTCCGCATCGTCCACCACCACCCATTGAAACCCCGCGGGCTCGCAGTCGAGCTCGTGCAAGGCCGGCTCCTCGCGATAGAGGTGGTTCAAGTCGTTCACCCATAGCTGCACCCCGGCGTGTTCCGGCCGGGAAAGAAGCCACCAATCTAGCTCCCCTTCATGATTCCATTCCCTCTCCTGGCCGAATTCCCCGCCCATGAAAAGGAGCTTCTTTCCAGGAACGGCGTACATGTAGCCCAAAAGAACCCGGAGGTTGGCCATCCGTTGCCAAGGATCGCCCGGCATTTTCCCCAAAAGCGAGCCCTTCCCGTGGACCACCTCATCGTGGGAAAGGGGCAGGACGAAGTTTTCTGACCAGGCATACAGGCCTCTGAACGTGAGCTTTCCGTGATGATATTTGCGGTAGATCGGATCGAGCCGGAAATATTCCAGGGTATCGTGCATCCAGCCCATGTCCCATTTGAATCCAAACCCCAAGCCGCCAGCATAAGTGGGGCGGGACACGCCCGGCCAGGCCGTGGACTCCTCCGCAAAGGTCTGGACCTCGGGAAAACGGCGGTAGACCTCTTCGTTGAACCGGCGCAGGAAATGGATGGCATCAAGATTTTCTCGGCCTCCCTGAGGATTGGGAACCCAAGCCCTTTCAGCGCGGGAGAAATCCAAGTACAGCATGGAGGCCACCGCATCCACCCGAAGCCCGTCGACGTGATAGTGATCCAACCAAAAGCAGGCACTGGAAAGGAGAAAACTGCGGACCTCATGGCGACCGTAGTTGAAAACAAGGCTTCCCCAATCGGGATGAACTCCAAGCCGGGGATCCGCATGTTCGTAGAGGGGCGTGCCATCGAAGAAACCCAGACCATGGGGATCCGAGGCGAAATGGGAGGGGACCCAGTCCAGGATCACCCCAATCCCCGCCTGGTGCAGGGCATCCACGACGTACATGAAGTCCTGCGGGGTTCCGTATCGGGAGGTGGGAGCGAAGTATCCGGTGATCTGGTAGCCCCAGGACCCGTAAAACGGGTGCTCCATGACGGGGAGGAATTCCACGTGGGTGAAGCCCATGCGGCGCACATGGTCCACAAGAAGGGGGGCAAGTTCCCGGTAGGTGAGCAGGCGTCCGTCGGGACCCCGCTGCCAGGACCCGAGGTGCACCTCGTAGATCGAAATCGGAGCTTCCCGACTGTGACGTTTCCTTCTGTCTTTAAGCCACGCCCCATCTTGCCAGGGGTAAGAAAGGTCCCAAACGACGGAAGCTGTCTTCGGGGGGATTTCCGAATAGAACGCAAAGGGATCGGCTTTTAACCCTTGCCAGCCGTAGCGAGAAACGATGTGGTACTTATACAGCGCACCAGGTCCCACATCGGCCACAAAGCCTTCCCAAATGCCGGAATTGCTCCGGGGCCGCAACGGGTTCCGCCCGGGCTCCCAGGCATTGAAATCCCCCACCACGGATACAGTCTCAGCATTGGGAGCCCATACCGCAAAATACGTGCCGGATTTTCCCCGCCACCGCAGGGGATGCGCTCCCAAGACTTCATATGCTGCCGCGTGGTTCCCCTCATTGAACAGCCAAAGATCGTCGTCCGTGAGCAAACTGGGTTGCCCGGCGATCTCTTGAGGTTGACGTCGCGTCATCCTTAATGAATGGTACTTCTTGTCATCGCGAAGCGCAGAGCCTAAGATGCGCGTATGCAAAAGCCGCCGGAAACACCGTACGTTCCGGAGCGCATCCGCGGGATTGTGGAGCTCGCCTATAACTTATGGTGGACGTGGCATCCTCGAGCGCGCAGGCTTTTCCGGGCCCTAGACTACCAAGCCTGGCGGGAGAGCACCCACAACCCCGTGCTCATGCTGCGCCTCATCCGGCCGGAACGGTTCGCGAAAGCCGCCCAAGACCCGGAGTTCCTGGCCCTCTATGACCAGGTGATGGCCGAGTACCAGGCGGATTTAGCACGACCCAGCTTGGAACTCTCTGCCCCGATCGCCTATTTTTGTGCGGAGTTCGGGATCCATGTTTCGCTTCCTATCTACGCTGGGGGGCTAGGGATCCTTGCCGGCGACACCCTGAAGGAGGCCAGCGACATGGCCCTGCCCATGGTGGGGGTGGGGCTTGTGTACTCCCAGGGGTACGTGACCCAGAGGATCCGTGAGGACGGCTGGCCTGAGGACGTACATCACATGGTTTTGGACCACGGCGCCCATCCCCTCCAGCCGGTTCTCAAGGAGGACGGAGAGCCCCTCGTCTTGGCGGTCCCAGGGTTCGAGCCACCTCTTAAGGTTCAGGTTGTTCAGACCCGCGTGGGCCGTATTTCCCTTTTCCTCCTCACCACGGATCTCGAAGAGAACGCGCCGTGGGACCGGGCTATCTCCGGGCAGCTTTACACCACGGACTTGGAGCAGAGACTCAAACAGGAATGGATTTTGGGTGTTGGGGGTATGCGGGCCCTGGAGGCGTTGGGCATCCGCCCAGCCGTGGTGCACCTGAACGAGGGGCACCCCGCCTTCGCCCTT